>JAJPHV010000074.1 GCA_021325095.1 Chloroflexota bacterium | reverse complement strand
TTGCGGTGCGCTGGTCGAAAAGGATTTGAGCGTTCGTGTGCATGTCTGTCCTAACTGTCTGCTTGAACTTGACCGGGACTTGAATGCCGCCCGGAATATCTTGAAACGGGCGTTCAGTCCGCCCGGATCGGGCGGTCAGGCGCTAACGTGGCCCGTCGGGGCGAGCGTAGCCTGAGAAGCCCCCGGATTCATCCGGGGGAGTGATCACTCAACTCGGCCAGTGTGTCACCAAAACGCTGATGCGCATCGATCAGCTCAATTCCGAGTTATATCAAAATGGTGAGCCACTCAAGACAGTGGTTTTCCCGATCCTGGGGGCGGGTGACGGCGGGCTGTCCATCGAAGTGATCGCGCCATCGCTCGTGGCGCGGGCCATCGACCACTTGGAGCTGTGGGAAACGCGCATCGAAGCGGTCTATTTCGGGGCGTACCAGCAGCCGCATTTCGACAGGCTGCGCACCGTCTTTGACAGTATCCCGGATTTGAGCCATCCGGCGGTATGAGTTTCCTAGCTCCCGGTCAGATTGAAGGTGAGCCAGACACAAGGTTATAATGCAGTCACCGCATCAGGACAGCGCATACTTTTATCAGGCGACGGTTTTACCAGGGAAAAGCTGATGTCCGATAATCACAAGAACCAACAGGATGGAGTAGCACTTCTCCGCGAGATGCGCGAACGAAGCCACGCCGGGGGAGGCGAGGCGCGTATCGAGCGGCAGCACAAGGCCGGAAAACTCTCAGCCAGAGAGCGGCTTGAACTGCTGCTTGACCCTGGCAGCTTCCGCGAGATCGATGCCTTTGTCGTGCAGCGTGCCCGCGATTTTGGCATGGATCGCCCCGAAAACCAGTACGTCGGGGATAGCGTGATCACGGGTTGGGGAACCATCAACGGGCGGCTGGTTTACGTCTATTCGCAGGATTTCACGGTGATGGGCGGCTCTCTATCCGAAGTTCATGCCGAAAAGATCGTCAAGATCATGGAGATGGCGATGAAGGTCGGCGCGCCGATCATCGGCCTGAACGACAGCGGCGGCGCGCGCATCCAGGAAGGCGTGGTCAGCCTGGGGGGGTATGCCGACATTTTCCTGCGCAACACGCTCGCCAGCGGCGTCATCCCGCAGATCAGTGCCATCATTGGGCCGTGCGCGGGGGGGGCTGTTTACAGCCCGGCCCTCACCGATTTTATCTTCATGGTCAAAAACACCTCCTATATGTTCGTGACCGGGCCGGATGTGGTCAAAGCGGTCACGCAGGAGGACGTCTCCTTTGAAGACCTGGGCGGCGCTTCCGTGCACAGCACGACCAGCGGTGTCTGCCACGTGGCGACAAACAGCGAGGCCGACTGCTTCTTCCTGATCCGCGAACTGATGACCTATTTGCCGCAGAACAACATGGAAGACCCGCCGATCAGCAAGAGCAAAGACGATCCGCTGCGTACCGAGGAGCGCCTGAACACGCTCATTCCCGACAACCCGAACAAGCCCTACGACATCAAAGAGGTGATCCGCCTGATCGTGGACGATGGGCGTCTATTCGAGATTCACGAGCACTATGCCGCCAATGTGGTCGTCGGCTTTGCGCGTCTGGGCGGGCATACGGTAGGCGTCATCGCCAACCAGCCGATGGTGCTGGCGGGCGTGCTGGACATCGACGCCAGCGAGAAAGCCGCGCGCTTCATTCGGTTCTGCGACTGCTTCAACATTCCACTGGTCACCTTCGAGGACGTGCCCGGCTTCATGCCCGGCACGCGCCAGGAACACGGTGGGATCATCCGCTCCGGCGCAAAACTGCTCTATGCCTACTGCGAGGCCACCGTCCCCAAGATCACCGTGATCACGCGCAAGGCGTATGGCGGCGCATACTGCGTCATGAACAGCAAGCACATCCGAGGCGATCTGAACCTGGCCTGGCCGACGGCGGAAATTGCGGTCATGGGGCCGGAAGGCGCAGTCAACATCATCTTCCGACACGAGCTTGCCGAGGCTGCCGACCCGGTTGCCAGGAAGGCCGAACTGGTGGCGATGTACCGCGAGAAGTTCGCCAACCCCTACGTCGCGGCCTCGCGTGGCTACATCGACGACGTGATCATGCCGTCGGAGACGCGCCCCCGGCTGATCAACGCGCTCGAAATGCTGCAAAACAAGCGGGACAGCAATCCGCCCAAGAAGCACGGCAATATCCCGCTGTGATAATTTGCCCGTTGGAAGCGATTACCGGGACAGCACTACCAGAACAAATGTGTTAAAATTGCCTCTGTGGAGGCGTCTAACACACTAGGAAATGGATATAAAATGACTGATGTGAACCGTTCTGGCGCGGTTGAATATCTCGACGTTGACTGCATTTTGCAGGGAGACTGCCGTCAGGTCCTCAACGAACTTCCTGAAAAATCAGTCGATCTTATCTTTGCAGACCCGCCCTACAATCTCCAACTCCAAAACACGTTGCTGCGTCCAAATCTGACAGAGGTCGATGCTGTCGATGATGAATGGGATCAGTTTGGCGATTTTGCCAGCTACGATCAATTCACCCGCGAGTGGCTTACAGCCTGTCGGCGGGTGCTGAAAGATACAGGGACATTGTGGGTCATTGGTTCGTATCACAACATTTATCGGGTGGGAACTATTCTACAGGACTTGGGCTACTGGTTTTTGAACGATGTGGTCTGGATTAAGACCAATCCAATGCCCAACTTTCGCGGCGTGCGCTTTACGAATGCCCATGAAACATTGCTATGGTGCAAGAAGTCGAAGGATCAAAAACGGTATACTTTTAGCTATCATGCCATGAAGATGGCAAACGACGAAAAGCAGATGCGCAGCGATTGGGAGATTCCGCTTTGCACTGGCACTGAGCGTCTGATGGTGAATGGTGAAAAGCTGCATACAACCCAAAAACCAGAAGCGCTCCTATATCGTATTCTGCTGGCAAGTTCTAATCCGGGTGATGTCGTTCTTGATCCTTTCTTTGGGACAGGAACAACCGGCGCAGTAGCCAAGAAGCTAGGACGACACTATATCGGCATTGAGCGTGAAGATAAGTACATCGCGGGGGCTAAGGCACGCCTCGATGCGATTGCCAAGCCACTTATTCCAGACGACGAGGTTTTGGGCAGATTTGAGACTAAGCGTTCTGCACCGCGCATAGCGTTTGCCAGTTTGCTGGAAACAGGATTACTCTTGCCAGGTCAGCCTTTATATTTCAATCGTCAACGCGACAAAATGGCAACCGTGCTTGCCGATGGCTCATTAAGGACTGCTGACGGTGAACGCGGTTCCATTCATAAAATTGGTGCTTATATCGGAACTTTGCCAGCCTGTAATGGCTGGGAGCATTGGTACTATGAGACCGAGCAAGGCGAATTGGAAGTGGTAGATGCCTTGAGGGAAAAGGTCAGGAAAGCGCAACGAGCGAATGGATCAGAATGACATCATTGAAATACTGAATCGCCACGTTTTCAGTCAAGAAAAGGCTGCGTTGCTTCAGGCAATGGCAAGGCGTCCAGACCGCTTCGTAGGTATCTTTCGATCTACAACACCGCGTTTGAAGTTGCTACAGAACATACTACAATCCCGCGAGATTAGGTTTGGAGATGCAATGGAGGAAATTGTCTCCAAATTGATCCTCGCAATGGGTTTTGTCGAACTTGAGAAACGATTCCAGACTGATGATGAAGACGACCTGTCTTGCGATCAGTATTTCTGCACAGCGGATCAGCGGCAGTACTACTTAATTGAACAAAAGGTGCGCGATGATCACGACTCAACCAAAAAGCGAGGGCAAATAGAAAACTTTCGCAAGAAGCTTCTATATCTCAAAGCTAAACATGGCGAATCGCTTACGGGAATCATGTATTTTCTCGATCCAGCCCTTCACAAGAATGAAGGATACTACAAGAAAGCACTTGTTGATCTGAAAGACGAATCGGGCCTCCCGATCTTCTTGTTTTACAACGGCGAACTGTTCCAACATTTGCAGGGTCATATGCAGATATGGGATCTGCTTTTCAACAGTTTGCAGGTCTGGCGCAAGACCGTACCAGAGCAGATTACTCTGAACTATGATTTGGACTCTACGTTGGCTGTCTCGGAAATCGAAGGCGTTCCAGGCGCGCTATGGTACAAACTTATCTCAGCCGAGACGCTTTGGGTAAATGGTGTTTTGCAGGCGCTCTTTCCAAGTGGAGAGACACTGCGATTGCTTGCGGATAAGTTTCGTGCGGCAGGTACTCAAACAATTAAAGCGGGACGTAGCAAGATCACTTACCAACAACTGGCAGAAATGTTACAAATTCGGCTGAACCAGTTCTATCGTCAGAAATAAAGCTGGTGTTCTATGAAAACTCCTTCCGTATTTCGAATGCGAGGGTAAGAAAATGTCAACCAAAGAGGCTGCAACTGCCCCGGCCATCTATCAGCTGAAAATCACGCTGCGCGGCAGCAGGCCCCCCATCTGGCGGCGCATACAGGTCAGGGGAAACACCAGTCTTGCCAAACTGCACGACATCATTCAAATCGTGATGGGCTGGACGAATTCCCATCTGCACCAGTTTCAAATTGGCGAGAAGTATTACAGTGACCCGCAGTTCGATCTGGATTTCACAGCCAGCGAGCGGGGCAAATCTCTGGATCGATTGGGCCTCGCGCCTCAAAAGCACTTTCGCTACGAATATGACTTCGGGGATGGTTGGGATCACGACATCCTCGTTGAAAAGATTCTTGCGCCGGAGCCAGACGCTCACTATCCGCGCTGCTTGAAAGGGAAGCTGGCCTGCCCGCCCGAAGATTGCGGCGGAATCTGGGGCTACTACGGCCTTCTGGAAACCATCAAAGACCCGCATCATCCTGACCACAAGGACATGCTCGAATGGCTTGGCGGAGATTTCGACCCTGACGCCCTCGACCTGGATATAGTGAATAAGCAGCTGCACTCGGTGAAATGAGACAGTCGAGAAACCTATGGCCGCACGAGATACCCACCAGATAACGAAAGTTTTGGTCGCCAACCGGGGCGAGATCGCTGTCCGTGTCATCCGCGCCTGCCGCGAACTGGGCATCGACACGGTGGCGGTGTACAGCGATGCGGATCGGGCCGCGCTGCATGTGCGTTACGCCAACGAAGCCTACCACATCGGGCCACCGCCTGCCCGCGAAAGCTACCTGGTCATCGACAAGATCATCGACGTGGCACGGCGTTCCGGCGCGGATGCGATTCATCCTGGCTATGGCTTCCTCTCGGAGCGGGAAGCGTTCGCGCAGGCTTGCATGGACGCGGGCATCATCTTCATCGGCCCCCGCCCGCACTCGATCCGGCTGATGGGCGATAAGCAGGAGGCGCGCCGGACGGTGAAGGCCGCTGGCGTGCCTGTCATCCCCGGCACGGAGCAGGAACGCGAACTGAGCGACGAAGAGTTGAGCAACGCTGCCAGCAAGATCGGCTTCCCGATCATGGTCAAGGCAGCCGCAGGCGGCGGGGGCAAAGGGATGCGCATCGTGCGTGAGCCAGCCGAACTGCCGGGCGCGCTGGCGGCGGCCCACCGCGAGGCTGAGGCGGCTTTTGGCGATGGCAGGGTCTACCTGGAAAAGCTGATCGAGGGTGCGCGACACGTCGAGTTCCAGATTCTGGCGGACATGCACGGCAACACCATCCACCTGGGCGAGCGCGAGTGCAGCATCCAGCGCCGCCACCAGAAGCTGGTCGAGGAAGCGCCCAGTCCTTTCCTGGACGACGATCTGCGCCAGCGCATGGGCGCAATGGCCGTCCGCGCCGCGCAAGCCGTGGATTACCTGAACGCCGGAACCATTGAATGCCTGGTCGATAAAGACAAGAACTTCTACTTCATGGAGATGAACACGCGCCTCCAGGTCGAGCACACCGTCACCGAAATGGTTACGGGCGTCGATCTGGTCAAGGAGCAGATTCGCATCGCGCGTGGGCGGCGCATGGGGCCAACCCAGGACAGTCTGCACATTAACGGCCATGCCTTCGAGTGCCGCATCAATGCCGAAGACCCCTTCAACAATTTCCTGCCTTCCACCGGGACGGTGACCATTCACCTGGCGCCCACCGGGCCGGGCGTCCGGCTGGACAGCGGCATTTACGCCGGGTACGAAGTCACGCCCTATTACGACTCGATGCTGTCCAAGCTGGTGGTGTGGGGCGCAAGCCGACCCGAAGCGATCCGCCGCCTGAGCCGTGCCCTTGAGGAATACCGCATCATGGGCATCAAGACGAACCTGCCCTTCCATCAAAAGCTGGTGGACAGCCACCACTTCATTTCCGGCAAATTCGACACGAGTTTCGTGGAGCACTATTTCAACCCGACAGTGGACCCGGCGCGGCTGAATCCGCAGGCGGCGGCCATCCTGGCGACGCTCTATGCCCACAACCGCCGGCAGCAAGCAGCCCAGATTATCGGGCCGAACGAGCGCGATACGTCCAACTGGAAGTGGGTCGGGCGCTGGGAGCGTATGCACCGGTAGAAGCCTCAGGCGTCCGTCATCGCTCCCCGCGCACTACCGCAAAGCTACATAGAATGCTACAATGCGGGCGGAATAATTTTGCGGCGGTTGGCCCTTGCGCTGTCCCGCAGCGTACCCACGTGTAGGGGGAAATAATGACCACAACTGGGAAGCGATTGACGATTATTGCACTGGTCAGTGTGCTCCTGGCCCTGTTTATTTTCGGGCAGGGCACAACGACTCACCCGACCATTGCGCAGACCGAAGCGGCCACACAAGCCGCGCCAGCCGGAACCCAGGCGGCCAACCTGCCCGCCACCAAGCCCGTCATTCGCGCCGAGCTAAATGGTGCGGAATTGGCCGGGTTGGTCGGCTCATCGTGCTGGCCGAACGCCAATCCCGAATGCGATTTTGTGGATGAGCCACAGCCCACCCAGTCCATTGCGGTGGCGAACGGCGACACGTTAACCTTCAAGCTCGACCCCGATACGCCCGCGCCGCAGAGCTTCGAGGCGACTCTGCTGGACGATAAAGATGCCGGCGGCAATAACCCAACCGCCAACCTGGCGGATACCAAAGGCGAGTTCAAGGTCGATAAGCTCACCCCTGGCAACCATCGCTTGCAGGTTGTTGCGCTCTACGCAGGCGATCTGTCCGGAAGCCAGCCGTTTGTGACTTACGTTTATCTGCTGAACGTGGGTGAAGCCGTCGCTGCCGCGACAGCGCCCGCGACTGAGGTTGCCACCGAGGCAGTGACGCCTGAAGCTACCGCTGCCGAAGCGACAGCCCAGGCCACCCCCGAAGCGACCATCGCTGCAACCGAAGTACCGACAGTTGAGCCAACCACTGCGCCAACGGCCACGCCGGAAGTAGCGACGATTGAAGCCACCACCGCGCCGACAACGCCCGAAGCCACTGCATCAGCCACCGCCGCCGCAACCCAGGCCATTCAGCCTACCATTCCTGTCAGCCCGATTCCACCGACAGCGACGCCGCTCCCTGCCCCCAGCGAGACGCCGGCTCCGTCCCCAGAAGCGCCAACAGCCACCTCGCAGGCCGGAGCGATACTGGAACCGACGCTGGAAGCGACTCCGATTGTGGTGATCGTTACGGCCACGCCCGGCGGCACGTCGGTTGCGCCTGCATCGACGGTGATCGTGGCCGGGCGAAGCTATGAGCCGATAGCCATCAGCGCGTGCGTGCTCGGCGAGGGTGGCGAGCAGACCTGCGGAAACCGTCCGCGCAATGCCGCCGCAGAACGCATCTTTGCCGCCCCTGGTGATGTGGCGCAGATCAATTTCAAAGGGCCGCGTCCCACCAGCGTGACGGTCAGCATTGCCACCGCCGATGGCACGACGATACTGAACAAAGCCAACCTCGCACCGGATAACCTGATGCTGTACACGCTGCCGACGACTCCCGGCAGTTATATCCTGGCGGTGGAAATCTCGTGGCCGCTCGGCAAGTCCACTTACTACTACCGCGTGACCATCGGCAGTTAGCTCTCACCTCCGACCCGCTCTCCACTTAGGTCGAGAGCGGGTCGGGCTGGATAAATCGCTATAAATCGCTGCCACCATGCCTCCACCCAGGCTAATATGCTTCGGCGACCTGTGCATTGACATTCTCGTGCAGGCCGAAGCCTTTCCTCAACCGGGCCAGGATGCCACTGCCCGGCGTGTCGCGCTGTTCCCTGCCGGTTCCGCCGCCAACTGCGCCGTGACTGCGGCCCGCCTGGGCGTGCCCACTCAGTTCGTCGGCGTGACCGGCAAGGACGTGCTGGCCGACATCCTGGTGAGTGACCTGCGGCAGAACGGCGTGCAGATCGATCACCTGCGCCGCGTCGATGCGCCAACCGCCGTAACGATAGCCATCCTCAGCCCCCGCGGCGAGCGGACTTTCTTTTCGTTTCGCGGCACGAATGCGCAGCCCTACGGCCCCTTGCCCGCCGATCTGATCGCGGCAGGGGATTGCCTGCACCTGTCCGGTTACAGTTTTCAAGACGACTCCTCGCGGGCGACAGCCCTGGCTCTGATGCAACAGGCCAGGGCACACGGCGCGCTGATCGCGCTCGATCCCTCGTTCCAATTTGCCCGCGAGCATGGTTCGTCGCCCCTATTGGCCGACCTGGACTTTATTTTCCCCAGCCAGGAAGAGGCCCGGCTGTTGAGTGGTGCAGGCGACCCGGTGGAGGCAGCAGCCCGCATCCGGGCGCTGGGGCCAAAAACGGTAGTCGTCAAGTTGGGCGAATCTGGCTGTCTCATCCTCTCGGAGGGAGTCAATGCGCACGTCCCGGCGTACCCGGTGAGCCACGTGGTGGATACTACCGGGGCAGGCGATGCTTTTTGTGGCGGCTTCCTGGCGGCTGTCCTCGCCGGCTGGAACGTACAGCAGGCCGCCCGCCTGGGCCACATGACCGCTGCCCACGTTATCGGGGCGTTAGGCGGTCATACGGCTGCGCCGTCGCTGGCCGATCTGATCGCGTTTGCCACGCAGCACGACACGGCACTGCTTCCGGCGCTTCCAGGGCTTGACAGGTGGCTGCGAAGTCGCTAATCTTGAAACATCTTTAACAACCCGTCGCGCAGGGGAGCTTGGGATAACCAGGCTGAGAGGATGCCCCGACACGGCATCGACCCTTCACCTGATCCGGATAATACCGGCGTAGGGAGCAGCATCATGCACTACCGATCCAACCACCTCCCCATCGCCGGGAGGTGGTTTTGTTTTGTACGGACTCGTCTTTGCCAACGGTGATCTGAATGACGGCCCTGCCGTCCGCGCCGCGCTGAACACGCCACCGCCCTGGCTGGTCATCGCCGCCGACGGCGGTCTGCGCCATGCGCTGGCGCTCGACCTGGTGCCCGAAGTGGTGATCGGGGACATGGACTCCGCCGATCCCACGCTGCTGGTGCAGGCTCAACAGCGCGGCGCGCAGGTCAGGCGCTTCCCCGTCGATAAAGATGAAACCGACCTGGAACTGGCGCTGATCGAGGCTGCGCAGTGCGGGTGTGATCCGATTCGCGTCATCGCGGCTGTCGGAGGGCGCCTGGATCAGACCATTGGCAACGCCTATCTGCTGGCGCTGCCCGCACTGCGCAACCGCGACGTGCGGCTGGTGAGCGGCAGCCAGAGTGTGTGGCTGGCTTACCCCGGCGAGGTGCGGATCACCGGGGAGCCGGGCGATACGCTCTCGCTGCTGCCCGTTGGCGCGGCGACAGGTATTGTCACAGACAGGCTGAAGTACCCCCTGCGTCACGAAACGTTAACCTTTGGCCCCGCGCGTGGCATGAGCAACGTGCTGCTCGAACATGAAGCGCGCGTCACGTTCGAGAGCGGGCTGCTGTTCATGATTCACACCATGGGGCGAGCCTGAGAGGAGCATTGAGTGATCACGCTGTCAGCTAAAGCAGACAGCTTCATAGAAGAAGATTCTGCTTTTAAGCAACAGCTTCTCAGGCTACGCATGAGCGACTGCGCTACGTTGACGCCTGAAGGCCCGAACGGAACGTCG
>JAJPHV010000017.1 GCA_021325095.1 Chloroflexota bacterium | reverse complement strand
TTGCGGTGCGCTGGTCGAAAAGGATTTGAGCGTTCGTGTGCATGTCTGTCCTAACTGTCTGCTTGAACTTGACCGGGACTTGAATGCCGCCCGGAATATCTTGAAACTGGCGTTCAGTCCGCCCGGATCGGGCGGTCAGGCGTTAACGTGGCCCGTTGGGGCGAGCGTAGCCTGAGAAGCTCCCCGGTTTACCGGGGAGAGTGATCACCCTCCGGCTTGTCTTCTTTGGGCCTGGGCGGCGGCAGGTAGTTCGTTTCGTTGAGCTGCACGATGGTCGGGCGGCTGTAGCCGATTGAGATGATGCTCAACGAAGCCGGAGAAATCTCGATGCGCTGGAACAAGTCCAGGTGCAGCCCCAGGTAGTGCGTCACGATCATCTTGATCACGTCGCTGTGCGAAACCAGCACCACCGTAGCGCGCGGATGCTTTTCGACCAGATTTTCCAGGGCGTTGACAGCGCGCATTTGCGTTTCGCGCATGGCTTCACCACTTGGGAAGCGCACCCGACTCGGAAAACCCTGTACGATCCGCCACATTTTGCGTTGCGCCAGCTTGCTGATTTCCTCCCCCTGCCACGTCCCGTAGCGTACCTCGCCGATCTCGTCCAGCAGTTGCAACTTCACATGTGGGTGGTGTTCAAGGATAGCCTGGGCAGTCTCGACGGTGCGTTCCAGCGGGCTGGAATAGAGAGCGTCGATCTTCGTCTTGGCGAGCCGCATGCCAAGCGCCGCTGCCTGTTCGCGTCCATCGTCATTCAGGTGCACGTCGGGCGTCCAGCCAGCCAGCTTGCCCGTTTTGACATAATCGTTGACGGCGTGGCGAACGAGTAAAAATTCAGTCATGGGGTTCCTTCGTTGGCGACGATCTTAGCATAACGGCGGCAGCCAGACAATTCGGGACGGTTGGTGGCGTGGTTCCATCGAAATTTTACTGTGAACACCCCGGTCTGTGGCGATCTTTGTAGCGAACTTTAATCTGCCCGGTTGACATTGGCCCGCGCCTTATGCTATTCTGGCGGATAATCGATAATCGAATCCAGGTCTAGATTATCGAAGTCCCAAATTAGGTTTTAGGAGAATTAAAGAAGATGTCAAACCAGGCCAAGTCCCAGTTCACCCGGCGTAATTTTCTGAAGGCTTCTCTAGCCGCCGCGACCCTGGCCGCACTGCCCGGCACGCGGCGGGCACTGGCAATGCAGCGCGAATCGGAGTCCGGGCGCAAAGCCGCCCGACAGGCTGCCAAAACCATCAAGGTGCTGGCACTGGCCTGGCCTTCTACCGCTACCGAGCAGAAGCTGGCCGACGAAACCTTCACACCCGATACGGGCATCAAGGTTGAGCTTGAGGCGCTGGACTATACCTTCATGGAGCAGCGTGTCAAGCAGTTAGTGAGCGGCAAGAGCGATACTTACGACATCTATCACTACGACAGCCAGTGGCTGGGCGGTTTTGTCCTGGGTGGCGCGCTGGAACGGCTCGATACGCCCGACTACCTGGGCAATTCCAAGGCGACCATCAAATTTGACGACTTCCACCCCGAAATTGCCGCCCGCCTGGGTCGCTATCCGAGCGTGGAGACCGCGCTGCGCACCGGCAAGCTGGACGCCATGAAGGACGTGCCGATCTATGGTCTGCCCTGGAGCCTGAACTGCGAGGTGCTCTGGTATCGCAAGGACATTATCAAGAATGTGCCGGAGACCTGGGATGACCTGCGCAAGTTGGCGAAGCAGGTGACCACCAAAGACTACTACGGCATGGCCTTCCACGCCAACCGTGCCGCGGACTATATCACCGTCGAATATCTGCCGCTGTTGTGGGCCTTTGGGGGCGACCTGTGGGATGCGGAAAAGTGGATCGCCAACGGCTACATCAACGGCGCGCCCGCCGTCAAAGCGCTCGAATTCATGCGCGACATGTGGAAGGTGGACAAGAGCGTTGATCCAGCTTCCGGCGGCTGGGGCTTCAACGAACGCCTGAACGCGCTGCTGCAGGGCAAAACCGCGATGGCGCAGAACTGGGCGCCCCTGTTTGGCAACCTGCCCGAAGACCCGAAGTCGTCTGCCGTCGTGGGCAAGATCGGCTATGCGGTGGTCCCGAAAGGGCCGGGTGGCCGCGCGGCCATGTTCGGTTGCCAGGGGACGGGCATCAACGCCAACTCCAAGAACAAGGCCGAAGCCTGGATGTACGAGCAGTGGTTGTTGAGCAAGGATACGCAGTCGGCCCTGCTCAAGACACTCCCGGCGGGCTTTATTTCATCGCGTAAGGACCTGGCCGACGAAGCCGCCAAGACCAGCGAGTGGCACAAGGCGTTTGTGGATTCGATCCCGATCATCCGCGACATGTGGAACAACGGCGATTACGCCGAACTACTGGACATCTGCGCCCGCCAGCTTAACCTGGGCTACATTGACAAAGTCCCGGCCAAGAAAGCGCTGGATGATGCGGCAACGGCGCAGCAAGTCGTCTATGACAGCAGCCCGGAAAACCCGAAGAACAAGAAGAAGTAAGGACTCAGCGGTTAAGGACTGAGTGGATGCCAGAGCGTTCGCCCAGTCCTCTCTCACGTTTAGCCTGTAGAACGATTGGATTTGTGATGGCAGAAACGACAGCGCCATTTGCCAGCGCCGCACCGGTACCAGCTGCGGAATCGCGCTTTGAACGGCAGATCTGGTGGTTTCCCCGGATTCTGCTGATTCCAACCATCGTCTACCTGTTCGTGATGACGGTCTTCCCGCTGCTGTACTCGCTGTTCATCAGCCTGTTCAGGACGGAAACAGGACGGCCCCCGGTCTGGATCGGGCTGGAAAACTATGGCAAGGTGTTGAGCGGCGGTGAATTCTGGTACGCGATAGGCATCACGCTGGTGCTGACCGTCGTGGCCGTGACGCTGGAAGTGTTATTCGGCGTTGGCATCGCGCTGCTGCTCAACCAGCGCCTGCGTGGGATGGGGCTGTTCAGGCTGCTGGTCTACCTGCCGATGATGGTCTCGCCGCTGGTCATCGGCTATTTCTGGCGCTACATGTTTGATGGCACGTTCGGGATCATCAACTGGGTTATCAATTCGACCATCGGCGGCCTGCTACAGCTTGACCCACCGCAGTGGTTGATCGACCCAGTGCTGGCCGCCATCGCCATCATCGTGGTCGATGTCTGGCAGTGGACGCCTTTTGTGGCGCTGCTGGCAGCGGCGGGTCTGAACACCATCCCACCGGCGCTGTACGAGGCCGCGACCCTGGATCGCGCCTCACGCTGGATGCAGTTCCGCCGGATCACACTGCCCTTCCTGGTAACGCCGCTGCTGGTCGCCATCCTGTTCCGCAGCATCGACACCATCAAGATCTTCGACAGCGTGTACATCCTGACAGGTGGCGGTCCCGGCGATTACACAGCGACGCTGTCCGTGCTGGATTATAAGGTCGGGTTCACCTACTTCCGCGTCGGTGAAGCAGCCGCCTTCTCGTGGCTGATTGTGATCCTGATCAACATCGTGACTACCGTGATCTTGCGCCTGATCACCCGCAGCCGCCGGGCACGGCTATATACCGCTTGAGTTAAGTAATGAGTACCAAACCAAAAGGTCTAGGCCGCACCATCCTTCAATACATTCCAGTGCTGCTCATCGTGGCGCTGTTCTTCTTCCCGCTGTTCTGGATGTTCAGCACATCGTTTAAGCAGCGCGTGGACTGGTACGCCGTGCCGCCGCGCATTCTGTCTTTTACGCCGACCCTGCAAAACTACGATCAACTGCTGTCGATTGCCATCGTACCCCTTCAGGTGTTGATCGACCCGGCGACGGGCCAGCCCAAGATTAACAAACTGACCAACGAACCACAGTTGCAGCGGCCAAGCCAGGTCTTGCCATCCGACGAGTACCGCGAGCTAACGCGCTTTAACCTGTTCGGACAATGGTATCTGGTCGGCACGAAGAGCGAATTTCTCCGCTTTATCTTCAATAGCATCGTGATCTCGCTGGCGACGACGGTCTTCTCGATCATCATGGCCTGCCTGACGGCTTACGGCTTCTCGCGCTTCCCGCCCCGGCGCAGCGACAACATCCTGTTCTGGATTCTCAGCCTGCGGATGCTGCCGCCCGTCGCCGTGATCGTGCCGTACTTCTTCATGTTCCAGGCGTTCGGGATGCTCGACAAGCACCTGACGTTGATCCTGGTTTACTCGGTGTTCAACATCTCGTTTGGGGTGTGGCTGCTCAAGGGTTTCTTTGACGAGATTTCACCCGAACTGGAAGAGGCGGCCATGATGGACGGCTATGGCCCCTGGGCGGTGTTCCGCAAAGTGGCACTGCCGCTGGTCGTGCCCGGCATTGCGACGGTAGCCGTCTTCAACATCATCCAATCGACCAACGAATTTTTGCTGGCTTTTGTGCTGACTCAGAACGTAGCGACGACTGGCCCGGTGGCGCTGACCAAGTTCCTGCCGCCGACAGGCATCGACTGGGGCGGCATTTCCGCCGCTGCGACGCTGCTGGTCGCGCCCGTCGTCGTGTTTACGATCCTGGTGCGCAACCAGTTGATCCGGGGCATGAGCTTCGGGCAGTTGAGATAGCAAGGGGAGAAGATGGCGCGGGTCGTGGTGGATCATCTGCACGTCTGGTACGGCAAGACACATGCCGCAGACGATATTTCGCTGACGGTTGACGACGGCGAATTCTGCGTTTTTCTGGGGCCATCGGGCTGCGGCAAGACGACAACCCTGCGCGCCATTGCCGGCTTGATCAAGCCGGATGCGGGCGACATCCTGATCGACGAGCAGGTGATCACGAAGCTGTATCCGGGCGAACGCGACATTGCGATGGTTTTTCAGTCGTATGCCCTGTACCCGCATCTGACCGTCGCCAAACACCTGGCCTTTCCGCTTGAAGCCAAGAAGATGGACAAAGCGACCATTGCGGCGGAAACACAGCGTATCGCAGAACTGCTCGGCCTGACCGACGTGCTGGATCGGCTGCCGCGTCACCTCAGCACCGGGCAGGCGCAGCGGGTCGCCATTGCGCGGGCGCTGATCCGCAAACCGCGCGTGCTGCTGCTCGACGAGCCGCTCAACAACCTGGACGTTCGGCTCAAACTGCAAACGCGCGCCGTCCTCAAGCGCTTGCAGCGTGATCTGAACATCACCACGATCTATGTCACGCACGATCAGGAGGAGGCGCAAAGCCTGGCTGATACGATTGTGGTCATGGACAACGGGCGTATCCAGCAAAGCGGCAGTCCCATGCACATCTACGACCAGCCGGTCAATGAGTTTGTCGCTGGCTTCATCGGCACGCCGCCCATGAACTTTATGCGCTGCAAGGTGGAACGGACCAGGGGACGCGGCACGTACCTGCTCGGCCCGGATGGCTTTGAACTGCACGCCGGAGATGCATTATCGGCGCAGATCGGGGATTTGCCCGACGACTCGGACGTAACGATTGGCATCCGGCCCGAACGGATCGCACTGCACACCGAACCGGATGAGTCGCTGCCGCTCGGCCACGTTCACATTGTCGAGCCGGAGGGCAACGACCTGATCATCAGCGTGCGCGTCGGCAATGCCATCTGGAAGGTACGGGCCACCAAGGCGCAGTTTGGTGGGCGTTTGCAGCGTGACATACCGGTCAATCTACGGATCGATCAGTCGAAGTTGCACCTGTTCGCGCCGGGCACAGGGCAGCGGATCGAGGTGCTGAATCAGGTGAACCTCACCCCCTGACCTCCTCTTCACCAGCAGAGAGGGGAACCGGGTGGCGATGGTGTCGCATTTTCTCGCCTCTCCGGTTGGAGAGGGGCCGGGGGTGAGGTCAACAGTTAAGGGGTGTTATGTCCCATCTTCGTGTCGAAAATCTCAAGGTCAGCTATGGCAGCCGGGTTGCCATCCAGGATGCGACTTTTACCGTCGAGCAGGGTGAACTGTGCGTGCTGGTCGGGCCGTCCGGCGCCGGCAAGAGCACGATCCTGCGGGCCATCGCGGGCTATGCGCCCATCGAGCGCGGTGACATTTACGTGGGTGATACACACGTCAACACCTTGCCGCCGCAGGATCGGGACATTGCAATGGTCTTCCAGCAGCGAGCGCTCTACCCGCACATGACGGTCTGGGAGAACTGGGCCTTTCCGCTGGAGGCCGTCCAGCGCCCGAAGGATGAAATCCGGCGGCGTGTGGCCGAGATCGCCGAAATGCTGCAAATGACGCCATTCCTGGATCGCTATCCGCGCCAGCTTTCGGGCGGGCAGCAGCAGCGCGTCGCCATCGGGCGGGCGCTCATCCGGCGGCCAAAGGCGTTCTTGTTGGACGAGCCGCTTTCTGGCCTGGATGCCAAGCTGCGCATCGAAACGCGCTCGTACATCAAGCGGCTGCACGGCGACCTGGGCGTGACGATGGTTTACGTGACGCACGACCAGATCGAGGCGCAGGCCATCGGCCACAAGATCGTGGTGCTGAACAACAACCTGGTGCAGCAGGTCGGCACGCCCGATGAAATCTACAACAAACCAGTCAATATGTTCGTGGCCGAATTCTTGGGCAGCCCGCCCATCAACCTGATCGAGTGCACGGCGGCGACGGAGGGCGACAGGCTGCGCCTTTCGCACGGGCCGCACTCGTGGACTCTTGATCCGGCTCGGTCAGCGCGCATCCGCGAACGGTTGAAGGATGGCGAGGTGGTGCTCGGCGTCCGCCCTGAAGACATCCGGCTCCACCGCGAGCCGGGCGAGGGGCGCATCCCGGCAGAGGTGTACGTAACGGAGCCGCAGGGTCACGAGATGATCGTTGATCTGTCCTTCGAGAAACTGATCCTGAGGGCCAAAGAGGATCGGGAACGCGGGCTGGGCGAGTCGTTGAAGCTGAACGAGCGTGTTTACCTGGACTTCGCGCTGCCTCGCTGCCACGTATTCGACAGGGTATCAAGGGTCTGTCTTAGCTGACACCTGGCCGCGATTGGGAGGACAGCATGGCCGAAGCCTACTCGATGAAGGTACGCGATGACGGGATCGTCGTCTTTCGGCTGCCTAAACAGTCGCGGGACGTGATCGACTGCTGGATGGAAGACCTGTCACGGCTTGGCACGGCCTGGATTGAGGGAGAACTGGTGCTGCTGCTGATTGATATGCGCGGCGTGGGCGTTGCCACACCCTACGGTGCGGATAGCCTGCAAAAAGTCAGCCGATTCACGTCGGCCACGCAGAATATCCATACCGCCTTCGTCCTCGATGGGGGCGCGGCTATCGCCCTCTCGAACCGCCTGCTGGACAGCCTGGGGCCGCTGTTGGGCGAGAAACGCGCTTTTACCGCCGAAGACGAGGCGATCAGGTGGTTAAGCAGGCAATTATCGTGATAAGCATTGGGCATATAGCCGAGTTTGGAACAAACATCTCTTGAAAGGGACACGGACGGCATGACCACAGCACAAGCCGCCGATCTGTTGGCGCAACTCTTCCGTCTCGACGGCAAAGTGGCACTGGTCGCAGGCGGCTATCAAGGTATTGGCGCTGAGGTTGCGCGAGGACTGGCGGCAGCGGGCGCGAAAGTTGCCGTCAGTGGGCGCAGCGCCGAGAAGGCACACAGCTTTGCCGACGAATTGAAAGCAGGCGGCAGTGACGCCTATGGCACATCCTTCGACGTGACCTCGATAGATGAGATTCGACGCATGGTGGACGAAGTGGCCGGGAACTTTGGCCGCCTGGACATCCTGGTCAACTCGGTGGGCACAAACAAAGAGGAAAAGGCCGAAGATTTCACCGAAGCTACCTTTGATTACGTCTACGACGTGAACTTGAAAGGTGCGATGTTCCTGGCACAGGCTGCCGCGAAGCATATGATCCGGCAGGGGCAGGGCGGCAAACAGGTACACATCGGCTCGGTGCGGAGCCTGCTGGGGCTGCGTGGCCGGGGCTACGCAGCATACACCGCCACGAAGGGCGGCCTGGTCATTCTGTGCAAGCAGTTGGCGGTAGAGTGGGCGCCTCACAACATCACGGTGAACGTCGTTGCGCCCACCTTCGTCCGCACGGAACTGGTGGCGCACATGCTGGCTGACGAGAAATTCTACAACGGGCTGGTGTCGCGTATCCCGTTGGGGCGTATCGCGGACGTGCGCGACGTGATGAGCGCGGCCCTGTTCTTTGCCTCGCCTGCCTCGGATTTTGTGACCGGGCAAACGCTCTACATTGATGGCGGGATCACGGCCTCTCAGTGAGGCGCTTTTTGTTTAAGTGCAGTAATCGATTATCGAGAGGTTCAACCTTACCCCCTACTCCCTCTCCAACTGGAGAGGGGAAAACCAAAGGAGATTTCGTTAATGACGCGCAAGATTATTGACCTGAGTATGCCCGTCCACAACGACATGATCGCCTTTCCGCGCGTGGTGCGCCCGTCGATGGCAATGTATGAGACGTGGCAGCAGTTCGCGGAACGGATCGGCGCGGCCAGGTACGGCGTCAATTGGCTGACGGCCAGCTACCTGATCGTGCTGGGTGATCATATCGGGACGCACATCGACTCGCTGCGCCACCTGCGCGACGATGCACCCGGCCCCGAAGGTATTCCGCTCGAATACTGCTACGGCGACGGCGTATGCCTGGACTTCCGGCATCTACCGAAAGGGGCTGGTATTAGCACCAACGACGTGAAGGAAGCGCTGACAAAGATCAACTACACGGTCAAACCGCTGGACATCGTGCTGATCCATACAGGGGCGGGCCAAATCCAGTCCACCGAGGCGTACCTGACCGACCAGTGCGGCATGACCGCCGAGGCGACCAACTGGCTGCTTGACCAGGGCGTGAAGGTCATGGGCATCGACGCCATCACCTTTGACCCGCCGGTATGGGCCATGTTCGAGCGCAAGCAGTTCTGGGAGGCGCACCGCGTCATGCTGCAACGCGAGTATTACCACCTGGAAAATATGACCAACCTCGATCAGCTTCCGCCGCACGGCTTCACGCTGTGCGTGCTGCCCATCAAGTGGGTGAACACGACGGCGGCTCCCGTCCGGGCAATTGCCATTGTGGAGGGCTGAACGATATGGAACCGCTGGTCGCCTGGTTGGATGACCTGCCGCCGGGCAGTGTATCGATGGCCGGGGGCAAGGGCGCGAGCCTGGGCGATATGGCCCGCGCCGGGCTGCCCGTCCCGCCGGGGTTTGTGGTATGTGCGGCAGCCTTTCGCAGCTTCCTGACCGCTAACGGCGGACGCGAGGTGATCTGGCGGGCCGTCGAGCACCTGAACGTGAACGACGAGCGCCAGCTTGACCGCGCCGAAAAGACCATTCGCAGCTTTTTGCTGGATCAACGCCTGCCGGAGGCGCTGAACGCCGACATTCGGGCCGCCTACAATCGACTTGGCCGCAACGCGGTGGTGGCGGTGCGTTCCAGCGCCATCAGCGAGGACAGCGAGGGCGCGAGTTTCGCCGGCCAGCAGGAAACGTTTTTGAACGTGCGGGGCATCGAGGCGGTGCTCCACCATGTCCGCGAGTGCTGGGCATCCTTCTTCACGGCGCGGGCACTGTTCTACCGCGCCCAGAAAGGATCGCTGGCCGACATGGCCATGGCGGTGGTCGTGCAAAAGCTGGTCAACCCGGACAGGAGTGGCGTGCTGTTTACCTGCGACCCGGTGCAGAACCGCCTTGACCAGATGGTGATCGAGGCAGCCTATGGTTTGGGCGAGGCTGTCGTCTCCGGGCTGATCACACCCGATCACTACGTCCTTGACCGCGACGACGGCTCACTTGTGCGCGAGCATGTCCCGCACAAGTCGATTGCAGTGGTGCGCGCTGAGAACGGCGGCACAGAGCAGGTTCCGCTGCCTGCGGCACGCGCCAGTGCGCGTGTCCTGAGCGAACGCGACCTGGAACGACTGCGCAAGATCGGGCTGGACCTGGAGCGCTACTTCGGCAGACCGCAGGACGTAGAATGGTGCATCGAGGGCGATGTGCTGTACCTGTTGCAGAGCCGCCCGATCACGACACTGTGAGAGAGAGGCGCGGGGCTAAAGGCAAAAGTTCAGGCGCAACAGTCAATGGACAGACCAGATTCAGCATTAATTGGCGCGGCGCGGCAGTGGGTCATCGACAGCTACCCCTATAACTCACGTCACCTGTTGAAGGCGCTGGACTGGCTTGACCGGATCGCGCCCGACGCGACGGAAGCGATGCGTCTGGCGACGCTGACGCACGACATGGAGCGCGCCTTTCCCGGTCCCGATCAACCCGTGCAGGAGAAGATCGACGGGCTGGGGGCCGACGACGAGTACAACAAGGCGCATTCGGCCCGCAGCGCCCGGATTGTCGGGGCCTGGCTGCGTGAACAGCACGCCGACGAGACGCTGATCCAGGAGGTCGAGCGCTTGATCGTGGCCCACGAGATCGGCGGCTGGCCCGAGGCGAATCTTGTGCAGGCAGCGGACAGCCTGAGCTTCTTGGAGACGAATGTTGACCTGTTTCTTGACATGGCACGCAGTGGCAAACGCACGCTGGACGAGGTGATGCTCAAGTTCTCCATGACTTACGAGCGGATTCAAGCGCCTGCGGCGCGAGACCTGGCGCTGCCGATGTACGAGGCGGCGCAACAACGGGTTCAGGAGTTTGCTGAAGAACATCAGGACGAACCATCCTCATGATTATCGAAGAGACTTTCACGATCAACGCGCCCATCCAGAAGGTGTGGGACTTCTTCCTGGACATCGAGCAGATGTCGCGCTGTATGCCGGGGGCGGAGGTGCGGCAGACCGATCCGACCACTTACGAGGGTGAACTCAAGGCGAAGGTCGGGCCGATTGGCGCGACGTTCAACGGTACGGTCACGCTCACCAACCAGACCCCGCCCACCGCGCTGACCGCGAAGGTGCAGGCCAAAGATAGGATGACGGCCAGCATGGTGCAGGGCGAGTTCACGTCCAATTTGAAGCGCTTGGGGCCGCTGGAAACCGAGGTCAGCTACAAGATCGACGTGACCATTCGGGGCAAGATCGGGCAGTTCGGGCAGACGGTGATTCAGGACACGACCAAGCGGCTCTCGGCGGAGTTCCTGACGTGCCTCAAGGCGCAGATCGAGACGCCCGAAGGCCAGCCCGCGCCTGCCCCCATGTCCACCCGACGGGCGACAAGCGCAGCGGCCTCGGCATTTCTGGCGGCGCTGGTTAACGCGATCCGCCGCTGGTTTGGGCAGGTGTTGGGACGAAAAGCATGATCGACTTCGACTGGATCGAGCCGACGACCATCCCCGACACGTTCAAGGCGATGGCCGACTACGGCGAGGATGCCCGCCTGATCGCCGGGGGAACATGGGTGACGCTGGTGCTGAAACAGGGATTGCTCATGCCCTCGGCGCTGATCTCGTTGCGGCGTGTGCCGGGCCTGGATCAAATCGCTTACGATCCCGCTGATGGGTTGACTGTCGGTGCGCTGGTCACACACCGGATGATGGAGACGCACCCGCTGGTGCGCCAGTACTACCCGATGCTGGCCGAAACGTTCGGTGTGGTCGCCAACGTGCGCATCCGCAACCAGGCGACAGTGGGCGGCTGCCTGTGCGACGCCGACTATGCCAGCGACCCGCCCGCCACACTGACGGCGCTCGGCGCATCGGTGCGTTTGCAGAGCGCGACGGGCGAACGGCGCGTTCTGGTGCACGACTTTATCACCGGACACTACGAGACAATTATCAAACCAGGCGAACTGCTGACAGCGATACACATCCCGGCCCTGCCAACCGGCGGGCGCGGTATCTACGGGAAGTACCGCACGCGCTCCCACGAGGATCGGCCCTGCGTGGGCGTGGCGGTGGTGCTGGCGACAGCGGATGGCGCATGTTCGCATCTGAGCGTGGTGATCGGCGCTGTGGCTTCGCGTCCGCAGCGTGTTCCGGCGGCGGAACGACTCGCCCTCGGCAAGCCGATCACGGAAGCGCTGGCCCGGCAGATTGCCGACGCTTACGCAGATGCTATCGATCCACTGGATGATCTGCGCGGCTCCGGCTGGTATCGGCGACAAATGATCCGCGTATTGGTGCGCCGGGCGACTTTGCAGGCCAGGGATCGGAGCGCGACGCAATGACTGCGCATACAACCATCGGCCAGGCCGTGCCCATGATCGACGCGCGGGAGCGCGTCACCGGGACGATCAGCTATGTGCTGGACGTGGAACTACCGGGGATGCTGTATGCGCGTATCTTGCGCAGCCCATATCCCCATGCCCGGCTGACGCGCGTGGACGCCAGCGCTGCACTCGGCGTGGAGGGCGTGATCGCCACGCTGACCCGCGATGACTTCAACGACCCGGCTATCAAGCCTGTCTACGGGCCACAGATCAAGGACAACCCGATCCTGGCGATGGACAAAGTGCGCTTCGTGGGCGACCCGGTGGCGGCGGTGGCGGCTGAGTCCGAGTCGGCAGCCGACGAGGCGCTGCTGCTGATCGAGGCCGATTACGAGGAACTGTCCGCCGTGTTCGACGCCTACGAAGCTGCCCAGCCGGGCGCGCCGCTCATCCACCCCATGAGCGAGGACTGGATCGGCACGTCGGCCTATTTCGACATGCGCCCGCAGCCCAACACCAACATTGCGCACCGCTTCCGCATCCGGCACGGTGAGGTCGAGCGCGGCTTCTCGGAGGCGGATATTGTATTGGAGGAAACGTTCCGCACGCCCGCCGCTGCGCACTGCGCGATGGAACCCCACGTCTGCGTAGCCCACTTCGAGACACCGGATCGGCTGGTGGTGTACAGCGCCACGCAGACGCCCTTCAACACCCGCGATGCGCTGGCCGAAATGTTCAGCCTTCCCAAAGAGAACGTGCAGGTCTTCGTCCGCACGCTCGGCGGCAGCTACGGCAGCAAGACCTTCCCGCATGTGGAGCCGATTGCGGCGGCACTGGCCCGCAAGGCAGGCAGGCCCGTCAAGCTGGTGCTGCGCCGCGAGGAGGAATTTGTCACACTCAACCGTCATCCCGTCGTGGCCCGCGTCAAGATGGGCGTCAAACGGACCGGCGAGATCACGGCCAAGCAGGTCTGGCTGTACTACGACACGGGCGCATACGCAGACACCGGTCCTGGCGTGGCTCAAAAGGGCGGCTATGCCTCGGTTGGCCCCTACAAGATTCCGCACGTCTGGGTCGATTCGCACTGCGTCTATACCAACCTGCCGCCCAACGGCGCGTTTCGCGGCTACGGCGTGACGCAGTGCGCCTTTGCCTCCGAGATGATGATGGACATCGCGGCACACGCCATCGGCCTCGACCCGGTGGAGTTCCGCGTCAGGAACCTGCTGCACGAGGGCGATCAGTTTGCAACGGGCGAAACGCTCGAAGACGTGGCTTTTGAGGAATGTCTGCGCGATGCGGCCAGGGCCGTCAACTGGCAGGCGGGCGTGCGCGCCGACCTGAGCGATGGGCGGGTGCGCGGCAAAGGGGTATGCGTGCTGCTCAAGGGCATGACCACGCCCAGCCGATCCAGTGCCCGCGTGGAGATCGACCAGAATGGGCAGGTCACGGTCCATATGGGCACGATTGAGATGGGCCAGGGCGCACGCACCATCGCCGCGCAGATCGCGGCGGACGTGCTTGGCGTGGACTATGCCCGACTGACGCTGACCCTGCCCGATACGAATGCCACGCCCTTTGACGTTCGCACGACGGCCAGCCGTTCGACCTACATGATGGGCCAGGCCATTCGCAACGCCGCCAACGATCTGGCCGCCAAGCTGCGTTCGCACGCGGCGCTGTTCATGGGCGTACAGCCGCACGAGTTGGAGCTGCGGGGCGGGGCGATCTTCGCGGCGGGCAAATCGGCGCCGTTGGGCGAGATCGTGCAGCGCGCCGAGGTCGAAAAACTGGTCGGGGAGGGCGAATTTCGCAATGTGGGCAGCCTGAACCCGGACACCGGGCAAGGCGTGGCCTCGTCGCACTGGCATCTGGGCGCGGTGGCGGTGGAGGTCGAGGTCGATACGGAAACCGGGCAGGTACGCCTGACGCACGTGCACGCGGCGACCTACGCGGGCCGGGTCATCAACCGCTTCACGGCGGAACTGCAAAACGAGGGCAGCGTGATTATGGGCATCGGCAGCGCCTTGTTCGAGGAGATCAAGTTCGACGGCGGGCAGGTCAGCAACCCGAACCTGTCCGATTACATGATCCCGTCGATCATGGATTTGCCGGACAGGCTGACACAGCACCTGATCGAGCGGGAGGGCGCGCCCTCACATGGCCTGGGCGAGACGGCACTGCCCGCCATCCCGGCGGCAGTCGGCAATGCCGTCGCACACGCCATCGGCTATCGTGTGCGCAGCCTGCCGATCACGCCGGAGAAGGTGCTGCGGGCGATCATCGAGAAGGCGGATCAACCGTGAAACTTGACTTCATCCTGAACGGTCAGTCCGTCTCGTTGGACGACGTGCCGACTTCGGCCACACTGCTTGATGTGCTGCGCGATCACCTCAAGCTGACCGGGACGCGCCTGACGTGCGGGATCGGGATGTGCGGCGCGTGCACGGTGCTGGTCGATGGTGAGGCGTTGAGCGGCTGCCTTCTGCTCGTGCCGATGGTCGCCGGGCGTAATATCACGACGATTGAAGGGCTGGCTGCACCGGATGGCCCGCTTGACCCGGTTCAACAGGCGTTCGTGGATTGCATGGGCTTGCAGTGCAGCTACTGCACGCCGGGCTTCATCCTGGCGACACACGCGCTGCTGAAGGCGAATCCACAGCCGAGCGACCAGCAAATCAAGGAGTATTTAGCCGGGAACCTGTGTCGCTGCGGAAGCTATTATAAGATCATGGATGCCGTAAGGTTGGCGAGCGAACGGCTTCACCAAGCCCAGCGCACTTCGTAAAACGAAGAAATGATTTAAGGAGCATCAAAAATGACCGACCAGAATAAAGTGATTGATCAATTCTTAGGCGACGAATCGACGCCGATCCAGTGGGCGAGCGAGGACGAGGCCAGGCTCCACTTCTGGTTCGACGATCTGCACTGCCCACAGCCGATCACGCCCATGTGGTTCGACGTGGGCGGCTGGTGGTACACCTGTGCCTACATGTATCGCCGCTTTGGCGTGCCCTTCGGCCAGGATTGGGTCGCCAAGAAGGTGAACGAGTACGTGTTCTCGGCGGTTGTGCCACGCGACCCGAAGGAAGCCGAGCAGCTTGGCGCGTACTTCAACATGGTCATGCCTGTCTACGGCGAAAACTTCCTGAACTGGTGGCAGAACCGCTATCTGCCAGAGATTCGCCGCAACTTCGAGTTCCTGGATACCTACCCGATGGATACGGCGTCGCTGCCCGAATTGATGATCTTGCTGGAGGACGCGCTGGACATCCAGGAGCGGCATTTCCGCATCCACTGGATTTTGAACCTGGCGCAGTTTCAATCGGCGCTGGATTTCGGCGCGGCCTTCCAGGAAGTGATGGGCGAGCGCGATGACGAACTGATCGGGCGTATTCTGGTGTCCGACGAGGATCGCAACTGGGACTCGGTGCGCGAACTGTGGAAGCTGAAAGAGAAGGTGAAACACAGCCCGACACTCCGCGAGCTGTTCAAACTGGACACCGCCGAAAAGATATTGAAGGAACTGCCCAACAGCAGCGAAGGCAAGGAGTTCCTGCAAGCACTCGACGTGTACAAGATGGAGTATGGCAACAAGGCCATCTACACCCACGAATACATCTTCCCGACCTGGCGCGAGAACCCGGCCCCGATCATTGAAGCGCTGCGCGGCTATCTGGATAGCGACTACGACTACAACGCGGCGGTCAAGGCTCTGCGCGAGAACCGCGCCAAAGCCATTGCCGAGATGTGGGCGCGTGTTCCGACCTCGCAATCCGGCTCGGCTATCAAGGCTGTTGCCAGGCTGCAAAAGGCGCTTGACCTGGCGCTAAAGATGACGCCGCTGACACCTGACCATCACTTTTACATGGATCAAGGGACGTATGCGCGCGTCCGGCTGGTGTTTATGGCAATCGGGCGCAAGCTGGTGGAGCAGGGCGTCTTCAGCCAGCCCGACGATGTATTCTTCCTGAAATATGACGAACTGCGCATCATTGCCGCCAATCCGCTGGCTTTCGAGGTGAAGAAAGTGATCAAAGACCGGCGCAAGGCACGCGAGGACGCCTTCGGCGTCCGTCCGCGCACCTGGGTAGGCACGATCAGCAAGTGGTCGCTGTATGACGAGCCGTACAAGGCGCTGTGGGGCTGGCCGGACATTTACACGAAGGCCGACGAAATGGCAAAACAGCCTGTCGGCACGATCAAGGGCCTGGGCGCGTCGGCGGGCGTGGTGGAAGGCATCGCCCGCCACGTCCAATCGCCCGACGAATTCAACCAGGTGCAGAAGGGCGAAATCCTGGTCTGCAAGATGACCAACCCGGCCTGGGTCGTCGTCTTCACCAAGATCGGCGGGCTGGTCACGGACGCGGGCGGTGCACTCTCACATCCCGCCGTCGTCTCGCGGGAATTCGGCATCCCGGCGGTGGTTGGTACAGGCATCGCCACCGAGCGCATCAAGACAGGGCAGCGTGTCCGGGTCAATGGGGCAGCAGGCATCGTGGAGATTCTGGGGTAGAAGGATAGCTCCTCCTCTCTGCGCGCGGAGAGGAGGTCAGGGGGTGAGGTCAATTCACATAGGAACATCATTCTTGAAACCAGGCAAACCTCTCAAACGACAAGTTCTGCGCGACGAAATCCGCGATCACCTGGTCGATGCCATCCTGGGTGGCGAGTTCCAGCCGGGCGAGCGCATCATCGAGACGCGCATCGCTGAGATGTTGGGCGTCAGCCAGGCCCCGGTACGCGAAGCACTGCGCGACCTGGAACTGATGGGCTTCGTCGAGTCCGAGCCGTTTCGGGGTGCAACGGTCTGCCATCCATCGCTCGAAGAAATGCTGGCCGTGTACCCGGTGCGGGCGGCGCTCGAAGGCGCAGCGGGACGGCTCGCGGCCACACGCATCACCGATGAGCATTTCAACAAGCTTCAGGCGGCCCTCAACGCCATGATCGATGCCGCACAGCGCCATGACCGGCATGCGCAGTCCGTTGCCAACATCGAGTTTCATCAGGTGATCTTCGAGGCATCGGGCAACCGCACTCTGCTCCGGCTGTGGCAGATGATGAGGCTGTCCAACTGGACGTTCGTGACGGCGGCACTGAGCGGCCACAATCTGCTCGAACTGGCGCAGCGCCACCAGAGTCTGATCGATGCGCTGCGCAGCGGCAACCCGGATGCCGTCGAACAGGCGATGCGGGAACACATCGAGGAAGCGGCTCAATGGCTGGCGCTCTCGCTCGATAAGCGCGTTTAGCGTTTCGTGCCTCTTGCCTCCACGCTCTCCGCCGCGCAGAGAGGGAAAATCACGAGGGGCGACGCCAGGAGAAGCGCGCTCCGCAGCGCAGCACGGCACAAGGAACGCCAGCCGCCGACGCAATCCGCTCGAAGTCGCGCACGTCTGCCGTGTTAAAGGTGAACATGTCGTAGTGGTGCGGGATGACCAGCCGGGGCCGCACCTCGCAGGCCAGCGCGACGGCTTCTTCGGCGTTCATGTTGGGCGGTGTGCCGAGCCGCAGCAGCCGCTCATTCGTGCCGTTGATGGGCAGGAACGCGATATCGATCTCGAAGCGGCGCAGACGATCCGCCAGACCGTCGTAAACCAGCGTATCGCCGCTGTGGTAGAGTGTCAGGCCGTCCACCTGGAACACGAAGCCCAGGAAGGGATAGCCACTTTCCTCAGTATAGTCCAGAGCCGGATGCGCCGACGGGATGCTGTGCACGGTCAGCGGCCCCACCTGGATTGTCTCGTCGCCGCGCGTGCCGATCAGCCGGGCGCGATCCAGCCCCAATGTCGTGGCGTAGTCGATAATGGCGGTAGGCAGAATGAGCCTGGCCTGCGGCGACGCGGCGAGAATCTGCGGCGCGCTGCCCGGATCGAGGTGATCGGAGTGTTTGTGGCTGGCAAAGAGCCATTGCACGTCGGTCAGGTCGGGGCCGCGTAGTGGCGCGGCGGTCATGCGGATGTGTGGCTTGTCGGTGTTGGCGTATTTAGCCGTCAGGTGTTCCGAGAGGTACAGATCGACGTACCACAGCGCCGACGCCGTTTTGATGGCGTAGCCACTCTGCCCAAGCCACCACAGCATGACCTCGCCGGGGCCGGGTTGCGCGGAGGCGATGTCTTGCAGGAGGGTTGCGCCGCGCTGGACGGGTTCGATCAGAACGGGTGACGTCTGGTTCTGGCTGGGTAGCATGACCCTTACAACCCCTCGTGCGGCTTCTGAATCTCCGCCCCGGCTGTCGTCTGGATGCGCAACGGCGACGGATCGAGACACTGCAACGTATGGATGTCGCTGACGCCCCGGAAGACCAGTGCCAACACTGCCGCCTCGCACAGCAGATAAAGGTTCTGCGTGATGGTTGGGTGCTGCTGCGTGACGAAGGCCGGGGTCGTTTCGCCTTCGGGGAACATGGGAATGCCGAAGGCCATCATCTTGCCCTCAAGCACTTTTGTCCGCGCCGAGGCTTCACCGCCGTAGGGTTTGAACAGCTTGCCCCGGCTGTCCGCGTAGAATTTGCCGCCGCCCGGCGACTCAATCGTGCCGCCCGCCGCCATGCGTGACACGCCGATCCCGGAAGCCCCGACCAGCAGCGTTTCAGCGACGTGTTCGCTGGCTCCGCCCTCGACGATGATGGGCAGCGATGTACGGCCCCGCAGCGACCAGACCAGTTCAGGCCAGTCGATGACCGTGCCGCTGCGCGGGCCGGTCTTGCAGCGCCCGCCGCCGCCGATGCCCACGTACAGGGCATCGGCCCCGGCCTCCTCAACGCGGAGCGCCTGCGGCACATCCACGATCTGCCCGACGAACAGCTCCACCTCCGGCCCGAACGCTTTGCGCAGCGCCGCCGTGGTGTTCTCCGGCCCGGGGCCGGGTTCGGGCGAATAGGGCCGGAACTTGCGCACGCCGCGCTTGTAGAGCGCTTCGGCACGACGTAATGCCTTCTCCGGCGAGGCTTCCACCGTCCCGATCACGTTGCTCATCCACAGCGAGAGCAGTTGATCGCGGTCAGGCCGCCCGTTCAGGATCGGCTCGTTACGCAGCCACTCGAATACCGCAGAGGCCAGATCGGCCTGACGTTGAATATCGACAAACCCGGCGTTGCGCGGGATGCAGACGAGCGACAGGCTGGCGGCCATCGTCGCAATGGCCGGGACGCTGCCATACACGTCCGGCATGGCCGAGCCGACGAAGGGCGTGTGCGCCGTGCGGCCAATCTTGACGAATGGCCCTTCCTTCAAGCGCTGCTTGCGACTGATCCGATCCTGCTTGCCCTGCGGGTACAGCACTACCGCGCCCAGGTCGCCAATCGAAACCGCCGTTCCCTTCTGTCGCATGTGCTCGATGGCGTCCGACTGGATGGCGGGCAGGCGCGGGCGTTCGGCCTGCGTCTCGCGCAGCATGGCCTGCACCCGGTCTGGATGATTGAACACTTCCAGCAGGTAGGCCCGCACTCGCAGGATGTCGATCATCTGCTCTTCGGGAAAGAGCACCTGCCCGGCGTAATCCAACCCGTCGTACTGGGTGCGGATCAGACCCTGGCTCGGATAGGCGTTCTGCATCGATTCGCGCCGCCAGGGCCGCAGGTATTCGTCTATGTCCTGCTCGTAGGGCGCGAGCCGCTCCCGAATGTACTGTTCGGACTGCGGCGAATTCAGCAGGTCTTCAAAGCTGATCACGTCGGTTGATTGGTTCATGGCAACCGGCTACCTTTCGGATGTGTGGCGGCGACAAAACGAAGTCACATGGAGGTTTCGATACAGATCGCACTCGGCTGGTGGGTGAGCTGCGTCCGCTGATGCTTATGCTACCCGCGCAAGGGGGCCTTGTCAATCGTGTTAACCTCACCCCCAACCCCCTCTCCGCGCAGCGGAGAGGGGGTTGGGGGTGAGGTTGTCCATCCTGAATTGGCATTAATTCCCCACCCAATGCAGAATGATAGGTGCGCCGCTTGGATCGGAGGTGGAGCTGGATGTCCCCCGATAATGCCGATACCCAGAAAACGGATCAGGCCTTTCGTTCTTCGGCAGCAGGCGATTGGCGTCTCTTCGATGCCGAGATTCGCGCCAGCATCGCCTATGCGGAGGCCCTGGTCGAGCCGGGTGTGTTGACCGAAGCGGAGCGGGATAGCCTGGTGGCCGCGCTCAAGCAGATTCAGAGCGAGCACGAGCAGGGCAAATTTCTCACGTCGGAACAGGATGTATTCACCGCAATTGAAAACCGCCTGAACGAGATCGCAGGCAGCGTAGCTGGCAAACTGAATGCCGGGCGCAGCCGCAACGAGCAGGTCATGACTACCCTTCGACTGTGGCTGCTGGACGAAATGGAAGCCATTGGCGAATCTGTCGCCGCCATCCAGAGCGCGCTGATCCAGCAAGCCGAAGGCCACGTCGCCACGCTCATGCCCGGCTACACGCATTTCCAGCCCGCCCAGGTCGTTTCATGTGCCCATTGGCTGCTCAGTTACTTCTGGATGCTGGCCCGTGACCAGGAACGGCTGACGGCAGCCATAGGCCGCACCTCGTCCTGCCCGCTCGGCAGTGGATCGCTGGCCGGAACGTCCTATCGCATTGACCGGCGCGCGCTGGCCCAGGCCATTGGCTTCAGCGAAGTGACCGAAAACAGCATGGATGCCGTTGGCGACTCCGACTTCGCCGCAGAGTTTCTGTTTGTGGCGGCCATGCTCGGCATTCACCTTAGCCGCCTGGCCGAAGACCTGATCCTGTACAGCAACCCGGCCCTCGGCTTCCTGACCATCGACGCGCGCTACACGGGTGGGTCAGTGCTCATGCCGCACAAGCGCAACCCGGAAGCCGTCGAACTCTCCCGCGGGAAGGCCGGGCGCTTGCTGGGCGATCTGATGGGCTTCATGAGCACGCTCAAAGGGCTGCCTTCCACTTACAACCAGGACACGCAGGAAAACCGCCAGGCGCTTTTCGATGGCGTCGATACGCTGACCAGTATGCTGAACATCATGCAGGGCGTGGTCGAAACGCTGACCATTCATCCAGACAAGATGTGGGACGCGCTGGATGAGCGCATCCTGGCGAGCGACCTGGCCGATTATCTGGTCAGCCGCGCTGTACCCTACCGCGAAGCCTATGCCATTGTCGAGCGCCTGGTGGAAAAAGCCGAGCGTGAGGATATGCTCCTCTCGGAGATGCCACTCGCAGACTTCCAGGCCGAGTCGCCCGCTTTCGATGCCGACGTGTTTGCCATTTTTGACTACTCCCGATCTGCCGCGCAGCGTGGTACGATTGGTGGCACATCCTCCGCAGCAATCAGAGCACAGATTCGGCAGGCGAACACCTGGCTTATGGAGAACGGGTTGGCATAGGTTTATGCAACGGGTTACAAGTGAACTCTCGACGGAACCTCTGAGCGCCCTCAGCGCTGACATCCGGCAACTCGGCAATTTACTGGGCGAGATCATCCGCGAACAGCATGGCGACGAGGCGCTGGCCCTGGTGGAGCGAATCCGCGCCATCGCCAAAAACCGCCGCAAAAGCGAAAGCGATCCAGACTACGATCCGCAGGCCACCGCCGCTTTGATGGCAGAGATCGAAAGCCTCGACCTTGAATCCAAGCGCATCCTGATCAAGGCATTCAGCAACTATTTTCAGTTGATCAACATTGCCGAAGATATGCAGCGCATTCGGGTGCTGCGCCAGCGCGAAATGAATGGCACCCTGGGCGAGTCGATTGATGCTGCCATCAAGACCCTGCGTGATACAGGGCTTGACGCCGCCGCAGTGCGCGCTCTGCTCGACAAACTTTGCGTCAGGCTGGTTTTGACAGCACATCCCTCTGAAGCCAAACGACGTGAGGTTCTGGTCAAACTGCGCCAGATCACTCAGACGATGAGCATCCGGGATCGCCAGACGGTACTACCCCGCGAAAAGCGCGCACTGGACGAGGCGCTGGCCGAAGAGATCGAGGAACTCTGGCAGACCCGTCCGACGCGAGCACAGCGCACCACCGTTGCCGACGAGGTGGGGCACGGCCTGTACTTCCTCACGACCACTATCATGGATGTGGTTGTCGATCTGTACACCGACCTGCAATACAGCCTGGAAAAATATTATCCCGAAGGCGACTGGCGTGACCTGCCCATCGTGCTCCGTTATGCGTCCTGGATCGGCGGGGATCGGGATGGCAACCCCAATGTCACGTCGGACGTGAGCATGGAAACGCTGGATACCATGCGGCGGGCAGCCCGGCAAGCCTACCTGAACGAGATCGCTTTTTTACGCGAACATCTCACCCAGTCGGCCAACGAGGTGAGCGTTTCACCAGAACTGGTCGAATCGGTGAGCCGGGTGGGTGCGCCGCCCGCTCGCAACGCCGACGAGATTTACCGCCGCAAAATGGACTTGATCTGGGGCCATTTGAACGCTGATGGCTACAAGACCACCGAGGAATTTCTGAACGATCTGCTGATGATCGATCAGAGCTTGCGCCAGCATCGGGGCCTGCATGTCGCCAACGGTACGCTGCACCGGCTGATCCAGAAGGTGCGCGTGTTTGGCCTGCATCTGCTCCCGCTTGACATCCGCGAGGACGCGCAGCGGCACGCTGCCGCGCTGGATGAATTGTTCAGGTACTACGGGCAGTGTGACAACTACATCGCCTTGCCAGAGGAGGAAAAACAGGCGCTGCTGACGCACGAGATCGCCAGCCCACGCCCCTTCTTCCCGGCGGAACCGGCCTTTTCCGAGACGGCCAACCAGGTGATCGAGACGTGGCGCATGATCGCCAGCGCTCACCGCAAATACGGCAAAGCGGTAATTGACACCGTGATCGCCAGCATGAGCCAGGCCCCAAGCGACGTGCTGGCGATGCTGATGTTAGCCAGCGAGGTCGGCATCCAGAACGACGTTGACCTCGTGCCGCTCTTTGAGACCATTGATGACCTGCACCGCGCCCCGGCGATTCTGCTGACCCTGTTTGACAACCCGGAATATCAGAAGCACCTGGCGGCACGAGGGATGCGCCAGCAGGTCATGATCGGCTACTCGGACAGCAACAAGGACGGCGGGTACATCGCTTCCAACTGGGGGCTGTATACGGCGCAGCAGTCGATTGCCAGATTGTGTAAAAACAAGGGCATCGCACTGGAATTGTTTCATGGGCGTGGCGGCAGCATCGGGCGCGGCGGCGGCCCGGCCAACCGTGCCATCCTGTCGCAGCCTGCGTCGTCGATAGATGGCCGCATCAAGATGACCGAGCAGGGCGAGGTGATCGCGTACCGCTACGGCAATCCCGACATCGCGCGGCGACACCTGCATCAGGTCATGCACGCCGTCCTGTTGGCGACGGGCGCGCCACCCGAAACCGAAGTGCGCCCCGAATGGTGGGCCGCGATGGATACGCTGTCGGAGACAGGCCGTGTTGCCTACCGGGCTTTTGTCTACGAGCAGCCGGGCTTCCTGGATTACTGGCAGCAGGCCACACCCATCGACGAACTTGCCAACCTGTCGATCAGTTCGCGCCCGGCCCGGCGGCGCAAGGGTGGTTTTGCCGGGTTGAGGGCCATTCCCTGGGTGTTCTCGTGGGTGCAGAGCCGGGCCATCATCCCAAGCTGGTACGGCGTGGGGCAGGCCCTCGAGCAGTTTTGCCAGCACAGCCCCGACGGGTTGAAGTTGCTCAAAGAGATGTACGTGCAGTGGCCGTTTTTCAATGCGCTGGTTGAGAACGTACAGCTCGATCTCGCCAAAGCGGATATGGGCATCGCCGAGCTGTATGCCTCGCTGGTCAAGGATGTAGAACTGCGCGAGAGGGTGCTGAAACAAATGAAAGCCGAACACGCTCGCGCCTGTAAGTTGATCTGCCAAATCACCGATCAGAAGGAATTGCTCAGTAATTCGCCCATCATGCAGCGCTCCATCGAGCGGCGCAACCCCTACGTCGATCCGCTGAACTTCATCCAGGTGGCGCTGCTGCGCGAACTGCGCCAGTTGGAGCCGGACACGCCTGCTTACAAACAGATTCTGGCGGCGGTGCTGTTCACGATCAATGGCATCGCGGCGGGGATGAAAACGACGGGTTAGCGCGCGGTCATGTAGGCACGGATGGTGTGTAGGATCACCGCCGTGAACAGCGACAGCACACCGATGATGATCAGCAGCACCGCCAGCAGCGCATTGCCGACGGCCAGCCGCCCGTAGGTGTTGAAGCGATCCACGACCAGGATCATCCATAGCAGCCCGCCAGCCACCATCAGCATTCCGGGCACGCCGAAGAAGAACAGCGGGCGGTTCTGCCCGACCATGCGCAGAATGCCGTTCAACACCTGAAGGCCATGCGTGACAGGGTTGCGCTTGGCCTTTTCGTCGTAGTTCACGGCGATGGGCACTTCGCACACCATCAGCCTGTGTTCCTTGATCAGAAACTGCATTTCCGACTCAACCGAAAAGCCGCGCGTCTTGAAAGTGAAATGCTGGATGGCGCGGCGGGACAGGGCGCGGAAGCCGTTCTGCGAGTCGGTCAGGGCCACGCCCGACGCGATATTGGTGGCAAGCGTCAGCGCGTGCTGCCCGACCACACGCCACTGGGGGGCGTTGCTGGCGACCCCAATGAAGCGCGAGCCGACCACGATGTCGGCTGTGCCGTCCAGGATCGGCTTGAGCAGCGCCGGGATGTCGGATGGATTGTGCTGGCCGTCACCGTCCAGCAGCACAACGGCCAGCGCTTCAAGTTCGCGCGCCGCGCTGAACCCGGCGTTAAGCGCCGCCGCTTTACCCAGGTTGCGCGGTTGGCGGATGACCGTTGCACCTGCTGCCTCGGCCAGCGCAGCAGTTTCGTCGCTGGAACCATCGTCCACCACGATGACTTGATCCACAAAGCGGCGCGTTTTCAGCACGACGCTCCCGATGAACCGATCCTCATCGAAGGCTGGAATCACCGCCAGGATCGGGCCAGGGCGCACGGCTTGTTCCTGGGCTTGAAGTGAAGTGCTGTCGGCATTCGGCGTTATCATGGGTTTCATTGTAACACGTCTGGCCTGCCAGGTCAGAGATCGTCAGGCAAGGAGCGCTGAAAAGTCGACAAAAACAGTGTGTCAAACATTGTGTCAAATTCCCCTTTGACAGCCTCCGCCGATTGGTACACAATCTGACGCCAGCAATCAGCAAGCATGGACCAGAAGGCCACCAGATCGTGACGACCCAACCGACTGATCAGAAGACAGAAACGCAGACCCCTGGAATCAATACAGTGGCGGTGCATGGCGGCGATGACCGGGAGCGCGCTCACCAGGCCATTCCGATGCCCATCATCCAGACGGCCACCTATGCTTTCGCCGATACTGCTGACCTGATTCACTTCATGCAGCAAAAAACGTGGGGCAATGGCATTGAGGGCCGTGAGGAATACGGGCGCTACGGCAACCCGACGGTGCGTTCGGTGGAGGCCAAAGTGGCCGCACTTGAAGGCGCGGACGACGCGGTGCTGTTTTCATCTGGCATGGCGGCCATTACCTCGCTGTTGCTGGCGAGCCTGCCAACGGGCACGCACATCGTCATGACCGACGACTGTTACCGGCGCACCCGCCAGTTCTGCCTGACGTTCCTGAAACGGCTCGGCATCGAAACCAGCGTTGTGCCAATGGGAGACTACGAGGCGCTGGAAGCAGCGATCCAGCCCAAGATCACCCGCTTTATCATCTCCGAAAGCCCGACCAACCCGTACCTGCGCATCGCCGACATGGAGCGCATTGCCCAGATCGCAGCACGCCACAAAGTGCGCACGCTGATCGACAGCACATTCGGCTCGCCGGTCAACCAGCACCCGCTCAAGTACGGCATCGATTACGTGATCCACAGCGCGACCAAATACCTGGGCGGGCATCACGACCTGCTGGCGGGGGTCGTCGTGAGCCGCCGGGATCGGATCGCGGCGCTGCGCGATGCACGTGGGGTGCTGGGCGGCATCGTCGATCCGCAGAACGCTTACCTGTTGGAGCGCGGCCTGAAAACGCTGGGGCTGCGCGTGGCACAGCAGAACGCGACAGCGCTGGCCGTCGCGCAGTACCTGGAAGCGCACCCGAAGATCGAGCGGGTCTGGTACCCTGGCCTGCCCTCGCACCCCGATCACGAGATTGCTGTCCGGCAGATGTCCGGCTTTGGCGGTGTAGTGTCCTTTGAAGTGCGCGGCACGCTCGAAGATACGAGCCGCTTCATTGACGCGCTGCAAATCCCGTACCTGGCGCCCAGCCTGGGCGGCGTGGACAGCCTGATCGAGCAGCCTGCGCTGATGTCGTATTACGAGAAGACCACCGAGGAGCGGCTGGCGCTCGGCATCAAAGATAACCTGGTTCGCTTTGCGATTGGAGTCGAGGATACCGCCGATATTATCGCGGATCTCGCGCACGCCTTAGAGGTCATATAAACAAATGCCCGTTTTCCCGATGGCGCGATCCGTCGAGGTCTTCGCGCCGGCCACTGTTGCCAATCTTGGGCCGGGGTTCGATATTTTGGGGTTGGCGCTGGCCGAACCCTATGACGTGATTTATGCCGAGCGAGTCGATGAACCCGGAATCGTCATCGACCAGATCATCGGCGACGGCGGCAAACTGCCGCGTGATCCCAAAAAGAATACGGCCAGCATCGCCGCCGCGCTGGTGCTACAGCAGTTGATGATTCAGAGCAGCGGCGTCGTCCTGTCTATTCAAAAGGGTCTGCCGCTCGAAAGTGGGCTGGGCAGCAGCGCAGCCAGTGCAGTGGGTGCGGCAGTGGCTGTCAACGCGCTGTTTGGCAACTCGCTGCGCCGCCAGGACCTCCTCCCGGCGTGTGTGGAAGCCGAGGCCGCCGTCAGTGGGCGTCACGCCGACAACGTAGCCCCGGCGCTGCTTGGCGGTATTGTCCTGATCACCGGGTTCACGCCCGACGCGATCTATAAGCTGCCGACGCCCGCCAACCTGGCACTGGCGCTTGTGACGCCGGATGTTTCCGTGCCCACCGCCGATGCGCGCGCTGTCCTGCCCAAAGCCATCCCGCTCGGCAATATGATCGGGCAGATGTCCTCTGTCGGGCTGCTGGTGTCCGCCATTCACACCGGGAACGTGCCGCTCATGGCACAGGCCATGGAGCGCGACTACGTGATTGAGCCAGCGCGCCAACACCTGATGCCCGGCCTCAAAGAAGTGCGCGAAGCGGCCCGCAAGACGGGCGCACTTGGCACAGTGATCAGCGGCGCAGGCCCGACGCTGTGTTCGATTTGCACGACCACCAACGTGGCCCGCCGCGTCGCGGAAGCGATGGAATCCGTGTATGCGGTGATGGGCATTTCTGCGACCACCCGCGTGACTGTGCCCTCGATGGACGGCGCAACGCTGCGCATCATCGAAAGGTAGCAGCGTCTTTCCCCACAAATATGTCGAGCAAAGGAGCCGGCCCATCCTGCCAGGTATTGCACTCCGGCTCTCGATTGCTATAATCTTCACAAGACGTTTCTGTGACATACCCGCGTTAATTGGCAAAACTCATACGAAAGGTTAATGCGCCATGTTCAAACCTGAGCGCGTCCTGCTCTGTGTGGCCCTGGCGGGACTGCTGGCAGCCTGTGGCACACCAGCCACGCAGGCTCCGACCTTTGTGCCGACCCAGGCTCTCCCGACCCGTGTCCCCGTCATCGAAGCCACCCAACGGGGTGGAGCAGCAGGCGTCACTGGCCCAACCGCCGTGTCCGTACAGTCCACCGTGCCGCCAACTGTCCCCCCGACGAAGCCCCCGGCGACAGCCACGCGCATTCCGGCCTCGCCCACCAGCCTGCCTGCCACCGCCACCATGAACATGCCCGGAATAGCAACTCAGTCTGCACAGGCTGTTTCTGGCGATCCGGCTAAAGGAGAGGCATTGTTCAAAAATGGCACGGGCGACCCGGCGGTCCCGGCCTGCTCGACCTGCCACAACGTCGATACGGCAGATGTGAAAGTAGGCCCGTCTTTACAGGGGGTCGCCACGCACGGTGGGATGCACGCACAACAAAAGGGCCAGGATGTACCTACCTATCTCCGCACGTCCATCCTGAATCCCAACGATTATCTGGTGCCCAATGCCGAGGGGCATGTGTTCTCGGTCAATGGCGTCAGCTTGATGTTCCAGGACTACGCCAAACACCTGACACCCGAACAGGTCAACGATCTGGTGGCGTATCTGCTGACGCTGAAATAGTCTTGCGCAATGCCAATGGCTCGCCGCCCTCCCTGGCCTACGCGGGAAGGTGGCAAGCCATCTGTTCCGATTACTCCCGTTATTTTCACAGAGTAACTAAGCAGATCGTTAAGAAGGGCGAATCTGAAGCTACATACCCCCATTTTAACCGAAGATTGTCGGAAAAGCACAGGTGTTCGCAAAAATTACGCGCGGAAAACGAGTTGCGTTAGTATTTACAAATGTTTATAGACACAGTAGCACCCAGATGAATATACTGATTTATAACTTTTATACACTGCCGGAATATCCTTCATTCCTGGCCTACACAAAAGAGCGGCGTCGATGGCTACACTACAAACTGCGCGACAGAACTCGGCATTTACCGCGAAATCACGCCTCAAGCAAGTCGTTCGGGATCGTGTTGAACAACCCGCGACTGCGCCCGACACTTCGCCCATTGAACATGTGGTCGAGCGTTTCAGCACGAACTCCGTGCCGAAAAACACGGCAAACACATCGACGATGGCCGGGCACTACCCGGAACGCCTGACCGACATGGAGCAGCGCCAGTTGCTGCTGCAAACGGTCACTGTATATGAAGGCTGGCATCTCGTCTCTGTGCAAAACAGGCCAGAGAGCGACGTGCTGGTCGCATACCTGGTACGCAACCGCGATAATGTCGATCCTGCCGAGGCGATCCGCGATGGCCGGGCCTTACAGATCATCATGGACGCCATCGGTGACATGAAGATACAACATCCCCGGCGCAAGAGTCAAACGCCATCCTGGAAGCGCTGGCTTTCAAAACTAACGGCTGTTTTTGCCCGCTAGTCGCTACTTTCGTCTCGTTGGGGTTCCTGAAGCACGCGCCTACGGAGCGCTAAGGGCTATGTCAAATACGTCGTCAAGCACACCCGGAACATCAGGCAATTCGGGCCGCAAACCGGAACAGCCTCGAATTGAAATCATCAACGATGCCGCAGCCGAGATTCTGTCGCACTCAACACCGCGCGGCTTCGGCAAATATACCGGTGATCAGCGCTATCAGGAGATTTTTGAAGATGCGGCTGAAGGCGCGCCCGATTTCGGCTATCCGGGAACGGGTCTGGGTGCAAGCTACCAGCGCCCATTCAGCCACACCAATTTCGGCAGTGATGCGCCATACCGTGATACGGTCATTGTGCTGCACCACAATAAGCAAGGCATCCGGCTATTCTTGCAGGCCAATTTGCGAACGTTCCTGGTGATCTTGCTGATCATCGCGGCCATTGTGAGCAGCCCCAGCCTGGCCGACATGATCAATACCTTGCTGCGGGCTGTTCTGGGCGCACATTGACAGGGCGATTGGCGTCGAACCGCTAACATCTGTAATCTGGCGTGTTAATGAAAGTGGCGCGCAGTCGTAAAATGTTTATAATAAGCCCTTAACAGGGTGAGAGATGGTCAATTGGTAGCGCGACAATACTAATAGCTTCATAGTTGCGCACCCTGGCCTATCTAGCACGCCAGCGCAGTCCGTCCACAACGCAGTTCGGCCAGTTTGGCAGCGTGCTAAATGAACGAATTGTCCTCTAACCAGGCCGAGGTCTTGAAGCAGGCGATTGCGGCCCTCGAAAGCCAGCGCTCCACACTGGGGGACGCGGTAGTCGAGGCGTCGCTGGTTGCGTTGCGCGCACAACTGGCACAGGTCGAAGCCGCGCTCCAACGCCGCGAGGAAGGTCGCGTGCCGCGCCTGATGACCTGCCTGGTGGCAAACCTCATCACCCGAGACAAAGACCCCAGCCGGGGTTTGAAAGTGCTCGATCACGGCTTCAATCTGGTCGCCGAAACGGTCCGGCTGTATGGCGGCACCGTGCAGGGGGTGCGCGGCAATTACCTGGTCGCCTTGTTCAGCGGTGGGGCTGACGATCCGGCTCGTGCCGCTCATGCAGCGCTGGAAATGCGCCAGCAAATCCTCGACTTCTCGACAGAGCGCGAAAAATCCGGTCATGGTGGGATCACGTTTCGCGCCGGATTAAATATCGGCACGCTGGAGCCGGGCACGGCTCAACCCAAAGGTGAAACGGGTACGGTGGACATCGCGGGCGTGCTCTCCCAGTACGCGCCGCCCAACACCATCCTGGTCAGCCAGCAGATTCATACCTACCTGAACGACGGCTTCGCCTTCCAGACCGGGGCCGTTGTTGAGCTTGGGCAGAAGCGTATCCAGACCTATCGGCTGATCGACGCCCGCAAAGCGTCGCAGATCCAACGGCGCGGCGTTTCGCTCGAAATCCCATTCCTGGGCCGCCACACCGAGATGCGCACCATCCTGCACCAGATCGAGCAGCTCAGTGAAGGAGGAGTGATTGTCCTGGCGGGTGAGTCGGGTTTGGGCAAGACCCGGCTGGTGGAGGAGGTGCGAGCAGCCGCGCCTGTCATCCAATGGTTGGACGTGCGCTGCAACATTGCTCCGGTGAAGATGATTTACGGCGCGTGGGTGGATCTGCTGCTGCGCCTCGTCGGGGCCGACCCGTGCAGCTCGCAGCGCAGCATCGAAAAAGCGCTCCGCGATTGGCTGAACGCACGGGGCATTGCCGCCGACTGCTACCCCTTCCTGGCAAACCAGATCGGGCTTGCACCGCTGGACGATAGCGACCCGGAGCGGATCGCCCGCCAGACCATCGAGGCGTGGCAAGTGCTCCTCAGCGAGATGGTTCACAACCGGCCTACTGTGATCGTGTTTGAGGAGGCACAGGCGCTCGATTCGTCGTCGCTGGAACTGCTCGAGGCGCTGGTCGACTCGTTCCAGCATTTCCCGCTGGTGTGGATACTGGTCACTCAACCTTTGTATAACCAGCCCGCCACCGCCACGATCAACAGGCTCTCCAAGAAACTTGGCCTGAACCGCTATATGTATCTGGGCCTGGAACCTATCGAAGACGACGACTCGTTGGCACTGCTCCATGCTGTGCTCGATGTCGATGAACTGCCCGACCCCCTTCAGGCGGGCATTCTGGAGCGGGCCAAAGGCAACCCGTTGTTTTTGCAGCACATCATCCGCGCCCTGATTGACCGGCGCGGGTTGGTGGCCGATCCGCAGGGGCATTGGGGAGTAACGGCGGCGGCATTGCAAGAGCACATGCCCTGGACGCTGCGCGAGCTGGTGTTGCAGCGGGTGCGCAGCCTGCCCGGCGATGCTCAGGAATTGCTGCATCTCATCGCCGTTGCGGGCGATCCGCTGGTTCCAGGGGTGATGAAATCGCTGACACCCTCGCCCAACCCTGGTCTGCTCGAGACGCTGCGCGATTCGGGCTTTCTCGGCAAGGGTCTGGAAATCTGTCACCCGGCGCTCCGTGAGATCATCTATCAGGCGATCCCCAAGGCGCAACGAGCCGCGCTGCACCGCCAGGTGGCAGCGGCGCTGGTGGCGGAAAGCGAACTTGGCGGCCCCTGGCTCACCATCCGTGCTTATCATATGGATAAGGGTGCGCAGACGCAGGGCGCCCTGGGCGTCTACGAGGAAGCCAAAGCCTGGGCTTACCGCAACCACGCGCTCAATGAGGTCTCCGAGACCATTGGCGCGATCCTCGATCTCTTGAACGAACGCGACTCGCCTGAACAGGTGGCAAGCCTGCTGGTCGAGCAACAGGATGTGCTCTACCAGCTCAACCCCGAAGATTCGCGCTGCAAGGTGCTGCTGGAACGCGCCTACGAACTGTGGATGAACCTGGGCGACATTGCGGAGGCGGCAGCAGTCCTGCTGCGCATGGCGATCCAGCATACAGGCACGACCCAGGAAGATGCCTATTACCGGGATGCGCAGAGCCTTTTGGAGCGCGACAACCCGAAACACCCCCTGCTGCCAAGTGTCTACCTGAGGCGCGCCTTGTATGCCGCCAACCACCATGCTGCCGGGCAGGGTCAGAACTGTGACGAGTTGTTCGAGCGCGCCCGTTCGCTCGCCAAACAGCTACAGGATATTGAAACGCTGGCGCACATCCATTTTGAGATGGGCTTGTACCTGCGCAACAACCAGCAGCTTACTGACGCGCTGGCAGCCTTCCAGCAGGCGCTATCGTATTTCAGCCAGCTTGAGGAGCCGCCGCCCGACGAGCAGATTCTGACCTGCAACTACCTGGCCGACCTATACTACCATCTGGGGCAGCCCGCCGACGGCGAGTATTTTGCTGTCGAGGCGGTGAACAATGCACCGCGCGGCAGCGACATGGTGCAGGTGCTTCCCTACATCACGCTCTCTGAATGCTGCGCCGCGCAAGCCCGCTGGCAGGAGGCGATCCGGGCCATTGAGGACGCGCCGGAAAGCCTGGCCCCGCCGGAATTGCCGCCCCGTTTCTGGTTGGGACGCTGGCAGTTTGAGTCGGGTGATATGCTCGGCGGCCTGGAGACGATGCGCGAGGCACTGCCCACGCAGAACCTCGAATGTATGATGCTCTTCATCGATTATCTGCTGGAAGGCAATTTCGCCGAGGAAGCCAGCATCCGGCTGCACCAGCTTGTCAAGCAGGGCAAGTTCAACGACAACAGCACCACCATGCCAACTCAGGCGTTCTATGACCGGCTGCGCGGACGGTTGGCCGCTGCCAGCAAAGACTATTCGCGTGCTGTCAGCCTGCTTGATCGCGCCATGCACCAGTTTGATCAGGATTCATTCGTGCTGCTCGGCATTTCGACGCGGCGGGCCTACATCACAGCGCTCCTGGGTCGCTGCCAGAACGGCGACCAGCAGGCCGCCCGCGCCCTGATGGACGAGAGCCTGAGCATGTGCAAAAAGCTCTCCATTCATGCCGAACACCGCCGTCTGCAAGATACGCTGCGCACCCACTGGCCGGAACAGGGGCGGCGATAGAGAGTAGACACTAGCCTCACCCCCGGCCCCTCTCCACAGGGTGGAGGGGGGAGTCTGCATCCGCCAGTTCCCCCTCTCCGCTGCGCAGAGAGGGGGTCAGGGGGTGAGGTAAATCTCACTTCACCTCAAACGTTACCAGCAAATTCACGCTGACCTGCAACGATCCGCCGGAAATGGCCGGGCCGCCGCCACCGCCACCCCCCGCTCCTGCTGCGAACGGGCGTGGGAACGTGCCGATGGCATTGCCCTCCTCAATGGAGATAATCTGGCCCAGCGTGCCCCCCATATTGGCCGCCAGTTCCGTCGCGCGGGTTCTGGCATCCTCAAGCGCGGCTTTGCGGGCTGCGGACTCACTGGCTTTGGTGTCCTTGACGCCAAACTCGACGTTGTTGATCTGGTTTGCGCCCGCCTTCACCGCCGCGTTCAGCAGATCGCCCACCTTTGAAGTGGTGCGCACTGTGACACGCGCAATGTTTACGGCGCGGTAGATCTGTTGCGCGTCGGCGGGCTGCGGGCCACCCATCGGGTTATCCAGGAAGACATTGTACTGCACCGTCTGGATGTCCGCCTCGGCAACGCCCGCATTCTTTAGCGCCTGCACGATAGCGTTCATCTTCGTGTCCGCTTCCTTGAGGGCGGCGGCCAGGTCCGGGTTTTGCACGTTGACGCCGAGGTGCAGATAGGCAATATCCGGCGCGGTGTAGACGGTTCCCATGCCGACGACGGCGATGGTACGCACGGATGGCGTTTGGGTCTGCGCGTTAACAAGCATAACGCCGGGCAGGACATTACTGGTCAGCAGCAATAGGCTTGCCGCCAGGATCGCAACGGGCAACCTTCGAGTCACATTTTTCATGAGGGAGCACCTTTTCTCAAACCAGGGTAGATTACAGACAGCCAGGCACGCTGGCTGCCAACTTCAATGACGCTCTGGCTGATGAATAAGTTCCCGGATTTGGATGAGAGACGGCTAAGAGTCTATTCGGCCCGCAGCGATTTCACCATCATCTGCCAGAAGCGTTCCAGGTCAATGTGTTTGATGATGTCTACCTGCGGCCTGCCCCTCCAATCGACGACGGTCTGGCCGCGCGTCAGTGTGCCGCTCAGTTCCACCTGCACGTGGGCACGCACGCTCTGGGTCACAATCCCCGGAGCAATGGCCGTCGCTACCGCCAGCGCGTCGGGCATAGCCATGCCCTGGTAACCATCGCGCCGCAGGTTCGCCTCTATAAACGCGCTGATCTTGTTGAAGAACTCAACCGCCGGGCCGCGTTTGGAGTCCAGTGCCGCGAGCTTATCCCAGGGCACAAGGTGGTTGAGGGTCAGTTCCCAGGAGATCATGGTTGCCCGTGGAAAGCTATTCAGCACGATGGCTGCCGCTTCGGGGTCGTTGTAAACGTTGAATTCGGCTACACTGCTGGTGTTGCCTCGTGCCTCATATGCGCCGCCCATGAAGGTAAACCCGGCCAGATTACGTGGGAAGGCCGGATCGAGGCGTGTTGCCAGTGCAACGTTCGTCAGCGGCCCAATGGCAACCAGCGTGTAACGACCAGGATGCGCTGCCGCCATACGGCACAGTGCCAGGACGGCGTGCTCCGGTTCGATCTGGCCGGACGGCTCCGGCAGGTTGCAATCGCCCAGACCGTCCGTGCCGTGTATGTCTTCTGCATAGTTCACGTCATTGATCAGCGGGCGATCTACGCCGCGATAGACTGGCACGCGCTGCCTGGCGGCATCCAGCGTCTTCAGCACGTTTTTTGCCACTTTATCGACGTGAACGTTGCCGCTCAGGGTCGTGATGGCGGCCACCTCGACACCGGGCTGGCCGAGGGCAAGGAGAAGGGCCTGAGCATCATCGATGCCCGCGTCGGTATCAATGATCAATTGGGGTGGCAATGTGACCTCACTCTGATGGGGACTCCGAGTTACAATGATTCAGGTCAGTCCTGCAATTGACAGTGACCCAAAAAAGAGAGTAATCTCGGAGAGGCGAACACTCAGCAAATCTCGCCCATTTTATACCACAATTAGACGGGAAAGGTTCCAGTATGAGCAGACTATTTCGCTTACGATTCCTGTTGGTTGCGCTGGCGGTGCTGGCCTCGGTGGTCGTCGCCGCGCCGACGAAAGCGCAGAAGCCTCTGCGCGTCTACAATGTCGTGAACGGCACACTTGGCGATAAGTCCTTCTTCGACTCGGCGGAACGCGGCTTGCAGCGTGCCATGAAGGAACTTGGCATCCAGTATAAAACCATCGAACTGACCGAGGACAATTCCAAGTGGGAACCGGGCCTGGACGACGCGATGGCCGACGTCAACAATTACGACGTGCTGATCACCGGTACATATCAGATGGCGGACTTCATGACGGCCCGCGCCGACAACTACCCGGACAAGAAGTTCATCGTCTACGATACAGCGGTTGATTACACCAAATGCAAGTGCGCCAACGTGTACAGCATCGAATACGCACAGAACGAAGGCTCGTACCTGGCGGGCGTGTACGCGGCAGCGATGATGAAAGATGGCAAGTTGCCCAACCTTTCCGGCAAAGGGATCATCGGCGCAGTCGGCGGCCTGGACATCCCCGTCATCAACGATTTCATCGTCGGCTATGAGCAGGGTGCGAAGTCGGTGAACCCGGACATCAAGGTGATCAAGCAGTACGTGGGCGGCGACAAACCGTTCTTTGACCCGGCGAAGGGCAAAGAAATCGCGCTGGCGATGTACGAGCAGGGTGCGGACTTCGTGTTCGGCATTGCGGGCGGCAGCGGCCAGGGCGTGATCGACGCGGCGAAGGAAAAGGGCAAGTACGCCATTGGCGTCGATTCCGATCAGGCGACCATTGTCGCCGCCACCGATCCGAAAGCGGCGGCGCAAATCCTGACCTCGATGCAGAAAAACGTCGATAATTCGCTGTTTCGTGCCCTGAGCCTTCACCTTGAGGGTAAACTACCCTACGGGCAGGTGGAGGTAATCGGGCTGGCGGAAGGCGCGGTTGGTCTTTCAAAGAACGACATCTATAACAAGGCTACCCCGGACAGCGTGAAGAAGCTGGTCGATGAGGCCGAAGCCGGAATCGTATCCTGCAAGATCAAGGTCGATACCGCGTTTGAGAAGGCGCGTCCCTGCACGCCCGCCACCATGCCAGCGGCGACGGCGACGAAATAATTCACCTCTCTTCAACATAGTGCCGCTCCCGGTTCCCCTCTCCGAATTTGGAGAGGGGGCCAGGGGGTGAGGTAAATCGCTTATGACCACCAACCCCACCGTTATCGAAGCCAGAGACATCGTAAAAATCTATCCGAATGGCGTGTGCGCCAATAACGGAGTCAACCTGTCGGTCACGAAAGGCGAAATTCACGCGCTGGTCGGCGAAAACGGTGCTGGCAAAACTACGCTGATGAAAGTGCTCTACGGGCTGGAAAGGCCCACCTCCGGGCAGATATTCGTGCGCGGCGTACCCGTTCACATCAGCAACCCTCAGGTTGCCATCAAGCTCGGCATTGGCATGGTGCACCAGAATTTCATGCTCGTGCCGTCCTTTACCATTGCGGAAAACGTCGTGTTGAACACCGAGCCGAGGCGCGGCATCGCCGTCGATATGGCGAAAGCTATTGCGCAGACCAGAGCGCTGGCCGAGCAATATGGCCTGAGCGTCGTGCCCGAGGCCGAGGTGAGCAGTGTTCCCGTCGGGATGCGGCAGCGCGTAGAAATCCTGAAAGCGTTGTATCGCGGCGCGGACATCTTTATCCTGGACGAACCCACTGCCGTCCTGACACCCGGCGAAACCAGGGATTTGTTCGCTGCTATCCGCAACCTGGTTCATCAGGGCAAAACGGTCATCTTCATTACCCACAAGCTGCGCGAGGTTAAAGAAATCTCGGATCGGGTGACGGTCATGCGCGATGCGAAGGTCATCGGCACGGTCAACACCAGCGAGGCCGACGAACGAATGCTGGCGCGTATGATGGTCGGGCGCGAAGTGTTCATGGTCGTTAACAAACCGCCTGTCAGGCGCGGCAAGCCGGTGCTGGAGGTGCGCAACCTGGACTATGTTTCCGAGACGGGCAAAGCCGTGCTGCAACACGTGACCTTCAACGTCTACGCGGGCGAGATTCTGGGCATTGCCGGGGTCGAAGGCAACGGCCAGACCGAACTGGCCGAAGTGCTGACCGGGCTGCGCAGTGCGGCGGGCGGGACGATCAGCGTGGACGGCAAACTTATTCTGACGGGCGACCCGCGCCGGGTGCGGGAGGCCGGGGTGGCGCACATCCCCGAAGACCGGCTGACGAACGGCGCGGCAGTCACCGCCTCGATCAGCGATAACCTGGTCGTGGATCGCTACTACCGGGTACCGTTTAACCGGAACGGCCTGCTTCAGCCGGACAAAATCACTCAAAACGCCAATGCGCTCATTCAGCGCTTCGACATTGTGACTTCCAACAGCGACAACCCGCTCCAATCGCTTTCGGGTGGCAACATGCAAAAAGTGATCGTGGCGCGGGAGTTCTCGTCGCAGCCCCGCCTGCTGATCGCGGCGCAGCCGACGCGCGGCGTGGACGTGGGTGCGATAGAATTTATCCACCAGCAGCTTATCGACAAGCGCAGCGATGGGCTGGCAATTCTGCTTATCTCAGCGGATTTGCAGGAAGTGTTGAAGCTGTCGGATCGTCTGATGGTCATGTACAACGGCCAGATCGTCGCCATCTTCCGCGACCCGTCCGCCGTCGCCGAGGATGAACTGGGGCTTTACATGCTTGGCTCCAAGCGCCAGACCGAACAGGAAATGGAGAGTCAGCAGTGACGGCAGCCGCGCCTACCACCTCACCGATGGCGTCGCCTTCTCCGCGCCGCAGACTGACGCAGATCGTGGCAGCGCTCGTGGGCGTTTTACTGGCGTTCGCGGTCAGCTTCGTACTGACGGTTCACGTGGTGGCCGCTGGCATCACCGGCAGCGAGTCGATCAGCAAGGCGCTGTCCTCGCCCAACTTTAACAACATTTTTGGCTTCAATGTCCTGGTCGGCCTGGCACTCCTGTTGTTCATTATTCAGACGGGTTGGGGCGCGCTGCGCGTCCTGCTGACCGTCATCGCCGCGTTGATCATCGGCTTTATCATCATGCTGATCATCAGCAAAGACCCATTCAAAGCCTATAATGCACTGCTGACCGGGCCATTGAGCCGTTCCAATCGCTGGGGAAGTTGGATCGAGGACGCGATGGGCCTGACGCTGGTCGGGCTGGCGATCACGCTCGTCTTCCGGGCGCAGTTGTTCAGTCTCGGCGCCGAGGGGCAGATCGCGCTGGGCGCGATGGCGGCGGGGCTGGTGGCGCTGTTCGTGCCGCCGCTGCCCCTGGGCGTGCACATCGCGCTGGCAGTGCTGGCCGCCTGTGTGGTCGGCTTCCTGTGGGGGCTGATTCCGGGCGTGCTGCGTGCCTACTTGAACGCCAACGAACTGGTCTCCACGCTCATGTTGAACCCGATTGCTGCGCTTATCTACAGTTACATCCTGGATCGCATCCGACCAGCCAATGCGGGCTATTCGGTGTCTGACCCGCTGACGGCAGCGCTGTGGCCGCGCATCATCACCGGAACGCGTATCACAACAGCCATCTTTTTTGTGATCGCGGCGGTCTTCGTCGTCTGGTTGATCATCCAGCGCACACCGCTCGGCTACGAGATTCGCATGATCGGGGCCAACATCCGCTTTGCACGCTACGGCGGCATCAACACGAAGCGCACGATTGTGCTGGCGATGGTCGTCAGTGGCATCCTGGCCGGACTGACCGGGGCCTATCTAGCACTGGCGATCCAGCAAAAGCTGGTGCTGGCGATTTCCGGCGGGCTGGCATTTGAAGGCGTGGTGGTGGCCCTGCTGGCCCGTAACAAGCCGCTGGCCGTGCCCGCAATGGCACTCTTGTACTCGTACCTGCGCGTCGGTGGCCCGATCATGCAGACCGACGCTACCGTGAGCCTGGAAGTGGTGCGTGTCATCCAGTCGATCATCATTTTGCTGTTCACGGCGGAGGGGTTGGTCGCGTTCCTGCAAGAGCGCCGGGCGCTGCGCAGGCAGCCGCTGACCGAGCAGGACGCCTCTCGCGTGGCCGAGGGCGCGATCATCCAGCCCTAAGAAGGACTGAACGATGAGGACTGAGTTGAAACCTCACCTCCTGCCCCCTTCTTCGCTTCGCAGAGAGGGGAACTGGGCGGCACTGCGCGGCGCGTTTTCTCTCCTCTCCCGTTGGAGAGGGATCGGGGATGAGGTCAACATTTGAGCGAGAAGCGTCGATGGATGTCATTCTAAGCATTCTTCAGGGCATTTTCAGTGCGGCCTTTCTGGGCGCAATTCTGCGTGTCACCACGCCGATTCTGCTGCCGTCGTTGGGCGCGTTGATCAGTGACCGGGCGGGCGTCATCAACATCGGTCTGGAAGGGATCATGCTCTGGGCCGCGTTTACGGGGGCCACCGTTGGCTCGATTACGGGCAATCCCTGGGTCGGCTTTGTAGCCGGGCTGATCGCGGCTTTGCTGTCGGCGCTGCTGCTGGCGTTCTTTCACCTGCACCTGAGCGGCGACCTGATCCTGGGTGGCATCGCCATCAATATTCTGGGATCGGCGGGCACGATTGCCATCGCCTACCAGTTGACGGGCGGGCGGACAGGTGGCACGACCACGCTCGCCAATGTTCAGATGCCAACCATCGATCTCGTGCCCTTGAAGTCGCTGCCAGTGGTGGGTGACGCGCTGTATACGATTATCGGCAATCAGAACATCATGACCTGGATCGCCTTCCTGCTGGTGTTCGTCATGTGGTTCTTCCTGTACCGGATGCCTGTCGGCAAGCATCTGCGCGCGGTGGGCGAGAACCCGGACGCCGCTGCCTCCGTTGGGATCAACGTGCGGCGCATCCGCTACCTGGCGCTGGCCCTGAGTGGACTGCTGGCCGGGCTGGGCGGTATCCACCTGAGCATGGGTTACGTCAGCTTTGGCTTCACCCGCGACATGACGGCGGGACGCGGCTTCATCGCCCTGGTTGCGCCCGCCCTCGGCAACGGGACGCCGTTCGGTACGCTGGCAGCAGCAGTGTTATTTGGCACGTTCGCCGCGCTCGAAACACGCTCGTCCAGTTTGCTGCCCGGCGTGGAGATTCCTTCGCAACTACCGCAAATGATTCCTTATGCGGCCACGATCATCGCCCTGGTGATCTACTCGTACCGGCGGCAGCGAATGGCAGCCGCCCGTGCGCGCCGCTTCGAGCAGCAGGCCGCACAAGGCACAGCCGGGGATTAGGCGCACACTTTCATTGAGGAATCAGGCCCGTCATCGCGGGTTGGTACGTCGAAACTCAGGTTGTGCTCATCACGAGAGATGGGGGTGACTAAGCGAATCACCCCCATCTCCAACCTATGCACTAGGACACCGTTTTGAGGCGATCAAGCCCCATCAGTCTTCGATGAGAATTTCGGCCTGCGGGCGCGATGTCGGATGTTCACCCGCGCGCTCGGGGGCCGGTTGCTGCTCGGTCTCACCGTGTGGGCGCACATGCCGGAGCATCGTCAACATCAAGATGGCAAGACCCGTAAACCCGATAACGCCGATGAAAGCATTCAGTCGCAGAGCATCGACGAATGCCACGCGAGCACTGTTGAGCAGCGCTGCGCCAAGTTGATTGGGGAGTTGTGCGGCCACCGTCACCGCACCGCTGAGGGTTTCCTGGGCGGCCCTGGCCGCTTCAGGTACGATGCCTGGCGGCAGGGAAGCGGCCAACTGGCTGCGGTAGACGGCAAGGCCGAGGCTGCCAAGGACCGCGAGGCCAAGCGCCCCACCGAACTCAGCACCGGTTTCCGCAAGCGCCGACGCCGCCCCTGCCCGCTCAGGAGGAGCAGCAGCGATAACCAGATCAACGGTCAAGGTAAACGTAAAGCCGAAGCCTATAGACATGAGGACGTTCCCGATCACCACGAGCGTAAGGGAGTTTACGCCGATCCGGGCGATCAGGCCAAAGCCGACGGCTGCGAGCACCAAGCCACCAGCCACAACAAACGCTGGACGCACGCGGCGCACGATCCTCGGCGCCAGGTTCGACCCGATCACGAACGCTAGTGACCCCGGTGCTGACCACAGGCCCGCTCGCAACGGCGACAGGCCGAGCACCAGTTGCAAGTACTGGGCGATGAAGAGAAAGGTTCCGAACCCGGTGAAGATGCCCAGGGTGTAGGTAGCCAGCGACGCGCTAAAGGCAGGTACTCGGAACAACCGTAGGTCAATCAGTGGATCGGCTAATGTGCGTTGCCTTTGGACGAAGATGAGACCGATGACCAATCCTGCAAGGATGGACAAAGCGGGCAGCCAACCCAGGCCAGCCTGGGCGATCTGCTTGAGGCCGTAGATCACCGACAGCACGGCGATCAGCGACAGTGCGGCGCTGAACAGGTCGAACCGCCCCGGTTTGGGGTCCCGGTACTCTGGCAGCAACAGCGGCCCCGCGACCAGCAGCACTGCCATTACCGGCACGCCCAGCAAAAACACCGAACCCCACCAAAACCTTTCCAGCAGCAGCCCGCCGATCAGCGGGCCGATCACACTGCCTGCCGAGAAACCAGAGACCCAAATCCCGATGGCGACTGTGCGTTGACGCGGATCAAGGAACATGTTGCGGATCAGGGACATCGTAGAGGGCATCAAGGTTGCCCCGGCGACGCCCAGCAGCGCCCGCGCGGCGACGAGCATCCCGGCGCTGGTGGAGAATGCGGCGATTACCGACGCGAAGCCGAACGCGGCGGCGCCCATGAGCAGCAGACGGCGGCGGCCAATCCGGTCACCCAGTGTGCCCATCGTGATCAGCGACCCGGCGATCATGAAGCCATAGATGTCCACGATCCACAGCAGTTGGGCGCTACTAGGCTGAAGATCGGCGCTCAGGTGTGGCACCGCCAGGTGCAGCACAGTCAGGTCCATAGCGATGAGCAGAGTAGGCAGCATGAGTACAGCAAGCCCGATCCACTCACGTCGCCCGGCTCGCGGCGGGTGGTCTGCGTCCATCCGAGTTCTTCTCTCCTCAGTCATTGTCACCAAGCCTCTCCGAAATAGGCAAATCAGGTAGCAGTTTCATTCCGGCAAATCGTCACCGACGTGAATGTGCAGAAGACCGGGCTTGCGCCTGTACCCAAAGGCAGTTGTTACCAGGCTCATGCCAACCCCCTGTTCTTGTCCGCACTTCAAGACGCGGCGTGATATGCCCCCGTTTATGACACGGAATTGAGGATAATTTACATTGTGTTCTCCCCAACCTTCATTCTACGAAGGCAATATTGTAGAACATGTGTTCCGAATTGTCAACTCGAAGGTGATTGGAAGCAGGTCGGAGCCATTTGGCCGAAGAGCCGTAATTTTGGCTTCCCAAAAACCACTGTAAGAGCACGAATAAGGCAAGCTGGTATGTAACCCCGGCTGTGGGCCAGACGGTAAGCAAACCACAAGTCGATCTGCGTGAAGCGCCTGGAGTACGTTCCGAAGGCCCTGTCAGGCGAAATTACTGAGGTTCTATCGTCGCGGAGCAATCACATGTCCCCCACCAACTTGTCCGGCTCTCCGTTCTCGACTCGCAAGGCCAGCCCAACCGTCTGTCCGACCTGCGGATTGAGCTTCCAGCGCGGGGATACCATTTGCTCGCGCTGCGGTGACGACCTGACCGCCGTGCACGACACGAACCTGGTCGATTACCAGCAGTTGTCGCAGGAACAAATCCACCAATTGCGAAATGACCCTTTTCAGTCTGAGCCGAACACGATGGTGCTCATCGCCGACGGCAAGCATTTTGTTCTGCCGGGTGACGGGCAATTTGTGATCGGGCGTGCCAGCTACTACGCCGACGCGCCAGAGATCGACGTGGACCTTTCACGGTGCGGCGCGGCGCAAAAGGGCGTGTCTCGTTATCATGCCAGCATCAGCCGGAAGGGGAATCTGGTCTACATCACGGACCTGGGAAGCCGCAACGGAACCTGGGTCAACGGCACACTGTTGACCAAATTCCAGGAGTGCCAGTTGATGGACAATGATGGTTTGCAGCTGGGCAGACTGGTTGCGATCATCCGATTCCGCTAAACCGGTAGCCGCGAATGACGGCCTGGCGTCAGGATGCCTTGCTCAGATAGACAGGATTTGCGCCCACAGCCGGAACAGGGCATACAGCAGCCAGCCAGCCGTAAGCATCAGGCCGACCCGCAGGTGAAATTGCGCCGTCATGCCCTGCAAGCGGTGCAAGACCTGGGGGTTAGTGGTACGCATGGCCTGCTGCACCAGGCCAATAGCCTGCGGCAGCGTCAGGAGGACGATCAGGGTCGGCCAGGGCATCAGCCGCAGCACGACGAGCACCACCGTCACGACGTAGGGCGCATAAAGCAGCACGGCATACTCGCGCCGCGCACCGCGTTCGCCAAAGCGCACTGCCAGCGTTCGCTTGTTGGCCCGACGATCCGCTTCCAGGTCGCGCATGTTGTTGGCGTGCAGAATGGCAGCGACAGTGAACGCGATGGGCAGGCCCGCCGCCAGCGCCGCGTCGTTGACCTTCCCTCCGGAAACCGCGTAATATGTGCCCAGCACCATCAGCGGCCCCATGAAGATGAAAACCGCGATCTCACCCAGGCCCAGATAAGCCAGCGGCAGCGGCCCTGCCGTGTAGGTGATCACCACCAGTACGCCGCCAAGCCCGATCCACAGTAGTAAAGGGCCGCTGTAGGCCACCAGCAGCAGCCCGATCAGTGCGCCGCCGACAACCGTTACAATGGCCCCGATCAACACGTGGCGCGGCGCAAGCTGCGAGCGGGATAGCACCATGCCCATCCCGTCGACCTTGTGCGTGTCTGTGCCGCGCGTGAAATCGACGTATTCATTGACCAGATTGGCTGCGATTTGCAGCAGCAGCGCGCCGAGCAACGCCAGCGCGAAGCGCGGCAGGTCAAAAACGCCGTCGTCCAGCGTGATCGCCGCTGCCAGCAGCAGCGGGGCATAGGTTGCAGTCAGGCTGCGCGGACGTGCCGCCAGATACCAGGCTCTGGCGGTGGTGGTTAACTCGCGCTGTACAGGCGAACGCATCCTCTTCGCTTTCTTCGGGGCTAGTGCGCTGAACCGTTCCCCTTGTCGGAGTTCGAGGCGGGAGACACGGGTTGAGGTACACTGGCTTCCGCCGGGACGACGGGCAGCGGCTGTTCCTTCCGATCTACCGGAAGGACGACGGTGAAGGTCGTGCCCTGGCCCTCTTTGCTCTCCAGCCAGATACGCCCTTCGTGCTGGTCAACGATGCTCTTGACGATTGCCAGGCCCAGGCCCGTTCCCTCAAATTCACCGGTCACGTTCTCGGAACGGTAGAACTTGTCGAAGACGTAGGGCTGATCTTCTTTCGGAATACCGACCCCGGTGTCACTGACTCGCAGGATGACCAGCGGGCCGTCGGGCTTGATGCTAACGCTGATCTGGCCGCCGGGCAGCGTGTATTTGATGGCGTTGCCGACCAGATTGTTCATCAACTGTTTCAACCGGAGCTTATTGCCCAGGATCGGTGGGATGTCCGGCGCAATATCAAGGGTGAGTATGTGACCTTTGGTATTGAGTTGGTGAGACAGCCCTTCGATAGACTCACGTGCGATCTCGTCCAACCTGGTCTGCTCAAGGTCTACATCGAAACCGGCCTCGATGCGGCCCAATTCCAGCAGCTCGGTGATCAGCGCCGTGATCGACTTGACGCTGGTCTTGATGTTTTCGGCAAATTTGTTCTGCTGCTCGTCGAGCGACCCGCTGCGCTGGATCAATTCCACGTAGCCGAGGATCGAGGTCAAGGGGGAGCGCAAGTCGTGCGAGACTGTCGCCACGAATTCGCTCTTGGCCCTGTCAAGCTCCTTCAGGTGCGTGATGTCCTGCATGACGGCACAGCGACCCACGCCCTCGATGATGGTCAACTGTGCGTTGAGGACTTTTTCGCCGCCGTCCAGCGTGATCTCGCTGTGACGGCCCCGCCCAACCAGTGCCTCTTTGGAGAACAACGCCAGCACTTCAGGATGGGTGATCACCTCTTTAAGCGGCTTGCCGATGAAATGAGCCATCGTGACGTTGAAGGTGCGGCGGGCGGTGGGGTTGCAGAACAGCACGTTGTCGTTTGCGTCCACCACGATGATCCGGTCTTCCGTATCGCGCAGGATGGCATCCAGCGTATTGCGCTCCTGGATCGTTTCGGCATACAGGCGCGCGTTCTCGATGGCGGTGGCGGCGAAGTCAGCCAGCACGGAGAGTATCTGCACGTCGTGGGCGTCGGTCACGCGTGGGGTAAAGCGGTTGTCCACGCTCAACACACCGATGACCTGGTTCTTGGCGCGCAGGGGCACGTAGATGAGCGACTTCACCAGGTATTGGGTCTTAATCTTGATCAGTTCTTCGCCGCTCAGAATGATGGGCTGCCCGGTGCGAACGACCTGCCCGGCCAGGCTGTCCGTGACGGGCAGACGCAGCGTATGGACGGTTTTCTGGTCGAAGTTACGGGCCGCGCGCATATAGAGATCGCCGGTCGATTGATCGACTAGCAGCAGGCTGCCTTCTTCGCAGCCGGTGACCGAAACCGCCGCATCAACGACGTGGTTGAGCACCTGCTGAATGTCCAGCATGGACGTGACGCTCTGGCCGATACTGACCAGCGCCGCCAGTTCCCGGATGCGGGCGTCAAGTTTGCGGTTGGCTTCCAGCAAATGCTCCGGGATGCGCTGCTTGATCTGGTTCGTCCAGTAACGATTGAGTACGCTGCGCACCGCTGCCAGCAGCGCATCCGGCTCGAAGGGCTTGATCAGGTAGTCGTACACGCCCATACGCATGGCACGCACCGCAAGCTGCTCCGATCCTTCGGCAGTGATCAGGATCATGGGTGTATCGACACCCGTTTGCTTGAGCGATTCCAGCATGTCCAGGCCGGTCATCTCGGGCATCAGGTAGTCGGCAATGATCAAGTCCGGGAGCAAATCCTGGGCCAGAATCAAGCCTTCCCTGCCATGTGCGGCTGTCAGGACATCGTAGCCCTCGTTCGCCAGCACAGTATGTGCCAGGAATTCGCGGACATCGGCAGAATCATCGACAACGAGAATGCGTTCGCTAGGCACGGTTTACTGTCCCCGCTCTATGGTCTCATGCAATGGGCTTACGATTTGTGGCCTTCGCGGCGGCTCAATTCATCCACTGATTCGAGCAGGTCGCTGACCTTCTTGCTGAGTGCGCCGAGTGGTTCGGCCAGTTTGCCAGGCAGCGCGCCGGAGTCGCGGACAAGCCGTTTAATGTCCGCTTTGAGCGCTTCAAGCGGCTGGCGCAGACTCATCAGCCCGGCCAGCGCCCGATCTCGACTGGCTTCACGGGCCTTGAGCGCTTCGTAGGCCGCTTCGACGGTATGAGCGCGGCGTTCCAGCGCCGCAAACAGCCGTGCGTTGACGATAGCGATGGCAGCGTACCCGGCCAGGATGTCGATCAGACTCGTCACGTTGCTGTCAAAGGCGCGGCGCTTGCGGTGGTTGCCGACAGTCAGGACGCCGATGGCTTTGCCCTGGATCATGAGCGGCGCATAGATCGTTGCCAGCAGGTCGGTGCTGCTGCGGAAGTGTTTCAGCCCGTCGCCGGAAAACATGGTCGCTTCGCCGGAAATCATAACGAGGTCGGCGATCTCGTCCTTGACCGCCATGCCAAGTTTCTCCTGCATGACCAGGGTCATATTCTTACCGGCGCGCAGGATCAAGCGATTGGTGTCCTCGTCGCGCAGCAGCAGTGTGGCATGGTCGGCCTCGGCAATCGAGATGGCCGCCTCCAGCACCCGTGCGAACAGCTGTTCCAGGTCGTACAGGCTGGTCACGGTTTTGCCCACGCTGTTGAGCGTCGTCAGGTCGCGGATGCGCGCTTCCAACTGCTTGTTGGTTTGCTGCAAGCGCTCCAAAAGCTCCCTGCGTTCGCGGCGGAGGCGAACTTCTTCCAACCCACGTTCGATAACTTGCAAGACTTCGGCCTCGCGCAGCGGTTTGGTGAAATAATCCGTCGCGCCGAGCCGGAAGCTGTCGATGGCTGCGCCTTCGTTGCCGCGCTTGGTCTGGACGATGATCGGGCCGCTGTAGCCCTGCGCCTTCAAGGCGACCAGAAAGTCCGTGCCGCTCAGGCCCGGCATGACCAGATCGAGGATAATCAGGTCGGGGTTGTGTGTTCTGACCTGTTGAAGCCCGTCCGGGCCATCCTTCGCCTCGAGCACCTCGAAGCGCGGCGAGTTTAGCACCTGCTCCCGGAGCAGACTCCGCACCTCTGGATCATCGTCAACGATCAACACTCTGTCAGCCTGATTGGGCATAGACTGGACACTCAGCCATTTTGTGGAGTAATTTTGTGAAAAGTTTACGCCGATTAAGTGTAGTTAGCAACAACCGTTGGTACTCCGCCCGCGTCGTCCGGATCGGACGACGGGATAGCGTAGCTCAGGTACAGGTTGTGCATTCTGGGTCGAGATGCTATTTTCATGCTGGACGAACCCTACGGAGTGCCACATGGAACTTAGACAACTCTGGGCAGTGGTGCGGCGGCGCTGGTGGCTGGTGCTGATCCCGGCTGTGGTCGCGTTGATCCTGACACTGCCAACGCTGCGAACGGTGATCTCGCCGCCTGTCACCTACACGACGACGATCCACTTCACCGCCAGCCAGGTTCCCACCGCCGACAAGGCACAGAACTTCCAGGATCAGAGCTACATTCCCTGGCTGGCCTCGGAGTACGCCGTCAACAACCTCGCCACCTGGATGGGCACGGATTCATTTGCGCAGGAAATTTCCACCAGGCTGGCCGCACAGGGCAAACCGATCAGCGCGGGCGACATTCGCACTGCCGGACTGCGTTCGGACAGCGCGCGCAGCATCATGACGCTTTACCTGTACTGGCCCAACCCCGACGATCTCAAGCTGATCGCGCAGGCGGCCATAGATGTGCTGCGCGAGAAGAACCAGGTGTACTTCCCGCAGTTTGGCGCGCAGAAAGCTGAGATCACGCCGCTGGATACGATCACGGTTGCGCCCCTTTCCGCGCCGATCACGCAGCGCCTGGGGCCGCTCTTCCGCGTGCTGATCGGGCTGGTGGCGGGGCTGGCGCTGGCCTTCCTGGCGGAGTACCTCGACCCGACGATCCGGGATCGGGGCGATGTGGAAGTGTTGGGGTTGAGTGTGCTCGTGGAGATACCGGGGCGATGAGGCGCTTGCTGGCCCGAACGGCGGCATTGACCGCGCTTTTGGTGCTGTTCATGGCGGCAGCACGTTTGATCGGTGAGCTGGTCGAGACACCGCCCCCGGCCTGGCTCAAAGTCGAGATCGGCCAGGATCAGCAGGCCTGCTGGCATAACATCTGCCCCGGCAAGACGACCCTTGAAGAAGCTGAAAGACTGCTCCGGCTGGACAATACTTTGCTCGATTTCCGGCGAGGAGCCTTGTCGCTATGTTGGAGTGCCCCTTCCAGCTACTTCATTGGCTGCGTGCTGCATAATGCAACGCGCGACGACTCGCCGCACGCAGCGGATACGGTAAACGAGATCATGTTTGATAATCTGCGCGGCATCTCTCTGGGCGAGATGCTCATGGCCTTTGGCGAGCCGCTGGGTGCGGTGGGTTGTATCAGACTTGACGAGATGGGCCAATGGCGTCTGGGCGAGGCGGGCTTCAAAGGCAACATCCGAATCCGCCTTGACCCATCGCCCTCCAGTCTGGCTCAAGATCATTATACCGTGCGCTTCAGACCCTATATAACGGTGGATCACATATGGATACACAGTGCTGAATCTCAGATACAGGACAGGCCCATCAGTGCCTGGAAGGGCTTCACAGCGGGAAGATGTCCCCCAAAATGAATAGAGCCAGCCGTCGAGCAAGCGCCTATGGCATACGAGGGCGGGTCTGCTATAATCCCGCTCGCTTTGGAGGGCCACAATCGCCATGAACCTGACCGCTTACCTGCGTATCCTTGTCCGGCGTGGCTGGATTATCCTGCTGGCTGTGATTTTGACGGGTGGCGCAGGTTTCGCCCTGAGCAAAATCCAGCCGAAGGTCTATCGCTCGACGCAGACGATCTTGATCAAGCCTGCGCGCAACGACTTCGGGCTGACTCAGACGCTCCGGCAGTTGATGAACAGTTGGGCGTCGCGGCTGCACACCGAACTGCGCGCCCAGGACGTGATCAACGCGCTGAAGCTGGACATGACACCGGGGCAACTGTTGGATGCCGTCAGCGTCACGCCCGACCTGAACAACCTGGTCATCAACATCGACGTGGACATGGCCGACGGCGACGTGGCGAATCGGGTCGCCAGGGAGTACGGCGTGCAGTTCTACGAGTGGCGCAACCAGGAGAACCAGCCGCTCCGCCTGGAAGACCGGATCAACGCCGAACTGCTGGATATGCCGCGCTATGCGCTCTTCCGGCCCAACACCACGGTCAACGTGGCGGCGGGTGGGCTGCTCGGCGTGCTGATCGGCGGTGCGGCGGTGTTCATCCTGGAATATCTCGAATCAAATGTCGTGCGCCGTCCGAACGACGTAGAGCGCTATTTGCAACTGCCCGTTCTCGGCGCATTGAGTGAGTAATGAGCGCTGAGGATGGAGGGCTGAGTGAAAATTGGGCGGCGGGCAGACAATTCCTTTCCGTGTGCCGCGCAGGCACGCTGCCCCGACCACCGCTCAAGGCTGGGCAGAAATGCTCAAAGCCCTCTGTTCAAAGGGGAGATTCACCGGCTTACCGAGCCATTCGAACACTATGATCTCGTCCGCCATGCCGATTGCTTCCGTGAACACGCCCGGCGGATGCAATACGCCCGGTTTCGGATGGCGGGCTTCCCGATGGGGGCGGGCAGTGTTGAAAGTGGCGTCAAGCCATTCAAGCAGCGGTTAGCCGGGCCGGGAATGCGCTGGTCTCCCCCCTCAACCGCATGATGGTCTTGCGCTCGGCGGTCTTAGGTCATTCTTTTGACCGGCTCTGGGAGGCTGCCTAAAACTCGCCCCCAACCCTGAATGCACCCAATGTGCGTATTATTTATCTTGCCGCTGCGGCAAATAGTGTGATACTATCTGCGCTGTCTGGCGGCAGAAATGCAGTTTGTAACCGCGTGCAGCGAACTTCACAGCATCCAGCAGGAACAAGGGTGCTGCTTCTTCATCAGTTGTACGGTTTCTACTTTGGAAGGGGTGCCGGATGGCCGAGCTGAGTAAGGATCAATTGCTGGAGATGTACTATGATATTGTACTGATCCGGCACTTTGAAGAACGCTGCAAAGAACTGTTCGCGCAGCGTAAAATCGGAGGAGTGTACCTGCACCTGTACAGCGGGCAGGAAGCCACTGGCGTGGGCGCGATCCGTGCGCTACGCCCCTCCGATCACGTGATCACGGCTTACCGGGATCACGGTATTGCGCTTGCGCGCGGCGTTGATCCGAAGCGCGTTATGGCGGAAATGTTTGGCAAGGCGACGGGCGTCAGCGGTGGCAAGGGCGGATCGATGCACCTGGCGGATCGCAGCCGGAACTTCTGGGGTGGCTACGCGATTGTAGCCGGACATTTGCCGCTGGCGGCGGGCATTGCGCTGGAATCCAGATACAACAACAAGGACGATGTCGTCCTGTGCTTCCTGGGCGATGGTGCAACCAATAACGGCTATTTCCACGAGTCGCTAAACCTGAGCGCCGTCTGGGATTTGCCTGTCGTGTGGTTGATTGAGAACAATCTGTATGGCATGGGAACCAGCACCGAGATCGCCAGCGGCCAGCCCATACTTGTCAAGCGCGCAATTGCCTACGGCATGAAAGAAGGGCCGCGCGTCAACGGCATGGACGTGATCGACGTATACAAGGCCAGCGTGGAGGCCGTGGATTATGCCCGCAAGAACGGCCCGATCCTGATGGAGTGCCTCACGTATCGCTACGAGGGTCACGGCGTCTCCGATAGAATTTACCAGACGCGCGTTGAGGAAATGAAGAAGTACAAGGAAATGGACCCGATCATTGTCCTGCGTAATCACCTGTGCGACCAGTACGGCGACATTGGTGCGGAACTGGACAACCTGGACAAAAGAGCCGTGATGACGGTGAATGAAGCGGTTCAGTTTGCCGAAGAAAGCCCAGACCCCATCGCGGAGGATCTGGTTCGCAACGTGTACGCCTGAGGGGACAAGATGGCTGACAGAAACACATCGATGCGCGAGGCACTGCGTTCGGCCTTGCATGAAGAAATGGTACGCGATGACCGCGTTTTCGTGATGGGTGAGGAAGTCGGGCGTTGGGATGGCACGCACAAGGTGACGCGCGGCTTCCTCGAAGAATTCGGCGAGCGCCGCGTGCGTGATACGCCTATCAGCGAGATGGTGATCGCCGGAGCAGCGGTTGGGGCGGCGATGGCCGGGCTGCGGCCAGTGGCCGAGATCATGACTATCAATTTCGCCTTCCTGGCGATGGATGCCATCGTCAACCTCGCGGCCAAAGTGCATTACATGTTCAACGGCCAGTTCAAAGCGCCGCTGGTCATCCGCACGGCGACGGGCTGGGGCAACCAGGCGACGGCCACCCATTCCCACAGCCCGGAGCCGGTTTTTGCACATTTTCCGGGCCTGTATGTGGCCTGCCCGGGCACGCCCTACGACGCGAAAGGCATGTTGAAGGCCGCCATCCGCGATGAAAACCCGGTGCTATTCACCGAAAGCATCGCGCTCTATTCCAAGCCGGGTGTCGTTCCTGATGATCCGGATTTTTTGCTGCCCATCGGCAAGAGCGACCTCAAGCGCAAGGGCCGCGATGTGACGATTGTGACCTTCGCGCGCGGACTGGAATGGTCAATGGAAGCAGCGGACATCCTGGCGAAAGACGGCATCGAGTGCGAGATTGTCGATCTGCGCTGGCTGCGCCCGCTCGACCTGGACATTGTGTTCGAGAGCTTCAAGAAGACCAACCGCTGCGTCGTGGTTGAAGAATGCCTGCCGCACTTCAGCGTCGGCAGCGAGATCGCGGCGCAAATCCAGGAGCACATGTTCGATTACATGGATGCGCCCGTCAAACGAGTCAGTGCGATGGACGTGCCTTTGCCGTATGCGAGGGATATTGAACTGATGGCCCTGCCCGACACACAGAAGGTCGTTCAGGCGGTGAGAGAGGTGCTGTAATGGCCGAAGTAGTCAAGCTGCCTAAACTGGGTCTGGATATGCAGGAAGGAACGTTCGTCAACTGGGTTAAGAAGGTTGGCGACACGGTGAAGGCAGGCGATGTGCTGGCCGAGATCGAGAGCGACAAGGCTACCATTGAGGTCGAGTCGACGGTCAGCGGCGTTTTACTCGAAACGCTGGTCGATGTCGGGCAGGTCGTCCCCGTCGGCGCGCCCATCGCCAGGATCGGCGTCGAAGGGGCCGAAACGGAGAGTGTCAAGGCCGAGGCCAAACAGGAACAGAAACCCGAACAAAAGGCGGAACAGCCTGCTCCGGCGGCTCCACGGGGCAACGGCAAGGCGGCTACGCCAGCCGTCCAGGATGAGGACTTGCCGGGCGGCGTCAAGGCCAGCCCCATTGCGCGACGCATCGCCGAGGAGCGAGGGATCGATCTGAGGCAGGTGCAGGGCACTGGTCCGGGCGGGCGGATCGTGAAGTCCGACGTGGAGTCATTCCAGCCCACTGCACGGCCTGCGGCTGCGCCGGTACCGCCTGTGCCTGTTGCGCCTGCCGCGCCCGCACCCGCAGCGGCCCGTGCACAGGCCGCGCCACCCACCGGGCCGGGCATCACCGAGGAGCCGCTCTCCCGACTGCGCCAGCGCATTGCGACGAGGATGACCGAGAGCAAGCAAACCGTCCCGCATTTCTACATCACCACCGAAATTGACATGGCCCCGGCGCTGGCGCTGCGCAAAGAGGTCAACGAAGGGCTGCCCGACGAGCAAAAAGTGAGTGTCAACGATCTGGTGGTGAAGGCGGTGGCGCTGACCCTGCGGCAGTTCCCGAATCTGAACAGCCACTATTATGGCGACAGGATCGTGCGCTTTGAGCACATCAATATCGGGATCGCGGTGGCGCTGGACAGCGGCGGGCTGATCAATGTCGTGGCGAAGGATGCGGACATCACCTCGATCTCACGGCTGGCGCAGCGTAACAAAGAGATGATCGCCGCCGCACGCAGTGGCAAAGTCCGCCCCGAGGATATCGAAGGTAGCACCTTCACTGTGAGCAACCTCGGCCCCTACGACGTGGAGAGTTTCCTCGCCATCATCAACCCGCCGGAAGCGGGCATCCTGGCCGTCGGTTCGGCACGCGAAGTGCCGGTGGTCGTCAATGGCGAGCTGAAAGTCGGGACACGCATGAAATGTACACTGAGCGTCGATCACCGCGTCAGCGATGGGGCGGAAGGCGCAAAGTTCATGCAGGCGTTCAAGAAACTGCTAGAATCCCCGATGCGGCTGCTGATCTGAGGTTTACCTCACCCCCTGCCCCCTCTCCGCTTGCAGATTTCGCAGAGAGGGGGAACTCCGAAGGCAATGCATCGTAAACGTGGATTTGCCAGAATACGGCTTGTGGGCTGGAGACGCAGGAAGCGTTGTTCACTGTACAACGATGGAGGCGCGTTTTGGGTGCTTCACCCGCGCCGTGCCACACCTCTTGCGTGCACCTGCATCTTCTGCCGCCCCACGCCCTTCCTGACGCTGCGCACTTTGGGTTTGGCCTTGCGGCGCATAGACGCGCTGCGCGATGAACTCGACGGCGTGAATGCAGATCGTGACTTGCCGGGCGCATTCTCCGGTTGAAGACTGGCAATGACCGCTTCGAGTTCGGCCTGGGCGCGCTCGCTGGGCCGCTCAATGCCGAACACGTCCCAGATGCTGATCTCGCCCGTATCGCGCTTGTCGGTGGGCGGCGGCTTGATTGCCTCTGGTTCACTGGCCTTACGCGCGGCAGCTTGACCAGCGCTGGTGTCCTCCAACGAATGGGACGGCTCATGGAAGGGTTGCCAGGGCTCGGGCGTCGGGAACGAGGGCGGCCCGTTTTCGGGCAGCGACGACGGCACGTCCAGGCGCGGTGGCGGGCTGGCTTGCAGGGGAACGGTTTGTGTCTCCTGGGCAACGGGCGGCTCCGGCGGCGGCGCAACCAGTGAGACAGGCACGGTGGGCGCGGTAGCGGCCCGCTCAAGGTCAGACTCGTCCGGCGGCGCGTACCTGTCCTTTTCAGCCTGCCCGGCAATCGCTTCGCGCAGTCCATGAGGAGGACGCGGCTTGGTGTCGTGTTTCTCCTCGCCAGCGGGCACAAGTATCTCCGCCGTGTCCGATAGCACAATGGGCGGCTCCCCTACCGGGATCGCTTCGGGCGGCGGTGGTGGCGTCCGCACGACGGTGGGCGGGGCAAAATCCGCCCCCGGCATCTCCGGGAGGTCATCCTCGCCTACCGAGACCGCCTTCATCGCCCTCTGGCCTTTGGCGGCAGACCCGGCAGGCCGTGTCAATTCCGGCGAACGGGAGGCGCGCGCTTCTGCGCTGGGCCCGTCTTGCATGGCGTAACGGGCGTGCTTCTCAGGATCAAGCTGGATGCCGCTGGCCTCGACCATACGCCGCAACTGGCGCAGGCTGTCGGCCATCATGTCCTCGTAATGCCTGCGGAAGCTCAAGGCATTGCGCACGCCGGGCAGCACGCCACGCAGGTGATACTCCACCGTCCAGTTGACAATCGTGCCTTCGGGAATAGCCTGCAAGCGAAAGCGCCCCCGGAAATCCCGGTACGGGCCGTCAACCACGTGGTACTCGTAGCCGATGTTCTCGAAATAGGCTGTCGTTTCCTCGACCACTGCCCGGCCATCCACGCCCACGCAGCGGCGGCGCGTACCCACGCCCGTCGTGCGCGTGGTCAGGACTGAGATTTGCTTGCAGTTCTTGTTCCACTTGCTCATCAGGGCCGGGTCGGACACATACGTCCAGACTGCCTCGACGGGGGCCACGATGAGAATACGCTGATCAATTAACGACACCGTTCGTCGTCCTTGTCCGTGTTGTCCTAGACGAGCATGGCGCGTAGGATCAGGCCCAGACCGATGCTGAACAGGATGCCGATCCCCATTTCCAGCGCACCGCGCCGCTGCTTCCAGATCGGATGCTTACAATACCACGCAAACCACAGGCGCGGCAAGGCGCACAACGGAGCCAGCCAGAACAGGCCTGCCGCCGACAGGGCCACCATCGCCAGCCGTTCGGCGTAGCCCCAGGTGCGCCAGCGGTTCATGTAGGGCAGCATATCCAGCCAGTTGGCCCACCACGTCACGTCGTAGAAGCGCGTGGCGGCGATTCCGGCTGCGCCACAGGCCATGACCAACTGCTCCACGCTGCCCGGCGGGGGCTGTAACCACGCACCGAACAGCACCTGCACGATGGCGATCTGAATATAGTGTAACACCTGGTCGATCAGGTAGGGGATGAACGGATGAATTTTGATGCGCGGCCCGGTATAGACTTTGACCCAGTCCTGAAAAGTGTGGACGAGGGACATCGCCAGCAGCGGGAAGAACAGCACCGGCAGATAGGCGGGCAGCACCAGCAGCGACATGACGAAGACCATCAATCCGTGCAGCGCCAACCCCTCCCAGCCCTGACTCTTGCGCGCTACCAGCCAGTTGGTTTGCAATACGTAGTCGGCCAGCATGTGCGCCAATAATAAATGTGGGATTAGCACCGGGGCTTATCCTGCCCTTCAATCTCGTCAATTGTAAGAGAGTATGTTACATTAGTTTATGCATTCGCTGGCTGTCACGCAACCACGCGACGTGATCTACAGCCAGCGGCGTACCCTGTGCTGCTGGCTGAACGCCAGGCGAGAGCAGATCATGCCCAGTCCTTCCGTTGTCTTTGGCTTCATCCTGGCAACTTTATACGGTGCGATTTTTCATTTTCTCCTGGGCGGAGACGCCCGGCGGCTGGCACTTTTCTTGCTGGCGGGCTGGCTTGGCTTCACGCTGGGGCACGTCTTCGGCGTCATTTTCGGCGTGAATGTGTTGAATATCGGGCCATTGCGGACGTTCTCGGCGACACTCGGCGCATGGCTGGCTCTGCTGGCGGCGCGGTTCCTGACGGGCAATCGGCTGGCGCGCAAACCCGGCTAACTGGAGGAGAGACCTTGATGAGTGATAAACCGGATCGCGTGGAAAGTGTGGTCGAATCGGGCCAGAGTGCCGATCCCGGTATGGTCAAGTGGGTTGTGATCGCGCTGGGCGTCCTGGCGGCAGTGATCGTCATATCGCTCATCATCGCCATCGTCGGCGGCATCAGCGGCTCGGAAGGCGTTGCCTCGGCCTTCCGCATCCTGCGGGACTTTTTTATTATTGTGCTGGCGCTGCAAGGCATCCTGATCAGTGTGGCGCTGGTCGTCCTTATCTTGCAATTGACGGCCCTCATTAACCTGCTGCGGACTGAGATCAAGCCCATTATTGACGAGACGCGGCAAACGCTGACGACGGTGCGCGGGACAGCGCAGTTTGTCAGCCAGAATGTGGCTGCCCCGGTCATTCGTGTCTCGGCGGCTGTGGCGGGCGCACGTGCTTTCCTGGGCGAACTGGCCGGTCTGCGCCGCAACCTGAGCGGCCAGCACCTTGAGAATGGCCGTTCTTCCAATGGTCGCAAGTAGGAGGGGCGAAGATGGCGAAGCGAATCCAGTTGCGAGACCTGGTGAACCTCCAGGACATTGGCGACATCGTGGCGCTGGTCATGAGCGCCCGCAAGATGCTGGCCCATCGGGGCGAACAGGCTGCGCACCGCCCGGAGCGCGGTGTCCGGGCCAGCCACGTTCTGGAAGAATTTGCCCACTTTGTGGATCGCTCCGGCAAACTGATCGTGCGCAAACAGCGGGAACTCCGGCGTACCAGCGAGAAGACCGCCGAACGAGTGAAGCAGGAAATCCAGGAAAGTCCTGTGCGCCAGAACATTGAAGAAGCCGCCACCAACCTGCGTGACAAGGTGGATCAGACGACCTACCAGGCTGCCAGGCAGATCGTCGAGCGGCACGAGCAGCGCCATTCGCAAGACAGCGGCGATGCGGGCGTATTTGTCCTGGGCGCGATGCTCGGCGTGGTGATCGGAATCGTGGCGGCGTTGTGGTATGCCCCGCAGAGCGGCGAGGAAACGCGCCGCGAAATCGAGCGGGCCGCTGAAGAAGCACGCCGCCGCGTCGAAGGCGAGAGCCTGCGCGATGCCATCCAGGAGGGCAAGACGGAAGCCCGCAAGTTCCAGGAGACTTCGTAGGAAAGCGGGTCCCGCCATGCCGGCTTTAGCATCGATGCCACCGATATCAATTGATGAGGATACTCTTGCTCAATTTGGCTCAGTCTGGATTCAAAATGGCGGAAACCTGAAACGCACTCCTCCCTTCTCCTCCAGTGATCTGGGAAGGGTCTTTGATTCGGCAGTAGCGCAATCTCTGGCTGTGCTCTTGGGCGGCATTCCAGTTGTTACGCCAAATGCAAGAGCACTTGTTCCACCGCAGCCGGATTGCGTGGAGTTAGGCCCTGTGCGCATCATTGGTGGTGTCCGACCCCAAAACTTCGATGTGGGCTATCGCCCCGACGGGGTTCGTTTTGCCTTCGATAGTAAAACCCTCAATGACCGCGAGAGCATCGGCAAGAATTGGCAAAATATGGTAAACGACTTGGCACCGAGGCCACTACTGTTCACAGCCGTTTTCCACATGCTGTCGTGGCTTTTATGGTAGTTTGTCCGCTTCCATGTTTCTCCCCAGCCCGACAGCGCGCTCTTGTCGAAACTTTGGAACGTCTGGCACGCCGTACCAGCGTAGACGGCCCACCTTATATGGCTGAGTCCATTGCCCTGGTTGTCTGGGACCCGGAAACTGGTACAATTAGCTCGGATGTTCCGAACACATCGTCGGCTCTGCGTATTGAAAAGTTTTCAGAACAAGTCGAAGCCATGTACGTTGCTCGTTACAAGGGGTTGCCACCACACGCAGACGAAGGGACATAACAAGGAATACAACTCGGTGGGAAAAACGGCGGCGTCTTATCAGAAGCTACGGGGGGGATATTACACGCCCAAAGCCATTGCAGACTTCCTGGCAAAGTGGGCCATACAATCTCCCACATCCAGAATTCTAGAACCAAGCTGTGGCGACGGCGCATTATTGGTATCTGCGTTGCAGCGGATGGTTGATCTAGGTTCCTCCATTAATTCGGCGAATGAACTGATTCACGGGGTTGAAATTGATCCTATTGAGGCACAAACAGCTATACAACGTTTAACTTCGTTGGTTGATCTACCCAATTATCCCAATATTCATGTCGGAGATTTTTTCTCTTATTGCCAGACCCATCTCATCAATCACAAAACATTCGACGCAGTGATTGGAAATCCACCTTTTATCCGCTATCAGAATTTTCCCGAAGAACACCGTGCTATAGCCTTCCATCTGATGCACAACGCAGGTTTACGTCCCAACCGGCTTACAAATGCGTGGGTTCCATTTTTGGTCGCTGCGACTCAGCTTCTTAGCAGTCATGGGCGATTGGCAATGGTTATTCCCGCGGAACTGCTCCAGGTGAAATACACAGCCGAACTTCGTCGTTTTCTAAGTGATGCTTACAACCATATCACTTTGATCACGTTCAAGAAATTAGTTTTTGAAGGAATCCAACAAGAAATCGTCTTGCTGCTGGGCGAACGAAATGGCAGCAAAAGCACGGGCATCCGAACAATCGAACTTGAAGACGCTAACGATCTGCACGCTTATGATCACGATGCGCTGATCGATAGTCCGCTCAAGGAGATGGATCACACGACTGAAAAATGGACAATGTATTTTCTTGAAAAAGAAGAAATACATCTGTTGCGCAAGTTGAGAGAACACCCTGGCCTGACTCGCGCAGGACATGTCCTCGATGTTGATGTTGGCGTGGTTACAGGACTCAATGAATTTTTCGTCCTCACAGCGCAGCAAGTTGAAGACCTCAATCTGTCGGCATACACCAGGCCGTTAGTGGGGCGTTCCGGTCATCTTCAAGGCACGATATTCCAGGAAGCGGACTGGCGGACAAACGCCGAAAACCAGCTACCTTCGTTCCTCCTGGATGCACCTGATCAGCCGTTTGAGCAGTTGCCGGAACAGTTGAAGTCGTATATTGCTAGAGGGGAAGCCAATGGAGCTAACCTCGGCTTCAAGTGCCGCATTCGTAATCGATGGTACATCGTACCCTCGGTTTGGAATCCCGATGCGTTCATGCTGCGCCAGATTCATAGCTATCCCAAAATAGTGCTGAATCAGGCAGCCGCGACCAGTACCGATACAATTCATCGCGTCAGACTTCGGAACGGTATCCCTGCACCGATGATTGCCGCTGCTTTCTTGAATTCGCTGACATTTGCCTTTGCCGAAATCATTGGCCGAAGCTATGGCGGCGGCGTCCTTGAACTCGAACCTAACGAGGCCGAAATGTTGCCGATTCCACTCCAGGGGGCGGAACGGCTAGATATTCAATATCTTGATACGCTTCTCCGCAAAAATGACATTGAGAGTGTGCTCAACATCACTGATAGGGTCTTACTTGCGGGTGGGCTTGGGTTAGGCGGCCAAGACATTCAATTGCTTCGCTCGATCTGGAAAAAATTGCGAAACCGCAGGACGAATCGTAAACATCGCTAGATAACCCGCTCGTGCGCGACCCGCAGCAGCAGTTGGGCGGCCCTCGGTGGCCCGCCCAACGCGGCGAACTCCGAGGCCAACTGCGCCGCATTGTCGAGTATTCGCTTGTCCGTTGTCACCGCCCGAATCGCGGGCAAAAGCTGGCCGCTCTGGACGTCATGCGCGCTCAGGTTCAGGCCGACTTTGGCCTGCGCCACCCGGCGCGCCTGCCCGCGCTGATCGGCGGCGTGCGGCACAACCACCTGCGGAACACCCTGAATCACGGCGCGATGCGTCGTGCCCATGCCGCCATGATGGACGATCACCTTCAGGCGTGGGAAGACGTGATCGTAATCGACCCACGTCAGCAGGCGGGTATGTGCGGGCAGCGCGGCTTTGAGCCGGGCTTTTTCCGCCGGGTCAATCGGGTTGCCGCCCAGAACGACGATGGGCACCAGGCCCAGGCGCGCCGCCGCCTGCGCGGCCCAACTGAAAAAGCCCAGATCGCCCGTGAAGGTGCTGCCAAGCGTGATCAGCGCCAGCGGCGTTTCGGGCGGTATGGCGGCCAGCCAGTCCGGCACAGGCGACTGCGGCGGCGTGGGGCTGCCGCCCACAAATTCGGTCTGCGGCAGGAAATCGGGATCGGCCTGATACCACCTCCGGCTGAAAAAGCTGACGTGCAGGTGCGGACTCTGCACCGAGGGTGTCGCGCCGGAGGAGAAATTAACACCGCGCAGACCAAGCTGCCCGGACAGACGCTCGAGCCGTTCCCGGCTGATCCGCCCCAGTTCAGCTTGCACAGCCAGCAGGCGATCCTCGTCCAGCGGCTGCCCGGCGGGCCAACCGGCGACGGCCAGCGGCACGTTGAGCGCTTCGGCAGTGAAGGCAGCGGCAGTCAGGAACGGGTCGCTCACGATCACGTCCGGCGTTCCGCGTTCTTTTGCCAGACCAGTCAGCGCTTCGACGGCGGGCGGGATCAAGTCCTCACTCAGCCAGGTATCCAGGGCACGCTTGTAACGGAGAAAGATCGCTTGCGCAGGTTGTAGCGACTTCGGGTCGGGCAATGGCGGCGGCGGCCACAGCCAGCCGGTTTCCGTTACTGGCGCAAAGTCGATGCCCGCCTTCTGCACCATTGGGCCGAGCGGCGATTGCGAGACCCAAAGGACGCTGTGTCCCTTAGCCCGCAGCACCTGAGCGGTTTTCAGCATCCCGCCCCAGTCCGCGTGGCCGGGCAGCGGCGCGGAAATAAACCAGAAAGATGTCACTTGAGTCGAGTCCCCTCCTGGGGGCCTATCATAACAAGGGCCGTCATGGCTGAACAGTACGGAGTCTTAGCAGATTCATGACCTTTAGCGACAAAGGCAGGTGACATTCAGCGCCAGATCAGTGACGAGTATCACTCACCAATTTCGGCGCTCTGCCGTATAGTTGGATCAAGTTCAAAAAGACTTCCGCGCGTGTTCAGCTTCCTCAGGGACAGACCCGTCCCAAAGCGACCACACAAGTCCTCAATCATCACCACTTCTAGTCTAGGAGCCTGTACCAGCAGGCTCCTTGCCCTTTCTGGCCCCGACTCGGCTATAATTTCGAGCATGAACGATGCGCGAACCTTTTCGACGTGGTGTGTCATGAACCATGCACGGCCTGTGCTGGTCAGCGCGCTGCGTGCCTGGGGGTTGCAAGCACCCGCGACAGCCATCGAGCAGGCTGGCTCCCTGACCGCTTTGAAGGTTCTGGCTGCCGATGCTGACGCCGAAATTCGCCGCAAGATCGTCTTCGTCCCACTGCGCCGCGATCTTTCCCACGCCGCCACGACCCTGCAAGCGGCCATCACCTTCGCCACGCGCGGCGACGCCGAAAACGCGGCAGCCGTTGCTATCGGTGTGTTCACCAATGCAGCCAGCGCGTTATCCTGGCAGCGGCCCTGGACGCGCCTTTCGTGGCGAGCACGCCGCGCCCAGGTGATCGCCACTGCACGGCGGGAACAACTGGCATACCTCAACGCACAGTCCGATCAATCTCCGTCCAAGCCGGGTTAATAGACCGCCGGGCAGGACAGTTTGCTGCCCCATGCCGCAAAATCTTACAGCCTGATAACACTTTGGCAACACATTGTTGAGATGATCGTCGCATCATCATCAGAAAGACAGTTCGGCCAGGTCGAAAGGAGAGCGGCGCAGTGCGGATGAATCGTCGCAGTTTCCTGAAGGTTATAGGAGCCGGCGCTGGAACGGCGCTGCTTGGCTCCAGCGTGATCGAGGCGCTGGCTGCGCCGGATTTGCCCGCGCCTCTGCGTCGTCCAGCCAGCCCCGAAGGGCGCGATCCGGTCTTTCACGTCTTGAATCGGGTGGCGTTCGGGCCACGTCCCGGCCAGGTGGACGCCGTAAAAAAGATGGGTCTGCAAGCCTACCTGGAACAACAGTTGAACCCGGCGTCGATCAGTGACGAGGTTGTGGAGAAGCGCCTGGGCGATTACATGACGCTAGACATGACGCTCCCAGAAATCCAGGCGCTCGGCCAGGCTGCGCAGGAAATGATCGTGGAACTGGATCAGGCCACCGTGGTGCGTGCCGTGTACGCTGAACGGCAGTTGTACGAGGTCATGGTCAATTTCTGGTCGGAGCATTTCTCGATCTGGCATCTGAAGGAGCAATGCAAATTTCTGAAGACCATCGATGATCGGGAGGTGATCCGCAAACATGCGCTGGGCAAGTTCCGCGATCTGCTGGGTGCGTCGGCCAAAAGCCCGGCCATGCTCATCTACCTGGACAACGCCAAGAGCGAAAAGAAACACCCTAACGAGAACTACGCCCGCGAGGTGATGGAACTGCACACCATTACGGTTGGCAACTACACCGAGACAGACGTGAAGGAGGTGGCTCGCTGCTTCACTGGCTGGACCGTCCAGGGGCCGAACGGCGACAATCCCGGCGACTTCATCTTCAACCCCAGGCAGCACGACGACGGCCCGAAAACAGTGTTGGGGCAGCAGATTCCGGCGGGTGGCGGCATCCAGGATGGCGAGACGGTGCTGGACATGCTGGCCGCGCACCCGGCCACCGCGCACCATATCGCCTCCAAGCTGTGCCGCCGTTTCATTGCTGACGATCCCCCGGAGACGGTGGTCAAGGCAGCGGCCCAGGCATTCCTGGCGAGCAGCGGCGACATTCCGAGCGTGCTGCGCGTCATCTTCGCTGCGCCGGAATTTCTGAACGCACCGCCAAAATTTAAGCGCCCCTTTGAATACGTGATTTCCCTGCTGCGCGCCTTCGACGTGGACATGGCAACGCCCAAACCCGGCAACAGAAATCAACTGGGCGTGCTCGGCACGCTCAAGGCGATGGGTCACCTGCCCTTTGACCACGTGACGCCTGACGGCTACACCGACTACGCCGCGCAGTGGATCGACAATATGCTGCTGCGCTGGAACGCCGCCATCCTGACCGTATACGGCGCGATGCCCGGCGTCAAGGTCAACCTGAACGGGTTGGTTCACGGCCAGAACGTCGAGTTGACGCCGCAGGGTGTTCTCGCGTATTTTGCCCAACATTTGCTGGGTCGTGCCCTCTCGCAGGAGGAACAAAACGCCATCTGGGATTTTGCCAGCAAAAAGGGCGAACCCAACCTGACAACGGACGCCGGGCGGAAGCGGATGGTGGATGCGATTGCGCTGCTGGCCGCCTCGCCCGCCTTCCAGTATCGGTAATAAGCGCCTCACCCCCGACCCCTTTCCAGTTGGAGAAGGGGCCGGGGGTGAGGTCAATTGCTCGATCATCAGATGATAAGGAGGACTCAAACATGGCTCGCTCAGTGGAAACCCTGACCCGCCGTGAGATGTTGAACCGGAGCTTTGCCCTGTCCGCGCTGGCTGCTGCCCAGGTCGCCTGGCCGAGCTGGATGCCACGCCTGGCTTTTGCACCCAAGACTCGTGCGCCGCGCGGCGACGTGCTGATCTGCATCTTCCTGCGTGGCGGCGCGGACGGCCTGAACATCATCGTGCCGCACGGCGAAAACGCTTATTACAATGCACGTCCGGCGATCAATATCGCCCGCCCGGACGACAGTAAAGCAGACATAACCAACAAGGCGCTCGATCTGGATGGCTTCTTCGGCCTGCACCCGGCCCTCAGGCCGCTGCTGCCCATCTTCAGGGGTAATCAGCTTGTCGCCGTCCATGCGACGGGTTCGCCCGACCCGACCCGTTCACACTTTGACGCGATGGACTTCATGGAGCGCGGCACGCCGGGCAGCCACGCCCTGACGACAGGCTGGCTGGGCCGCCACCTGGCTTCGCTCGACACGGGGACAAACGCCCCGCTGCGCGCCATTGGCTGGGGCAACAGCTTGCAGCAATCGCTGCGCGGCTCGATCAGTGCAACGGCCATCAAGTCAATCGTCGATTACCATCTGCGCGGGCGCAAAGAAGCCGCCGACGAGATGCTGGCAGCACTCAACGCGCTCTACGCTGCCGATCCCGCCGCACTCAAGACGGCTGCTGACCAGACCAACGCCGTCCTCGATCTGGTCAGCCGGGTCAACGTGGCCTCGTACAAAGCGGCCAATGGTGCGCAGTACGACGACAACAACGATTTCGACCTGGCGCTCATGCAAACTGCCGCACTCATCAAGGCCGACGTGGGCCTGGAAGTGGCTGCCATCGACCTGGGCGGCTGGGACACGCACCAGAACGAGACGGCTGATCTGGCGAAAGAATTGACCGGGCTTGGCAAGGGGCTGGCAGCCTTTCACACTGACCTGGGCGACGCTATGCAGAACATCACTATCGTGGTCATGTCCGAGTTCGGGCGGCGCGTGCAGGAGAACGCCAGCGGCGGCACGGATCACGGTCACGGCAATATGATGCTGGTCATGGGCGGGCATGTCGCCAGTAAACCCGTGATCGCTCAATGGCCGGGTCTATTGGACGATAAGCTGATCAACGGCGACCTGGCGATCACCATTGACTACCGAGACGTGCTGAGTGAAATCCTGACCACACGCCTGAACAATCCCGCCGTCGATGCTGTCTTCCCCGATTTCAAGCCGACGCCGCACGGCATCGTGACGAAGTAGGGAGCAACCTCAGCGTTGCTCGGAGAAGAGCGGCGGGCGGCCCGTCCCGTGAAACAGTGTGCCGCGCCCCTGGCCGAGCCGCCACCCGGCAGCAGCCCGCAGCGCCGCCACCACGTACTGCCTGGCAATGCCGACGGCGACCAGGACATCGTGGCCTTTTGCCACCTCCGCTGTCACACACGAGGCGAAGGTGCAGCCCGCGCCGCGTGCATTGCGCACGTTCAGGCGCGGCCCGCGATACTGGTGGAACTGGGAGCCATCATATACTACATCCAGAATGTCATCCGTCCCGTCCAGATGCCCACCCTTGATCAGCACGTAGCGCGGCCCCATCTGGCGCAGCAGCCGCGCCGCCTGGCACATCGTATCGGCGTCGCCGATGGTCACCCCGGTCAGTATCCTGGCTTCGTCAACGTTGGGTGTGATCAGCAGGGCATGGGGGAAAAGGTGCTGCTTGTAAGCGGCAATGGTTTCCTCACTGACCAGCGGACGGCCATCGCCCGCCACCAGTACCGGGTCAACGACCAGGGCCTGCGCAGCGGCCTCGAAGCCGGCCAGCGCTGTGCTGACCGCCTCGACAATGCTGGCATTGAACAGCAGGCCCGTTTTGACCGCATCCGCGCCAATATCGGCCAGCACCACCTCGATCTGGCTGGCGACGAATGCTGCATCCAGGACTCTGACCGCCTCAATGTGTGTCGAGTCCTGGGCTGTGATCGCGGTCACGGCGTTCATCCCGTAGACCTGGCGTGCCTCGAAGGTCTTGAGATCAGCCTGTAAACCTGCTGCACCACTCGAATCGGACGCGGCGATGGTCAATACGCGCGGGGTCATACGTTCTCCTGCCGGAATCATCGATAAGCCGCCGTCTATTCTGTCACTGGTTCGCACCCTTTCACAGCATGTGCTAGAATTCGCATCAAATACACCCGCGTGACGTTGGCACTTACGCCGCCAATATCAACTATTCATAGAGAACCATGATCGGCAGCAAACTCGGCCCCTATGAACTTCTGGAAGAACTGGGTCGCGGTGGCATGGCAACGGTCTACCGGGCTTACCAGCCCAACGTAGACCGTTTTGTCGCCGTCAAGGTCATTCACCGCTCCGTAGCTTCCGACAGCAAAGCCCTGGATCGTTTTACCCGTGAAGCCCGTCTGGTCGCCAAGCTGGAACACCCGCACATCCTCCCCGTGTACGACTATAATGGGCTGAACGATCCGCCCTACATCGTCATGCGCTATCTGCCGACGGGTACGCTCAAAGATATTCTAGAACGCGGCAAACTGCCCGTGCACGAGGTTGCCTACCTGATGCAGCAGATCGGGTCGGCGCTGGATTATGCGCACAAACAAGGGGTCATTCACCGCGACATCAAGCCTTCGAATATCATGGTCGACTCCGAGGGCAACGCCTTTCTGACCGATTTTGGCATTGCCCGCATTGTGGAAGGCTCTGGCGAGGGTCTGACCGGAACCGGCATGGCTATCGGCACGCCCGGCTACATGGCCCCCGAACAGGGGCTTGGCAACCCCATCGATCACCGGGTTGATATTTACGCGCTCGGCGTGATGCTGTATGAACTGCTGGTCGGCAAGTTGCCCTTCAGCGCCGAGACGCCAATGGCCGTCATTCTGAAGCACATCAACGACCCCGTCCCGAACATCATTCAGGCCAACCCGGCCTTGCCTGCTGCCCTCAACGGCGTCATTCAACGGGCTATGGCGAAACAGCCCGAAGATCGCTACTCGACGGCGGCGGAGATGACCCGTGCACTGGCAGCAGCGCTTGGCCCCGTCGAAGACACGACGCCCCGCCAGTTGCAGACGGCGGCCTTACAGACCATTGCCGAGCTTGAGGCCGTGCGTGCCCAGCAGCAGTCCCGGACAGGCACTGCGGCAGCCGCCGCTGGCAGCACGCCGCCTCCCGCCAGGCCGTCTACAGGGCAACGCTCCACTGGTGGGCCTGCCACTCCGCCGCCTGTGCCGTCCATCACCCAGACGATGCAAGGCAGCGCCTTCCAGGGCGCGCTGATCGGGGCCGGCGTGGTGGTCTTGCTGCTGATCCTGGTGGGCGGCGGCTTCCTGCTAATCTCCAACAAGAACAACAATGATGCAACCGCCACTGCGCTGGCTGCGGCAGCATCGCAAACCGGCGCGCGCATCGCGGTGATGGAGACGGAATTCGCCGCGCGCAGCCAGATACCGCCGGCGCTGACCGGTACGCCTGTGCCGTCGACGGCGACGCAGCCTGCCACGACACTTCCTCCGAGCGCCACCGAATTGCCGCCAACGCATACGCCAACGCCTATGCCGCCGACCCAGACGGCTGTCGCGCCCAGTGCCACCAGAACGTCCAACGTCGTGGCGGTGGTTCCCAGCGACACGGCGACCCGGACACCCGTTCCACCCACCCTGACCAGCACCCCCTCGCCCACACCGCTTCCACCCACGCTGACCGACACACCAACGGCAACCTTTACGCCGACGCCTGTCCCGCCGACCCGCACGCCAACCTTTACCCGCACGCCAACCAGTACGCGCACGGCCACCGCCACGCGCACGCCCATCCCACCCACCCTGACACCGACGCCGATCCCGCCGACGGCCACGCTCAGTCCGGAAGTGCTGGCGCTGTTGACGCCCGCGACGGCCACGCCGATCTCGCCCACTGTTCCACCAACGGACGTACCTGCATCGCCAACGCCGACACCGCTTCCCCCGACGCTGACCAATACGCCCGTGCTGCCAACGGCGACAGTGGAAGCGACCCAGTCCGTGCCGGCCACACCGACGCCCGTTGAAGTGGCGGTAGCCCGTCCCGGCAGTATGCCCTACGTCAGCAATTTTGAGTCGGTGGATGCGCTCAACGACTGGGATTTCGATCCGGCGGCGTGGCGCTTGCAGACCGACAGCGGCAGTGTGTCGCTGGTCGGTTCCGGCGGCCAGAAGTTCCCGGCAGTGGTGCTTGCCAGGGCCAACCCCGAATGGAACCAGCCGGAGAATCAGAATATTCTGCTCTCCTTCCGGGTCAACCTGGATGCATCGGCCAGTGGTGCGCGGGTTATCTTCCGGTATACGGAGAACAACGGCTATTACGTCTTTGAAATGATCCCCGGCCTGATGTCGGTGAAGCGCGGCCAGCCCAACCGGGGCCTGGATCGCGGTTCGGAGCGCATCATGGCGCAGTTCCCGAACGCCCCGATCCGCGCCGGAGCCTGGTACGAATTCTCGATCTGGGCCGATACGAACCGTATCTTCGTCTACAAGGATCACGACCTGGTGCTGATGCCCGAAGACACGGGCCAGAGTCTGCCCGGCGGCGGCATCATGCTCCAGACGATCAACTCCAACTTCCGGGTACGTTTCAATGACATCAAAGTGCAGCGCCCGCTGCCGGCCAGCCAGCACTTTCGGGGATCAGATTGGCCGAGCACGTGGGCCAGAACCGACCTGAACAACACCCGGATTGGCACGGATTCCAAAGGCAACGGTTACATTGAGATCAGCAAGGGCGACGTGCGCCCACTCAACCCGCCGCTCCCGGACATCCTGATGGCCTGCCGCCTGTGGAGTTTGCAGGGCGGCTTTGACATCCGCATCCGGGAGAGCGGCGCTGGTGCGCTCCAATTCCGATTCGTAGCGGGCAACATGACCCTGAACCAGCTTGACGGCTCAGGCAAGATCGTCCAGAAGTGGGCTTTCCCCAATTTCTACGGGCGAGCCGGATTCTTCGACTTCATCGTCGATACGGTGGGCGATCAACTGCGCATCTTTGGCAAAGATACCTGGGTACAGAAGATCAATAACATGCCGCCGCCGGGTGATACACGCTTCTCGGCAGTGAATCCCGACGACCAGTTCCGTATTGGCGACTGTCTGTTCGCGGAGACGGCCAAGTCGCGCATCGAAGATGCACAGTGGGCTTTCACCAAGATCAAGGATGTCGAGTCGCGCCCGTATGCATCGCTCCTGATGGACTGGTATGATCGCTTCGACGACAAATTCCGCACCAAAGATTGGTGGGAAGGCGGCCTCAACGCGCCCGGCGAGTTCAAGACCAACCCCAACGACCCGGAGCACAAAGCCTTCTTGCGCATCGCGTACCAGGACGGCGCATCCTGGCGCATGTTCCGCTACGTGAAGGAGTTCTACGTCTTTGGTCTGGGACAGGACAAATCGACCTTCTTTGACTCCAGCGACATCTATCTGAAATGCACCGTGCGCGTTTCCAAAGGCGGAACGGCCTGGATTGCGGTGCGTACCTCTGCCTCCCTGGGCGGCGGCACACTGAACGGCTATCGCCTGAGCCTGAGCCGCGACGAAAACGACAACTACACCGTGACGGCCAGTGGCTACTCGCGGGCCGAACAGCCGACCTTTTTCAAAGGCGCACTCCCGCCGCGCAGCGATGGCGGCAGTTCGGAATGGGTGACGCTGCTGATCGTGACTTACCAGAACAAGATCGCGTTTTTCGCCAATGGGCGCTTCCTGGAAGCGGCCAGCAACCTCTCGATCCTGAGCGGGACCATCGCAGTGGGCGTCGATAAAGGCTCGACAGGCGATTTTGTCGATCTGCAACTCCGCGACGTGTCGCCGGAGACACGGTAGCTGCTCGAACGAGATGCGCCGTCTGCGGAATCAAAAATTCGTGATCAGGAGTTCAGTGATCGCTCCACGTCCATCGGGTTTGCTGTTGATGGCTCGGCGAGCACTGATCTCGTGGATGTGAAACCCTGAATATAGATCATAGATGAGTGGCGCACTCGAATTACTGAGCATCAGCAAGCAGCCACGCGAATCGAGAGTGCGATATGTAGCCGCCAGACGGCGCTGGTCATCGCTTGAGAAACCATTGCTCGTATAACTTGTGAAGCTCGAAGTCAAACTGAGCGGTTCATAGGGCGGATCAAAGTAAATCAGGTCGCCAGGCTCGGCCAGACTTAAAACAATCTCAAAGTCGGCAACTTCCAGATGGGCGTTTTGCAATGCGGCGCTTGCCGCTCGTAGACCAGGTTCATCACAAATGGTCGGATTCTTGTATCGCCCGAACGGTACGTTGAACTGTCCCTGGCGATTAACACGGTACAAGCCGTTATAGCAGGTGCGGTTGAGGAAGATAAAGCGTGCCGCACGTTCGGCTGGTCGCAATTCCACCGGGTTTTGAGCACGTATTTCATAGAAATAGTCAGGCGCATTTCGGTGTACCTTTAGAGCTGCGATCAGTCCCTCAACGTCATCGCGGATCACATGGTAGACCTCGATCAATTGGGCGTTCAGATCAAACAAGAAACTCCGCTCTGGTTGCAAATAGAAGAACACTGCCGCACCGCCCAGGAAAGGCTCAAAGTAGCGCCGGTACGTCCCTGGTGCGGGGAAATGAGGGGCAAATTGGGCAATCAGTGCCTTTTTGCCTCCTGCCCATTTGACGACAGGGCCTGCCCTGGATTTCTCAATCGGGGGCAAGAAACTTGACTGGTTCATATGTTCGATTGTACTGACTTTGCGCTGATCTGCAAAAGGCTGACAACTTGCAAACTTTCCTCGATAATTAGTCCCGGCAGTGCCATTCTCGGTGAGTGCGAGAATGAGTCTTCATCACACTGAATGGGATACGCTCAATGTCCGATGCAATTCGTCGTGCCGCGAGGCCAACCAGGATTTTGCGCCTGCGTGGCTGGCAGCGCTTTGGCCTGCCGCTTGTCCTCTACACGCTGGCGGCGCTGTTCATGACCTACCCACTGATCCTGCATCTCTCGACCCACGCGCCCGGCCCGTCGCTGTCCGGCAGCGACACTGTTGAACACCTGCGCATGATCTGGTGGACGAAGTATGCTTTGCAGCACGGGTTGAATCCGTTCTACCAGAGTCTGTTCGGCTACCCGGATGGATTCTTTAGCAGTGTCCAGTGGGCACAGCCGCTGGTCTACTGGCCGCCTGCGCTGTTAAGTTTTGTCTTTAATCCGACAGCATCCTTCAACCTGTGGCTGCTGGTGACGCTGGTGCTGGATGGGCTGGCAGCTTACTGGCTGTGCCTGGAAATTCTGGCAGCGCATGAGGGCCATCCCCAGGCGATGGCCGCCGCAATGGTCGGCGGCCTGGTGTACATGGCCTTCCCGACGGTGCAGGGCCATGTGTTGATCGGGCACGTGAATATTGTTTCCGTCTACGCTTTGCCGGTGGTCGTGCTGTGCCTGCTGCGCATCATGCGGGGGCGCGGAACAACGCGGATCGCGCTGCTGGGCGCGCTGGCAACCTGGGTGCTGCTGCTCACCAACAGCACCAGCCTGGTCTTCCTGGTGCTGCCGCTCCTGGTGTTTGGCGGTATCTACGCGCTGGCTGCCAGGCGTCAAATCATTTTCACAATGAGCGGGCGGCAGATCGGCCAACTGCTGATGATGGGCGGCGCAGCCGCCGTGTTGAGCGCGCCGTTTTACCTGCCGCTGGTTCTGGATGCGCTCATCCCGGAACACGCCAGTTACCTGCAATTACAGGGCGTCGGGTGGGTGTTATTCAGTACCGATTTGTTGAGTTTCGTGGCGCTTTCGCCGTTCACGCCCTGGACGCGGCCTTTCGCCCCGGCCTTCAGCGAGACCATCCTGAACGCCAATGCCATCGAAGGGGCTGCGTACCTGGGCATCGCAGCGTTCGTCCTGGCGCTCATTGCGGCCATTCAGTGCCGGAGGGCGGTTGGCCCCTGGCTGACGATACTCCTCGGCAGTATGTTGTTCTCGCTGGGGCCGATGTTGAAGTGGCAGGAACAGCCCGTCGTCTATACGCTTGGCCTGGACAAAAGCAACATCGTCCTGCCCTGGGCGCTCTTTCAGAACCTGCCGCTCCTCAACATCATCCGTACCCCTGGGCGCTTCAATTTCCTGACCGCGCTGGCGCTGAGTGTCCTGGCTGCTCTGGGCCTGAGCATCGTCCTGCGACGGGTCAGGCGGCCCACTATACGAACCGCGTTCTGCGCCGCGCTGGTGATCCTGATCCTGGCCGAGTACCAGCTCAAGTTCCCCTTGCCGATCTACGACACGCTGGCGCAGCCCGCCTATTTGCAGACGCTGGCGACTCGCACAGACGTAAGGGCCGTGTTCGACATTCCCTACGATGCGACGTACCACGACGCCATCGCCGAGCAAATGGATCACAGCAAAGCGATCCTGACCGGGTATTATTCGCGGCTGCCGCCCGTTGACCCGGCGAAACTGATGCTGCTGTCGGAGGTGGCGAAGGGAACCGCCTGGCAGACCGGCGCAGCGGATCGCTTTCCGGGGCCGCCGCTCGCACCCGATCAGGCCCGCTCCGTCCTGAAAGACAACGGCATTGACGTGCTGATTTACCACCTGGATAAGTTCGATGCGCGCTCGACGCTGGATTGGGCCGTTCGCGCTTTTGGGCAGCCTGCCTATCGGGATCAGCAGATCGCGGTCTTTGAAGTGCCCCCGCCGGGCCAGCATTGGGCGGGCCTGGCCCTGACCCACCAGGCCATCTACTGGTGGCCGTACAGCACGCCCGGTTCGGGCTGGTGGCCCGACGACAATCGCCCGATTGACGCCTTGTGGATGAAAGCGGGGGTGCGCATTGTCGTCTACACGCCGGTGGCAACCTTGCAGCGCTTTACGCTTGATCTCGCGCCCCTGTTGTCTACGCGGGCGTTGGCCCTGGCCGTTGATGGCAATCCGGCTCATACCTGGAACGTGAAGGCTCCCACCGACCAGGTCGATTTCTGGTTGGCACTCAGGCCGGGCTTCCACGCCCTGCAATTCAGCCCGCCCGACGGCTGCACTCGCGTACCGGTTGCGCCCACCTGCCTGCTCGATTCAAACACGCAAGTAGAAAGCAGCCCGGCCTGCCAGTTGCATTACGGCGAGGAGAATACCTGCGTCAGTCTGCAATTCAGGAGCCTGCAAGCCGCCGATCTGGGTGTGCCTTACCAGGAACTCAAGGTCGATCTCGATAGCGGCCTGTCTCTGCGCGGTCTGTGGCTGGCCGATGAGGCCAGCACCGGAAGTGTTCTACCCGTCGCCACAGACTGGCACACGTCGCAAAAGCTGCCCGGCGACTATCATTTCTTCATGCACGTCTTCAGCCGGGATGGCAAACTGGCCGCGCAATACGACAACATTCCGGGCGGCGGCGCCTTTTCCACCACCAGATGGTCAGCATCGCAGAATTGGACGGAGATCACGCCTCTTGCCATCCCCGCCGACACTGCCCCAGGCACTTATGACGTTTATGTGGGATGGTATCGTTATCCCGACATGCTGCGGCTTGGCGTGCATAGTGATCGTCAGCGGGCCATCGACGGGCTGGTTTACTTGAAATCCATTTTGATTCGCTAGGAAACGCGCTATCGTTGCTGCCCTAACTATGAAACTGAAACAATGTGACTCAGTTGCCCGTAGCTCATAGCTACCTTTAGCTTAGTTTGCAGTTTTCTTGGACGCTGGCTATACTGTGTCATTGCAAAGTAACTGACCACTTCAACTTCGTAGCCAGAGGTCATTCAGATGAGTCTCGACACCATTGTCAACAACATCTACCAATCGTTTCAGGAACACGCTGCCGAGGCACGTGTGATCCTTTTGCATGCCAGTGGTCGCTATCGCACAGCTTTGGTCAGCCGGCTGCTGGCCGATCCAGAGGTGCGTGTCTTCTACTATGCGATGGGAACCGACGATGTGGATGTTCCGTCCTTTCTGGCTGGTTTCACCCACGATCTGGCTGACCAAGCCCCGACCTTCGGCGCAAATGTCAATCTGGTGGGGCTGAAAGACACCGCTGACCAGACGCCGCTGCTGACCGCCTTCGCCGGAGACCTCAACCAACTCAGTGCCGAGCCCTACATTTTGCTGCTGGATGAATTCGACAGGGCCACCGTTGGCGACGATCTGCAATCTTTCCTCGAAGCGCTGATCGACAACCTGCCACCACAGTGTCGCCTGGTTCTCAACAGCCGCAATCTGCCTCGCCTGCCCTGGATGGCACTCATCGCGCAGCGCAAAGCCGTCATGCTGCGCGACGCCGAGTTGATCAGCGCCGACTTTTACCAGAATCAAGCGCCCGCCGAAGAAGCCCGCGTTCTGGCAACTGCGCTTGGCCCTGGCACAGTCATTCTGGACAACGAACCCATCGACAACTGGGAGGGCCACCTGCCCCGGCTGCTCTTCTTTTTCGCCCTGGAGCGGCCTGTCGTAACCCGTTCAGAGATTTGCCAGGCATTCTGGCCGGAACTCAGCACTGATCAAGCCGTCAACGTTTTTCACGTGACGAAGCGCCGCCTGCATAAAGCTCTGGAATCGGTGGGCGTGGACGTACTGGTCCACGAGGACGGCTATTACCGGGTGAATCCAGAACTCAGCGTTCATTACGACATCACCGATTTTGTCAGTGCGCTGGTCGCCGGGCGGCTGGCAAAGGGTAAGGCCCGTCCTGCCGCATGGCAGCGCGTCATCGATCTATATCAGCGCCCGTTCCTGCAAGGCCACAATGAAACCTGGATCGCGCGGCGCCGCCAGGAATACCAGAGCGGCTACCTGGAAGCACTGAGCGAGATGGCAACCATCCGGCTGGAAGAAAACCGCCCGGAGCACGCGCTGGCGCTCCTGCTGCGCGCTGTGGGTGAAAACCAGCGCCGCCAGGACTTGCACCGCCGCGTGATGACTTTGTACGCTGACCTGGGTCGCCGCAGCGAGGCCGCCAGCCACTTCCAGCGGCTACAGGAAACGCTGAACGAGATGCACGTTCCGCTCGAGGAAGAAACCCGGCAGCTTTACCGCGAACTCATGTCGTAGGGCAGGCGTGCCCAGTGCTGATGGACTTGTCTGACGTGGGTTTGCGCCCGACGCTTTAGCGCCAGGTAGCGCCCCATCAGCCCGAGTCAGGTATCACTTCCACTCCCAGACCGGTTGGCCGCTCAGGATACGTTTGATCTGCTCGGGGAAACGATCCGGGTCGAGCGGCTTGCCCAGGAAACCGTCGAAGCCTGCGTTCTTGGCTTTGGTCATCTGTTCGTCGCTGGCCTCGGCAGTTACGGCCACCACCAGCGTATTCTTGAGACGTGGGCTGGCTCGAACCTTTTGAAGTGCCTGGTAGCCGTCCTCGTAGGGCAGCCGGATGTCCATCAGGATCAGGTCTATGCGGGGCAGGGTATCGGCAAACTGGACGACCTGCCAGCCAGACGTTTTCCACTCGCAGCGTTGAACACCCATAAAGGCCAGCATTCGCGCGATCAGCACGAAGTTCGGCACGTTGTCTTCGACCACCAGGACTTGTGCTTCGGCAGGCTCAATCGGTGTTCGCGTTATTTCGGGCATCAAAAGGTTACTCCTGGATTCCAAACTGAGCATCAATGCTGTCGATAATGTCATGACCGCAGATGATGCTGCCTGAACCAAGAATCATTTCATGGTGAGCGCGGTCACTATTCTTATTGTAGCGAAAAACTCAAGATGGCACGTAACGAACTCATATCTATCAATACAATTTTTACGCTTGTCATGGGTTACTATCATACCCGTTCTCCCCGGTTTCACCAATTGGGAAGCTGGCGCAGGTCGGGTAGATGGGCCGCCGAAGGCACGATCACGACGCCCGGCGCGGAACCCGTCGGCACGGCGAAAAGCGTCGTCGTCCCGATGATGACCGTTCTCCGGGGGAAGTAGCTGATCTCGCCGCTGCCCGGATCGTAGATCAGATAACTGTCTCCGCTTCGTCCCAGAATCAGGTAAGTATGTTCGCCGCTCACCAGGTAAGAGCAGTTTGGCCCCGGCCCGCCGCAGTCGATAGCCGTGCCGTCCGCACCCGGCCCGATCCAGACGCTGTTCTGGGCCAGTGGTGCGCGAAAACCCAGAATAGCCCAGATGACTACGGGATAACCGTGCCGCAGCGCTGCGTCGATCTGTGCTTCGGCTGCCACTGCCCCCGACGGCAGCAGACGCACCTGGAAACCGCTCAACGCCTGGAAGGTGGGCGTCCAGCCTTCGGCGTGAACGCCATAGCCGCCCGGCCCGATGGCCGTGCCGCCGATCAGATCACGCGGCCAGTAGAAACGCCCGTTCACCGAGCCGACGAAGCCCAGTCGTGGGTTGAGGGCGTGTGGCAGGCGGCCCAGAAAACTGGCTTCGTCAAAAGTCAGGCCGTACATCATCGCCAACTGCCCGGCGATCTTGGCCTCGCACGATAGGGGCAACGATTGCTTACCCGACGAGACGGTTTGGAGCGTCAGGCTGATCAGCCTTCCACCCGCGATTTCCACCTGCACTGAAGGTCCGCTCACGCCCGGCGCAAGGGTATACTGGCCGTCCGGCAGCAATGGGATCGCGGGATCAGCTGCCTGAGAGACCTGGCCCGGAATCTTGAGAACCTGCCCGATCCGTACCAATCCAGGATCGGTGAGCTTGTTGGCGGCCATCAAGTCGTCCACCGTGACACCGAATTGGGTTGCGATACCGATCAGGGTGTCGCCAGGCCGCACGGTGTACGTGCCGGGCGTGTCCGGCACAGATGCAGCAGCGTTCGGAGCGCTGTCATGACCATTGACCGGGATCACGAGGCGCTGCCCGATGTAGATCGCATCGGCATTGGGCAGTTTGTTGGCAGCGGCCAGCGCCTCAACACTGACGCCGTAGCGGTTCGCAATGCTGGTCAGCGTGTCGCCCGCACGAACATAATAGACCGGGCTGCCCTCCTGGGCGTGCAACAAAGACAGCGGGCTGCACAGGGCCAGCACCACCAATATCACCAATCCTGTTTTGCGCATTCGCCGTTCCTTGCGACGTACAAGCCAAAAAACAGGGATCGAGCACGAGTATAAAAGTACAGCGGGCAGAGTGCAAAAAAGTTCGAACAGCCTGGTTGCATTCACCATTGACAGCAGCCGGCTCTGAACCTGAGTCGGCCCTCACCGCGCCTGCACCGTTCCGATGGTCACCTCGGACGGCGTGAGGCTGTTGTCGGCGCTGTAGACGACCAGTTTCATCGTCACTGGCCCGACGGCATCCGGCGGAAGCCGCATTTCGTAGCGACCCAGAATCAGCGTGCGCTCCGGCCAGTGATCCGGGAAAAAGAACCAGCCGACGGGCGGCTGGTCGATCTGCCCCAACGTGCGCCCATCCGCACCGTAAAGACGGATGCTGACGCGGGTATCGATCTGCACCGGGTCGCCACGCCACCACCAGGTATGGGCGATGAGCGATTCTCCCGGACTGATCGTGTCTCCATTCAGCAGCCGGGCTGAGTCGAGTGTCGGGCCGCCGGGCAGCGAGAGCAGCGGCTTCTGGCTGAAGGGTGGCACACTCAGTGCGGACAGTGGCCTGTCCAGTGCGAAGTGTTCCAGGCTCACGTCTCCAAACGAAGCCCGGACGGGCTGGGGCTTGCCAATGGTTTCGAGCAGCCCTGCCGAAACGTTCTCCGGGTCCATGACATTGCCCTGCCACGACACGATCCATACTCCTCGAATCGTATCGCCCTGTGCGGCCAGAACGGGCACGGCTTCGGCGGCGTGGAGGATATGCGTCGCGTCGGTCAGGTCGGAAGCGGGCAGCCCAATGTACGGCGTGGGGCTGCGATAATAATCCGCCACCGGAAAGAGCGTGCCATCGCGTAGCAGCACCAGGTCGCCCGTTCGCCAGTGCTCACGGATGTAGGCGAACGCGCCCCGGAAATCGCTTTCTGGCGGGTGTCCCGTTTGTCCGGTCAGCCAGGGCACGGCCAGCAGAATCAGAGCCAGGACAAGCGATTTGACCGCCCCTCCCCAACTGGAGAGGGTGGAGTTTGCAGGTCGCGCCTCTGATCCGTTTTTCTCCCCCTCTTTGCTCGCGGAGAGGGGATTGGGGGGTGAAGTCAGCGCCACCAGGCCCAGCGCCAGCAGCAGATCAAGCCCGATCCAGGTGGGCCAGGCATAGCGCCCGGCCAGCTTGGGCTTGAACAGCACCACCACTGCCACCATCGCCACAGGCAGCACAGCCATACACAGCCCGTAGATCACGGGTTGAGCCGCCCGGCGCTGGCGCACCACCCACACAACCAACCCCGCCACCAGCACCAGCAGCCCGCCCGCGACCAGGGGCGCGAGTGGTGACAGCGTGTGATCGGGTGTCAGCCATTTGAAATCGTCGCGGGCCAGCCATTTGAAACTGAGCAGCACGCCGAGCGTCTGATCGGGCAGAAGCGCGCCCGCGTAGTAGCTGCGATCCGCTGCGCTGCGGGAGAGCAGAACAGGCAGCCAGGGCGCGAACCCGGCTCCGATCACCAGTCCCATCCCGACCATTCGGCGGAGCAGTGTCCTCGAACGCTGTATAGCAATCACCCAGGCAGCGATCAAACCATGCGCGGCCAGCGCCCCGATGCTGGTATAGTGCGTATACAGCGTGGCGAGTGCCAATCCGCAATAGGCGAATAGTACCCAGCGCGGCGGCGCAGGCTTCAGGCACTCAACCAGAAAGACGCTGGCCCACGCATACAACGCCAGGGCCAGCGCATAGGCCCGCACTTCAAAGGCGATCCAGGCAAAACCGGGTGACAAGCCTAGCAACAAAGCAGCGACGACAGCAGCGCTGGTGATCCGGGTCAGACGGTGTACAAGCGTAAATAACCCGGCAACGGCCAGCAGCCCGCACAACGCCGACAGCAGGTGCAGGGCGAATTCGCTGTTACCCAGGAGCACCATCCAGCCGCGCAACACGACGTAATGCAGCGGCACTTGAATATCGACCTGCGTGCACCAGTGGATCAGGCGCTCCCAGGGGCCGCTGGCGACCCACGTCGAGAGCGCCTCGTCATACCACAGGCTGCCGTGCGGCCAGCGCAGCGCCAGCCATGCCGCCACGATCAGCAGCGTCGCCACGAATGCCCACCGCGATGATTTCGTCAAGTGTTCCTGTTTGCCTCGTCCTCTCGTTGACTGCCGAGAGGGAGCGCGGGCTGAGTTGCCTTTTGCGCTGTCCTCGTCGCTCAGTCCTTTTCAGGTAAGATCGAATTCTACCCAACCCGCCGCGCCGCGTGGTACATTGTACGCCATCATACTGGCTGGCAATGGAGACTCCCCCTTGAAAGCAGCGAAACTCTATGGCCCCCGTGACGTGCGGATCGAAGATGTGCCCGACGCCGTGCCCGGCCCTGGCGATCTGTTGCTCGACGTGACAGCTGTCGGCATCTGCGGGAGCGATCTGCACACGTACCTGTACTGGCAAATCGGCAGCGACGTGCCCGGTGGCGCGATCATCCTCGGCCACGAGGCGGCGGGCGTGGTGCGCGAGATCGGCCCCGGTGTGCAAGGCTTCCAGGTCGGGCAGAAAGTCGCCATCGACCCGGCTGTGCCCTGCCAGCAATGCGAATTCTGCCGGAAAGGAAATTATAACCTGTGCACCAATCTGGTGTTTCTTGGCCTGTGGCCGCATCATGGTGCTCTGCGCGAGCGGATGGTTCACCCGGCCCGTTCCTGCGTTCCTCTGCCAGACAGCATCAGCGACGTGGCTGGTGCGCTGCTGGAACCATTGGGCGTTGCCCTCCATGCCATCAATCTGGCGCACATCGAACTGGGCGACGACGTAGCCGTGATCGGCTGCGGCGCCATCGGCCTGATGCTGATACGTCTGGCGCGGCTGGCAGGGGCCAGACACATCTACGCCTCGGATCGACACCCCTGGCGGCTGGCGCTGGCCTCGACTTATGGCGCGGATACAGTCCTCAACACCGATCAGGTGGACGTGGTGGACGTGATACGCAAGGCGACCAACCGGCGTGGTGTGGACGTTGCCATTGAGTCGGCCTGGGTAGCGGAGACGGCCAACCAGTGCGTCGGCGTGGCGCGCAACGGCGGGCGGGTCATTATCGTGGGCATCCCGGTGGAAGACTATATCACGCTCAATGCAACGGTCACGCGGCGCAAGGGCCTGACCATCAAAATGTCGCGCCGCATGAAGCATACTTACCCACACGCCATTCCGCTGGCGGCCTCCGGGCAGGTTGCGCTCGACCCGCTGGCCTCCCATCGCTTTTCGCTGGATCAGGCGGGAGCAGCCCTGGAAACTGCCGCAACCTACGCCGATGGCGTGGTGCGCGCGATGGTGCTGCCCAACTGGCGATGAATTGACCCATCGTTGCGGAATTTGGCGCGGGTTGCGTGCTGTGTGGCGGCTTCTACGCCAAAGTCGTCGAAGAGCAGCGCAGGCACGTGGCTTGTGAGTTCCAGAGAGAATCGAGGAGATGTTTGGTGATCTGAAAGCGCATGGCTTTGATCTCGAAGGCGCTCATCTACGCCGTTTCCTATGCCTGTCATGTCTGACTCCGGCGCTCCGCTGGCGGTATGTCTGGTTGGTGGCTGTTGGCGAATACCTGATCTGAACCGGCCAAACCGACCCGGTTACCCGTCAGGGCCGAGTGGATTTGAGCATCTCCAGACATTCAGAACCGGGTGCTGGTGTTGGGCAGGCCAAGCGCCGTCTTGATAGCGTACCAGCCAAACGCACCCACCTCGCGGTAGGTATCGGCGACAGCCCGCCAGGCTTCGAGCGGCCCCGCCGTGACCTGGGCCGGACTGAGGATCACGCTGATGCCTTGCCTGTGGAAGAGCATCTCCGCACGGAGCATGTGGAAGTTATCCGTGACGAGCAGTGCTGTCTTGAAGCCATGCACCGCCATGACTTTCTGCGCTTCGATGGCATTTTCCTCGGTACTGGTGCTGATTTCTTCCATCAGGATGGCCGGGGTGGGCACACCCTTCTGATGGGCCAGGTCAGCGCACGCTCTCCCCTCCGACTTCGGGTGCTGCTGCGTGTAACCGCCTGTGCAGATCAAAAAGGGAGCCAACCCCTTCCGGTACAGCGCGACGGCGTGCTCGACACGCCGCGTCGTGGCCGGGGACGGCGATCCATCGGCGAGCGTGCCTCCACCCAGGATGATGATCACGTCCGCTGCCGCTGCGTGGTCGGCCTGGCCGTAGTGGTAAACGTAAGCGGCAGCAGCCGTCGTAACGATAAAGCCGATCAGCAGGAATGAAACGAGGAACCGGAATAGACGGCGTGGCAGTCTCATAACGCGCAGATTCTAACACACTCGCTCGATTTGTCGTTCTGGCTGCCTTAGCCAGATTTCTGGAAATATTCTTGACAGATCGGAAAATTGGGCATAATGTCAAAGGAAGGTTTTGAGAGCGCTCTCACTGCTCGAAAGAAAGATCGTTTGCCATGCGCTTTGGTCATTTTGACGACGCCAACCGCGAGTACGTGATCACCACGCCCAGGATACCTTACCCCTGGATCAACTATCTTGGAACTGAAAACTTCTTTTCGCTGATCTCCCAACAGGCAGGTGGGTACTGCTTTTACCGTGATGCGCGGCTCCGGCGGATATTGCGCTACCGTTACAACAACGTGCCGACGGATATGGGTGGGCGCTATTTCTACATCGCCGAGCACGGCGACTACTGGACACCCTCCTACCTGCCCGTCAAGCGCGAGCTGGATCGATTTGAATGCCGTCATGGACTGGGCTACACGCGGATCACGGGCGTGCGCAATGAGATCGAGGCGGAAATGTTGTTCTTCGTGCCGCTCGGGTTCAATGCGGAGGTTCATCAGGTCACGCTCAGAAACCAGAGCGCCCAGGTACGACATTTGACGCTCTTCTCATTTGTGGAGTTCTGCCTGTGGAACGCCTACGACGACATGACCAACTTCCAGCGCAATTTCAGCACGGGCGAGGTCGAGGTTGAGGGCAGCACTATCTACCACAAGACCGAATATCGAGAGCGCCGGGACCACTTCGCCTTTTATAGCGTCAACGCGCCCATCGCCGGGTTTGATACGGAGCGCGAGGCGTTCGTCGGGCTGTATAACAGTCTGAGCGAGCCACAGGTCGTCAGCGAAGGCAGATCGCGCAACTCGGTGGCAAGCGGCTGGTCACCTATCGCTTCGCACAGCCTGGCGGTCACGCTTCAACCGCAACAGGCAGTGACTTTCATCTTTGTGCTTGGCTATGTGGAAAACCCGGCCAGCGAAAAGTGGGAGCGCCCCGGCGTCATCAACAAGGTACGGGCACACGCGCTCATCGATGCGTTCACAACACCCGCTCAGGTCGATAGCGCCCTCGCCAACCTGCGCGACTACTGGACAAACCTGCTATCCTCGTACACGCTGCAATCGCCCGACGACAGGCTGAATCGGATGGTGAACATCTGGAACCCGTACCAGTGCATGGTCACGTTCAATTTGTCGCGCAGCGCGTCGTACTTCGAGTCCGGAATTGGCCGGGGCATGGGCTTCCGCGACTCGAACCAGGATTTGCTGGGCTTCGTTCACCTGGTCCCGGCGCGGGCCAGGGAACGCATTCTGGACATCGCCGCCACGCAGTTCCCCGACGGAAGTGCCTATCACCAGTATCAGCCGCTCACCAAACGCGGCAATCACGACGTGGGCAGCGGCTTCAACGACGATCCCCTGTGGCTGATCCTCAGCACAGCGGCATACATCAAGGAGACGGGCGATTACGGCATCCTGGACGAGATGGTTCCGTTCGACAGCGATCCGAACAACCAGGCCACGCTGTTTGAACACCTGCGTTGCTCGTTTTACCACGTGGTCAACAACCTCGGCCCGCACTGCTTACCGCTCATCGGGCGGGCCGATTGGAACGACTGCCTGAACCTGAACTGCTTCTCGGAACAGCCGGACGAGCCATTCCAGACGACAGGCAACCGGCAGGGGCGCACCGCCGAGTCGGTGTTTATCGCTGCGCTGTTTGTGTTTGTCGGCCCGGATTTCATCCGGCTGTGCGAACAGCGAAGCCTGCTGGAGGAAGCCCAGGCCGCCGCACAGCACGTTGCACAGATGAAGCAGGCGATACTCGAACACGGCTACGATGGCGATTGGTTTCTGCGCGCCTACGACTTTTTTGGCAACAAGGTTGGCAGCCACGAAAACCAGGAAGGGCAAATCTACATCGAAACGCAGGGCTTCTGTGTGATGGCTGGGATCGGCGTGGAAAACGGGCTGGCGCAGAGGGCGCTGGACTCAGTGAAGGAGCGGCTGGATACGCCATACGGGATAGTGCTGCTCAACCCGGCCTACACGACCTATCACGTCGAACTGGGCGAGGTATCTTCCTACCCGCCCGGCTACAAGGAAAACGCCGGGATTTTCTGCCACAACAACCCCTGGATCATGATCGCCGAGACGGTCATCGGGCGCGGTGAGCGCGCCTTTGAGTATTACAAAAAAATTGCGCCTGCCTACCTGGAAGACATCAGCGAGATTCACCGAACAGAACCTTACGTGTACTCGCAGATGATCGCGGGCAAGGATGCCCCCCGAGTGGGGGAGGCTAAAAACTCCTGGCTGACCGGAACCGCCGCCTGGAACCTGGTTGCCATCTGCCAGTATTTACTCGGCGTCAGGCCGGAATTTGATGGGTTGTTCGTGAAACCGTGTATCGGCCCGGAAATTCCAGAGTTGACCATTACGCGCAAATGCCGGGGCGCAGAGTACCGGATTCGCGTCAAGAACAGCGGCAGCAATGTGGCACGGCTGACGGTTAACGGTAAAGCGATTGAAGGCAACCTCGTTCCCTACGCCAGACCGGGCGAAACGGTTCTCATTGACTGTGAAGTCTGACATGCAATACGGCTACTTTGACGACGCTAACCGCGAATACGTGATCACCCGGCCCGATACGCCGAAGTCGTGGATCAACTATCTCGGTTCGCGGCTGTATGGCGGCATCATCACCCAGAACGCAGGTGGTTACAGTTTCTACAAGTCTGGTGGAGCAGGTCGCATCTTGCGGATGCGCTTCAACGGTCTGCCGGTTGACCAGCCAGGGCGATACCTGTATCTGCGCGACGACGCCACGGGCGATTACTGGTCGGCATCGTGGCAGCCTGTCGGCAAGCCGCTCGACCAGTATAAACACACCGTCCGGCACGGCCTGGGTTATTCGATCTTTGAGTCCGAGTACGCCGGGATGAGCAGTGTCTTCACCTGTTTTATCCCGCGCGGGCGGGCCTTTGAATACTGGGGGCTGGCTGTCACCAACACCAGCGACAGGCTGCGCCGGGTTTCCGTCTTCAGCTATGCCGAACTCGCCAATGAGTGGCATTATCGGCAAGACCTGGAGAACTTGCAGTACAGCCAGTACATCGTGCAGGCATCCTACCACGACGGCATGATCCACCGCCTGAACAACACTAATCCAGGACGCAACGAACTGTATTTCGCATTGGCCGGGGCGGAAGTCACCTCCTACGATACGGATCGGGATCGATTCCTGGGCAACTATCGCACACAGGCCAATCCACTGGCAGTGGAGCGGGGCCGTTGCTCAAACAGCGCGACGGTGGGCGACAACGCCTGTGCCTCGCTGCACAGCGCGCTGGAACTGCGCCCCGGCGAGACGCGGCATCTGATCTTTATCCTGGGCATTGGCTCGCCCACCGAATCGTGGGATGGGCTGCCGCCCGGCACAGCTATCCTGAAAGAATACGCCCACCCGGATCGGATGGTGCATGAACTTGAGGCGATCCGTCGTGAATGGGCCGAACGTCTGCTCACTTTCCAGGTCAGCACGCCCGACGCCGAGTTGAACAGCATGGTCAACGTGTGGCACGCTTACCAGACGCACATGACCTTCAACTGGTCTCGGGGCGTCAGCCTGATCGAAGCCGGGGATCGGGATGGCCTGGGCTACCGGGACACCGTGCAGGACATCCTGGCGGTAACGCACAGCATCCCTTTGCCTGCCGAGGAGCGGCTTGACCTGATCCTGACCGGGCAGACGGCAGAGGGCGGTGGAATGCCGCTGGTCAAGCCGCTGACCCACCGCCCCGGCCACGAAACAACGCCCACCGTCGAACAGTACCGCAGCGACGATACACTCTGGCTGCCCATCACCGTCGCCAATTTTGTCTACGAAACCGGCAACCTGGCCTACCTGGATAAAGTCCTGCCTTACGCTGATCACGGGCAGGCGACGGTCTACGGCCATCTCAAGCAGGCGCTTCAGTTCAGCATCGATCACAAGGGCCGCAATGGACTGATCCAGGGCCTGGCCGCCGATTGGAATGACTGCGTAAAGTTCGGCACGACGGGCGAAAGCCTGTTCACCACGTTTTTGTTCTACGCAGGCTGCCAGCGCGTGGCCGAGCTGGCACAGCACAAGGGCCTTGAGGAAGATGCCCGGTGGTGCCGGGCACAGGCGGCGCAGGTCAAAGCCTGCATTGATGCCTGTGCCTGGGATGGTGAGTGGTTTGTGCGCGGCCTGTCGGCGTCCGGCGCAAAACTGGGCAGTAGCGACAATGCCGAAGGCAGGATATATCTGGAGTCTAACGTCTGGGCAGTGATCAGCGGGGCCGCCGATCCTGAGCAGACTGTATGCTGTATGGATGCGGTACATCGATACCTCGCAACGGAACACGGGCTGGTGCTGTGCGAGCCGCCGCATACCAGGCCGATGCCGGGCGTGGAGCTGTCGCTGCTGGTCTACCCGCCCGGCCACAAAGAAAACGGCGGAATCTTCTGCCACAGCAATGCATGGGCAATTGTGGCCGAATGTCTGCTTGGGCACGGCGACCTGGCCTACGACTATTACCGAAGCTACCTGCCTGCCCGGTACAACGCCCAGGCCGAAATCCACCAGGCCGAACCCTATGTCTACTGCCAGTTTGCCTACGGGCGCCACTCCCCGCGCTTTGGCGAGGCGCGCAACCCCTGGCTGACGGGCACGGCAAGCTGGACGTACATTGCCGTGACTCAATACCTGCTCGGCATCCAGCCGACGCTGAAAGGGCTGCGTGTCAACCCGTGTATTCCGGCACGCTGGGATCGTTTCGAGGCGCGCCGCTGCTTTCGCGGGAAATGGATCACGATCCGGGTCGAGAATCCGGCCCATGTCAACCAGGGCGTGCACGCCCTGACTCTTAATGGTGCGCCCATCGAAGGCAACGTGATCCCGGTGGATCATCTGGTTGAGGACAACGAGGCCCACGTGGTACTTGGCGCAAACTGAGGCGCAGGCGCTCAGGGTCTTGCCGTTCCACCTGCTGGCGGTGCGGCGCTGACCAGGCAGGGAACCACGATAGGGCGATGGCTCTGGCGGCAGCATTGGTGTCTGTGGACTGGCAACACACGCACTGAAAATAATCGGTTGACAGAGCGCACGTAGAGCGCACCTCCGGCCAGCACCGCCTGATCGCCGACTTCGGGCACGGCAGGCCCGCTGTTCATCCGGCTTTGTGCGGCGACGACCTGGGCGCTGCCCTGGTAAACAGTCATGATGACGGGCAGCGGGTTCGCACCACTGCCCACAAATTGGCAGAACATCGTACCCACACCGATTGAACCGATTCCGAACACAAGCCTCCAAAGTGCCATTCGATACTCGTGGATGCTCGATTGCTTTCAATCTTCTGAACAACTCCTCCACAGATTCTCCATAATGCGCATCCACACTGAAAATCAGATTCGCGGCGGGGAGGAGCATTCAGAATGTCCGTAGTGCAGCACAAAGCCATTGTCCGGAAGTTTTACGATGTCGTATGCAATCAGCGGCAGTTTGCAGTTGCCGATGAGATTTTCAGTCGATCATACAAGATGTTTCCCTCGTCGGAACCGCCTTTTGGCCCACAAGGAGTCAAGGAATTTCTGTACTGGCTCATCACGACATTCCCCGATGTTCAGTATAGAGTGGAGGTGCTGGTTGCTGAGGGCGACCAGGTCGCTTCTCTGGCGACCCTGCACGGAACCCCGACAACGCCCATCGCTCATCTAGGCGACTTGGGAACCAGTGCGCCGACAGGGAAACCGTTCGACACCTCGGAATTTGCGCTGTGGCAGTTTGCCGATGGCAAGATTGTTAAGCGCCGCGTGGTATTGGACAGCTTGCCGATGTTGAGCAGCCTGGGCGTTTTTCGGTCCGCCGCATCCACCTGATACAGGTCGTCACGAAGATCAGGCCGAAAATGGTACATACTGGCTGGTGTACCATGCCTATGATGCGACGCTGAACGGCACGCCTACGCTCCGAATTGAGGCTTTGCGGTGGGATGAAGACGATTGGCCGGTAGCGCCGCCGTGACAGACCAGCCAGGCCGGGGCAGCGATCATGTCCCCAATTCTGGTCTGTTCTTGCTCTGTTGCAACCGACCGTGTCTAGTCGCTCCGCGAACTCCGGTTGACTCAAGTGTTCCAAAGCCGGGTGTGAGATAATCTCACCTGACTGCCCCGCCGAGCTGGGGAACCCCCTGGACAACGCCGAACTTGCCGACGAGCCGGGCAAGTCACCGGATATGTTGATCCCCCGCACTTCAATACTGCAAAAGTTGTGACAACTATCACGCTGATTGCTGCGCAATTGTTACCTGATCGGGAGTTCGTTCCTGTCTACCATCGCAATAGGGTTCTCACTGGCCGATGTGCCGCCGGAAAACATTGTTGCCATGCTGGATGCGGTCAATGCCTGAAGCCAGGCGCGGGGAGCGCTACGCCGATTTCTCCACGTGCCGCGCAAATCGACGCACGGGTATTGCGTCGCCATCTCTGGCAACGTAATAGTAGTGCCAGGTGTCTTCCCGCACTGGCCCCAGGTACGCTACGTCGTGGTTGCCCTGCGCATCGATGGCATGGAGTTGCAGATCGCTGTCACCGACGTCTGGCAGGGCAAGCACGTCCTGAAGCGCTTCGTCCACAGCTGCCTGCACCGGTTTTCCGCCTTGCATTAATGCCACCGTCAGGCGGGCCAGCCCCGTGCGGATCGCCAGTTCGCCCTTGCCCATGCAGGCCGCAGCGCCATAGCGATTGTCAGCGTAAAAGCCTGCACCGGCGATAGGCGTGTCACCGAGGCGGCCCGGATACTTCCAGGCCCAGCCGCTGGTGCTGGTGGCGACGGCAATATTCCCATCGGCATCTTGAGCCAGATAGACCGTCGTACTGTCTTTTTGCTGTGGGTCCATGCCACGCTGCACGGCCTGGATCAGATCGCGGGAGCCGTCTTCCAGCCCGGAATGACGCTTCCACCGGGCCAGGTTTTCACGCATGGTCTCGGTGAGCAGATCGTCGCGTTCAGCGTTGATCTCCGCTGCGAAGCGCGCCGCCCCTTCGCCAACCAGCAACACGTGCGGCAAACGCGCCATCACGGCGTAGGCCACACTGACCGGGTGCAGAAAGCCATACAAAGCGCCAACCGCGCCACTGGCACGGGTATGACCATAGAATTCTGCGCAAAGGGGACACCGGAGCTTTAGCTCGGTGGGGAATGTGCGCTTTCCTCCTGTCTGTGTTACACTCATCACGAGTTTGCCCTCACGGGCACG
>JAJPHV010000052.1 GCA_021325095.1 Chloroflexota bacterium | reverse complement strand
TGACGATTATAGAAACCCTCCAAGTAGGCAAACATGATGCTTCGAGCTTCCGCTCGGGTCGCAAAGGGATGGCGATATAGACATTCTGTCTTGAGTTTGCCCCAGAAACTGTCGGGTCTTGCCACTTAGAGCAGCCACAGTAAACATCCCGGTAAACCCCCAGCGGTCAACGATTGGGCCACCCGCCAGGCCCCCAACTAACCCGCCTAAAGCAACGGCACTGCCGATGATGCCAAACACTCTGCCTCGTTCAGATTCTTCCGCGAACAAGCCAGCCAGGATGTTCACCAGAGTGAACTGCATACCAGCCAGGAATGCATAGACGACTGTAAACGCGAAAAGTTGAGGCATGTTCGTTGCCTGACCCATCAGCCAGATTGCAGCTATCTCAATCAATCCCGCAATAATGAGCAGTATCTTCCTGCGCTGGAACCTATCTGATAGCCAGCCAGTTATGACAGCCCCTACGGCCACAGCAGCAAACTCAGCAGATAAATAAAAACCTGTCAGTGTCGAATCAGCGCCAAGCCGACTTGTATAGATCGGCGCCAAAGCGACCACGACACCACCAATAGAGAAGATTGCGAGGTCGATTGTGAATAAGGCAGCAAGTTGTCTTTTGGTCATAAGATTACACGCCTTCATTTCACTATTTCAAAAGTCCATTCAGGTCTCTTATCCGATTGTATCATGAAATCAACTGAATGGCTGTCTTGGGTTAGAAAAAGTAACTACACTTCACAATCTGGGCATGGTTCGGGTCGACTCCTGGCTGCTGGTGGCCGATTCTTTTAGAACATTTGTTTTTGCTGTTTATGCCACTTTGAGGTATAATTTCTCCGTTTACAGGAAGATTCACGGGAGGACTTTGTGGCTAGTCAGATACCCGCGCAGCGACAGCAAGAAGCAAGCGATATTCAGGCCCTTAAGGGTCTTGAGGCAGTACGCAAACGCCCCGGCATGTATGTGGGCGGGACAGACATCCACGCCCTGCATCATCTGGTCTACGAAGTCGTGGACAATGCCATTGACGAAGCGATGGCTGGGCGCTGTGACTTTATCGAAGTCATCATTCATGCTGATAGCTCAATCACCGTCACCGATAATGGCGGCGGCATTCCTGTTGAGATGCACCCAACCGAAAATATCTCGACGTTGGAGCTTGTGCTTGCTACGCTGCACGCGGGCGGTAAATTTGGCGGCGGCGCCTACAAAGTTTCGGGCGGTTTGCATGGCGTTGGTGTCAAGGCGGTCAATGCTCTGTCAAGCTGGATGATTGCCGAGGTTCGCCGTGACGGCTACGTCTGGAAGCAAACTTACGAACGCGGCGTCCGCACCAGCGATGTAGAGCCAATCCGTGAGTTGGAACCAGGTGAGCCAACCGGTACGCACATCACCTTTATGCCGGATGAGGAGATTTTCACGGGTGTCCGGCAGGAATTTGACTTTAGCTTTAAGACCCTCATGGATCGCTTCCGTGAGATGGCCTATGTCACGCGCGGCGTGACTATTCGGCTGGTTGACGAACGCGAGACCCCAATCCCGCGTGAGTGTACCTTCTATTTCGAGGGTGGCCTGAAATCATTCGTGCGCTATTTGAACCGCAACCGCGACGCGATCCATGACGTGGTATCTGGCAGCGGCGAGGGCAAGTTCACCTATGTACAGGAGGGCCAGGAACTGGAAGGCACGATGGAAGTCGATTTTGCCTTCCAGTATACCGACGGCACGAACACCACTGAACTGACTTTCGCTAACACCATCAACACCCCGGACGGCGGCACGCACCAAACCGGGTTGCGCACCGCATTGACCCGCGTCATCAATAACTACGCGCGTAAAGCGGGCATCTTGAAAGACAAAGATGCCAACTTTACCGGGCGGCACACGCTGGAAGGGCTGACGGCGATTGTCAGCATCAAGCACCCCAATCCACAGTTCGAGAGCCAGACCAAAGTTAAGCTGATGAATCCGGAAGTCAACAGTGGTGTGGCGACAGTCGTTTCGGATGTGTTCTCCGAATATCTTGAGGTCAACCCGAAGGAAGCACGACGCATTGTCGAAAAGTGCCTGTCGGCCATGCGCATTCAGGACGCGCTCGACAAGCAGCGCGAACTGCTGCTCAATGATCGTAAGAGCTTCCTGACCAATACGACGCTGCCCGGTAAGCTGGCGGATTGTTCGGATCGAGGGCCACATACAGAGTTGTATGTGGTGGAAGGCGACAGCGCCGGTGGTTGTTTGGTTGCAGATACCCGTGTCGTATTGGCTTCCGGCCTTACAAAGACAATGAAGGAACTTGCCGAGGATTGGGCATGCGGCATCCAACATTTCGGCTATGCAACTAACGCTGATGGCGATGTTCGGATTGTGCCTCTGATAGAACCTCGCCTGACAAAGCGGCAGGCGGCAGTTGTCGAGGTCGTTTTGGATAATGGCGAACGTATTCAGTGTACACCGGATCATCCATTCCGCTTGCGAGATGGATCATACAAAGCGGCAGCCGATCTTGAACCAGGCGAGAGTTTGATGCCCTTGAAAACGCGCTTGACAGATACCAATGAACTGCCTGGCCCTGGTTACGAGATGGTCTGGATGAATGGGCAAGCTCGGTGGAATCATACACACCATTTGGCCGACCTGTACAACTTGCTAACGGGAATATACAACCGAAAAGCTGGCAATACTCGCCATCACAAGGACTTTAACAAGCTCAACAACGATCCACGCAATATTGAACGAATGCCCTGGCGGGTGCATCAACAGTTACATGCGGAACTGGCCGGGGAAATGAGCAAACGTCTCTGGCAAGACCCTGCCTATCGAGAACGTAAGATTCAGCAGTTAAGCCAGCAAGCCATCCTTCAATGGCAAGACCCCGCTTACCGGCAATACATGAGTGAGCGCGTCAAGATACAGCGTCAAAATGACGTACTCAATCAGAAGCTACTTCAAGGCTTCCAGGATTGGTTCGCCTCGCTAAACTCTGATGAATATCAGGCTTACTGCGAACGTATGCGGGAAATGCAGGAAAGCTACTGGTCGAGCGAGGAGCATCGGCGCGCTCAGTCTGAACGGACGACCCGCTTTTTTGAAGATCATCCCGAAGCCCGCGAGGAACGGCGTGATGCGGCTTTGCGACAGTGGGAAGATGCCGAGTTGCGGGCATGGCGAGCCGAAAAGACCCGCGAACAATGGCGGGATGAAGCCTATCGCCGCAACCATAGCCTTAAGGTCAGTGAGTGGTGGAAAGAACACCCGGAACATCGTGACAAAATTGTAGCGGCTCTAAAGCGAGGTTGGGCAGATGCACAGCAGCGGGAACATATTTTGTCTGCCCTTGCAAAATGGCGGGAAGCCACTTCTCCCGAAGAAAGAGGCAAGCATATCCGTGAAGGCCATCGGCTGAAAGCACTTCTGTTGCTAAACCAAGTGTTGGACGCAGACGATAAGCGTCAGGCTTATGAGCATTTGCGCCTTCAAACGGCTCGCACTGCGCTATCCTATGATCGTCTGGTTGAGGAGCATTTCGGCGGCGATGAACAGCGAATGACTGAAGCCGCAGCAAATGTCAATTGCAAAGTAGTCGCTGTACACCCCCTGAATATGCCCGCTGATGTCTACGACCTGACGGTAGATAGCTATCACAACTTTGCACTGGCAAGCGGCGTCTTCGTTCACAATAGCGCGAAACAAGGCCGTGACCGCCATTTCCAGGCGATTCTGCCCCTGCGCGGCAAAATCCTGAACACGGAGCGCGCCACGCTGAACAAGATTCTGGACAGCAACGAAATCAAGACGCTGGTTTCGGCGCTGGGCGTGGGCATCCGTGAGGACTTCAACCTGGAGAAGCTGCGCTACGGGCGTGTCATCATCATGAGTGTAGCGGGCGACGAGTCCACCCTGGTCATGGACGAGGCTGGCCGAACCGAGTTCGTCAAAATCGGCGACTTCATTGACGACTGCATGGAAGGTCGCCGCAATCCTGATCGGTATCAGGTGATGTCGTTCGACCTCAACACCCATGAGACCCGCTTCCGTCCGCTCAAAGCGGTGATCCGCCATGCGCACGAGGAGCCAATGTACCGGCTTCGGACGCGCTACAACCGCTCGGTCAAGGTGACGTCATCCCACAGTGTATTTGTCCTTGAAAACGGGCAGGTACGGCTCAAGAAGGGTAACGAAATTCGTCCCGGTGATCTGCTGGTTGCCAGCCGCCGTCTGCCACGCCCGGCCACGAGTCCGGTCTTTGTGGACTTGTTGCTGACCTTCTATCAGGCTGGCCTGACCAACGGGCTATACCTGAAGGGTGAAGGGGTGCGCCGCATCGCGGCACAGCGCGTCATGGCGAAAACGGCGCGCCCAGAACTCTGGTCGGAGCCACGTGTAACAATGCCTGCCGAGCGTTGGCAGCAGCTGGCAGCGCATCGCCAATCTGCGGGCGTCTCTCAGATGCAGGTCGCTTCTGCTGTTGGCGTCAAGCAGCCGATCACGATCAGCCATTGGGAACGCGGCGTGAACAGGCCCATCCTGCCTCACTTTACCGGCTATCTCAAGGCGATTGGCTGGGATCGTGACGTGGATTACGCACTTATTCCTTCTAAGCTCGATGAGCGGCTTGCCCAGGATGACGCCAGTAAAAATGCGCGTTGGCGTGAGGTGAGTAACTACAAACCGTTCAAGGATTTCACTGCCGCCGAAATCTCGCAGCTTGGTATGGGCGTGCAGATCGTTCCGCAAGCACACGGCGAGCGGGCGTTTGAGCGCTATCTGCCCGTCAGCCGGGAACTGCTGTGGTTCCTGGGCTGGTTTGTGGCGGAAGGCACGCTAAGTGCACATCAGGTCAGCCTCAACCTGGGAACGAAGGATGGACGCTTCCTCGACGAGCTAAGTGCAGCGATTGAAAGTGTGTTTGGGGAAGTACCGCGTCGCTACGACGATCCGGACAGCCAGGGCATCAAGCTCTATTTCCACAGCGTCGCGGCAGCTCGACTGCTGAAAGCCTGGGGATTGGACAGACGCGCACACGAGAAAAAGCTGCCCGACATCGTGTTCAGCCTGCCGGAAAGCCTGCAACTGGCCTTCCTGGAAGGTTACTTCCTGGGCGACGGCACGACGGGTGGCAAGAACATTTCGTTCACTACCAACTCGGCTGCCTTGAAAGAGGGGCTGCTCTATCTACTCGGACAGTTGGGGCTGATCGCCAGCACCTCTGAGTTTGAGCCGTCCACCCTGCCAGGTGCGTCGATCCAGACGCGGCGGCCCTACTTCAACATCTCGATCGCTGGCAAGGACCAACTTGTGCAGTGTCGCACTGTCTGGCAGCGCCATGCCAATGCCTATTTGCTGGATGAACACCTGGCGCGCCCTGGGCGCAAAGCATTGGATTTCGTGCCGATTGGCGATGACCTGATGGGTCTGGAAGTGTTGAGCGCCGAAGTGATCGAGCCAGTCGGCCAATACGTGTACGATTTCTCGGTGCAGGATGATGAGAACTTCATCTGCGGAACGGGCGGTCTGTGCGCTCACAACACTGATGCGGACGTGGACGGTGCGCACATTCGCACGCTGCTACTGACTTTCTTCTTTCGTTACATGACTGCGCTCATCCAGAATGGGCATCTGTTCATCGCGCAGCCGCCGATCTTCCGGCTGGAATGGAAGAAGCAAGTCGAGTACGTGTACCCGGAAAGCAACCTGAAGGAAGATCAGTTGCTGGCGAAATATCTGGCCCGCTACCCCGAACCGACTAAGGTCAGCGTCCAGCGTTACAAGGGTCTGGGCGAGATGAACCCGGAACAGCTGTGGGAAACGACCATGAACCCGGCGCGCCGCACGCTGCTCAAAGTGACCTACGAGGACGCTGCCGAAGCGGATCGCACCTTCGACATGCTGATGGGGCCGAGCGTGCCGCCTCGCCGCAAGTTCATCCAGACTCATGCCCGTAATGCGACGCTGGACGTGTAATATCAATACTGCCGGGTACTAGAGGAAAGACTGATCTTCCCGATCTTTCGTCACGACCACATCCGCAAAGCGTAGAACACGCTGATTCAGTTCGTAGCCGCGCCGCCGCTCCTCGACAATCGTTCCGGCAGGCCGGTTGGGGTCGTAAACGGTTTCGACGGCGACGTGACGATAGGGATCAAAAAGCTGGCCCACCGTTGCAATAGGGCGGATCGATTCTTTTTCGAGCAGGGCCAGCAAGCGTTGCCGCAAGAGCCGCTGCCCGTCCAGCCAGCCGCGCAAGATGCGGTGCGCGCCTTCATCGCGTACCGAGGCAAGCTGTGTGTAGCCGCTCGCCAGCCCGGCCTCAATGGCGTCCAGGATCGGCATGAGCGCTTCCAGCAGCCGCGTATCTGTGGGCGGCGGTGAAGCGGATACGGGTGCGCGGAGTCTGGCGGGGCGCTCGTTCGCACTCAGTCGCTCCAGCGCCGCGCGCGCCACGCCAATGGCTTCTTCGGCCTCGTGCAGGGCATCCTCATTCAGTGCATTGGCGCGATGCTGCTCGGTGGAAAGACGGGCCAGCAGCTTTTCCAGCCCGGAGATGGCGTCCATGAGCGCGTTCTGGGAGGCGGCGATCTTCATTTCGAGCCGCAGCACCGGGTCAGCCGGAACCGGCTCGGTATCGCCAGGTGAATCCTGGTCGGATTTGCGGCGGAAGCGCGGAATCAAATCGACTCCTCGTCTAGTTCCGGAATGGGGCGAAAATCGGCGCTGAAGTCGGTCTTTGTCAGGTCGCTGTGCTGGCGTGCTCGCCACCAGCGGTCTTCAGGGTGAAAAGCCAGATCGGGTGACGGCAAGCGCTGCGGCGGCTGGTAAGGCGGGGGCGGCTGAACAAGCTGCCGATCCGTGCTGGCGCGCGCTTCGGGGCTGCGCAGCGCGTCGTAGGCGGCACGAATGCGTTTGAAACCTTCGGGGTCGCGCTCCGGCGTATGTTCGCGCACCAACGCAAAGTATGCCTTCTTGATTTGAGTGGCCGTCGCTTGGCGTGAAAGGCCGAGCACCGCGTAGGGATCGAACGTCATGGCGTTACCTGATTATCCAGCCTGCCCATCATCCGGCGCATTGCGCCGTCGGTCTGTTCGGGATCAATTGTATCCAGGATGTCGTCCAGCGTTGGGGTATGCCCTTCTTCCAGCAGGCCAATTGCCTCCTCAATGCCAACCACGATGTCCGGGCGCTGTTTCTGTTGTGCCCATCGCAGAGCACTCTGAAAATGGTTGAGTGCGGCAGAGCGGCGCCCCCGCCGTATGTCCCACAGACCGAGATGGACATGGGCCGGGCCAAAACCTGCGTCCTGTTGAAGGGCGCGCCGCGCGTAATCATACGCCTCCGGGATGCGCCTGTGGCTTTCGTAGACCACCGCAATGCACGTCAGCAAATCCGGCAGATCGGCTGCGGCTGCCTGCGAAAGGGCCTGTTCAAAGTACTTGATGGCTGGCCCTTTGTGGCTTTCAAAGATGGCAGCGCCAAGCTCCACGTAGAGCGTCGGGCGCAGACCGTTAGCGCTGTTGGCGCGTTGCAGCCAGCGCGCCGCTTCCTCCCGATCTCCCAACTGATACCACGCCTTGATGATCGTCAGGGCGGCCTCAGACACAGCCAGTTCGACCCGCTCGAATTCCTGGCAGGCACGTTCCCGCGCGAAGCGGACGAGCAGCGCGCCGTAGGTCGCCCGCAGCCTGGCATCAGCGGGCGCCAGGCGCAGCGCCTTTTCGAAGTCCGCTGCTGCCGCTTCGTCGTCCTCGATGGATTGGTAGAACTGGCCGCGCTCGACGTAAAGTTTCAAGAGGCGCTGCTCGGCCTGGTGTTTGTGATGGGTCGGAAGCACCCGTTCCCAGGCTTCGATCATCTGGTCAAGGTCGCCGTCAGCATCGACGATCTGGGCATAGAGGGCCATGGCGTCGGGATGCCTGGGCGCGGCTTCCAGGACACGCAACACCGCTGTTTTGGCGCTGCGCCAGTTCTGGTTTTCCATGTAGCGCTTGACCAGCGCCAGATTGAGGGTGAGATCATCGGATTGCGCCCGGATCGCGTAGCGCAGCGTTTCGGCAGATTTATCGAAATGCCCGGCCCGCGCGTAGAGCGCATCGATGTGCCGCCACAACTGCACGACGTACTGAACAGGCCAGGCGTTCTCGCCGCGACGCGGGCGGCGGCGCAGCAGTTCCCGCCAGGTTTCCGCGGCCTCTGTCCAGCGCTGCAAATGTTCATAGGCGTTCGCTATATTCGCCGCCAGTTCACGCGGCACTCGCGTCTCTTGCCGGACGTACTGCTGGCGCACTTTCTGCCAGTGTGCCAGTGCGGCCTGCCAGTTACCCGCTTCAGCAGCCCTGTTGCCTGCCAGGCATTCGGCACGCTGCTGTAAGGCTTGCAGGAGGGGCGAGGCGGATTCCAGCTTGAGCGCGGCCCGGAGCGTGCTTTCAAGGTCTGGCGAGTCGGCCTGTCCCACGGCCTGCACCGTATAGGCAACGGCCAGATTGTGCCGAAGCGCCCGGCTCATGAAGCCGGCTTTCTGAGCGGCCAACCAGTGATCGAGCGCCTTATCCCTCTCGCCGCGCCGCCAGGCCAGCACTCCCAGGTAATAATGCGAAAAGCCTGCGTCGAAATCGACAGTGCGCTGCAAGGCCGTTTCTGCCGCCGGAAAGTCGTTCCGTTCCAGCGCCTCCACGGCGTTGATCAGGAAGCGGTTCGGCGGCAGCAGGCGATTCTGCTGCTCCGCCGTCAACAGTTTCCAGGCCGGGTCCCCGTAGACGTCCTGTCCAGACTCGGCCAGAGCCAGACACAGATGATAGGCGGGACGATCATAACCTGAAGACTCGTGGCGCAGGCTCTCCCGGTACGCCTTGATCGCTTCCTGCAAATTACCAAGCTGGTGTTGAAGCAAGCCTGTGTGAAAGCTGTAACGTGGATCGCCCGGTACAAGTGTGCTGGCTGTCTGGAGATCGTCCAGGATAGCCGCCGACGGGCGTTTCCGGTTGAGGCAGGCGCGCCGGAAGTGGGCTTCCGCCAGGGCTTGTTCCAGGCGCGCAGAGGATCGTGCCTGAAGTGCTTTTGTCCAATGCGCAATGGCACTGTCCAGATCGCCCCTGGCAAACGCCCACCGCCCCTGTTCACGTTCGCTGACCTGGGGCCGGGCGGAGGTGGGTTGAACATTGCGCTGCTTTTTCTTGCTCATCGCTCAAGTATAACCGGGCGCTTGCGCCAGACCATCATGCTTCTGTGAGCAACCAGACCAGATGGCCGCTCAGGGCATAAGTTGCTCAGTGGTCTGCTCATCCCCCTGTCAAAAACGAAAATTTCCCTAAAATCCGTGTTTAAAACATAAAGCAAAAAAAGTAAAGTATAATAAGCATGCAACAGAAGACACATTGAACACCTGGAACAGGAGTCCCCGCTATGCCCGTCAAATGTGAGCTTCGGGAGAACGGCCATGTCGTTTACATAACTGTCACTGACCCATGGACGGCCCACGAATTGCAAGCCATTTACAACGTTGAGAAACCTTTCTTCGATCAGGCGCACCATCCGGTGCATACGCTGGCGAACCTGACCGCTGCCCACCGGGTTCCTTCGGGGCTACTGGGTGCGCGTAACGGCAGCCCGCACGTGTTCCATCCTAACAGAGGGGAGATCGTCGTCGTCGGGGCAAACAGCCTTATCCAGATGCTGTTAACGACGGTTATACGGGTGGTCCGGTTTCAGGGACTCAAGCTATTTGCGACTGAGGAGGAAGCCTGGGCCTACCTGCGCGAATTGATCGCAAGCGAGACTGCCGAAAAGGCCCTGGCTTGAGCGCCCTCCTCAGGATTTTATGCAGGGTAGCACTGCGTTAACCGGTCAGTGGTCTGGCTCGGGCCGCTCGTCAAACAACCCCTGCGTGTATCACCTGTCTCGCCCGCGCAGCTAACGAGACGGGATGTCGGCGATTCGAATGTCGCTTAACCGGTTGACAAAACCGGCTTCCACGACGCGCTTGATCATGGTCAGGAACACTTCATACTTCGTGGCCGTTTCGGTTGAGATGGCGGCGAATTTGCTGCGCACCAGTTCCACAAAAAACTCCACCACTGGTGCTTCCTCACCGCAGGTCAGAATGCGAACAGCCTCGTTCAAGCCTTCGGCGGGTACGCCTGACATCGTCAGGAATGAGTTCAGCAGCACAGGATGTGGCTGGTTGAAAAGGTTGATGACAAAATTGCCCCAGGAACCTTCGGCTCCTGCGTCGATGAATCTGTCTCCCAGATCATCCCAGCCGCGAATGGCGGCATTGGCCGTCATGTGGACCGCATCGATGATCTCCTGGTTGGCAAGGATTTCGGGCAGTCCGGGTAACTCTGGCAGCGCACGGCGATAAAGTTGATAAACCATGCCTGCCACGAAAATTAATGCCGTACTGGTGATACTGAGCCAGGAGATTTGCTCGGCGTTTTCGGCCCAGAACTGCTCCTTATCCTCAGCAGCCAGGTATTGCTGGCTGAGTTCGACGACATGCATCTCACGGAACAACGTGTGTTCGTAGATACAGTGCGCCAGGGCGTCCAGGTCGCCTTCGTCTGCTGCAAACGATTCGAGAAGACGTTCGATGCCTGCGATGGCCTCGTGGCGCGCTCGAACCGTAGGTTCCTGGATTTCTTCGGGCGGTGTGTTGTGAAGCAGGCAGACGAGCGCTTGAATCATGGCCTGGTCGCCCCGATCCATCGCGTGGTCTACCCAGTAGCAGAGTGCAATGCAGGCCGCTGTTGTGGCAAGGCGCTCCGTGTCGTCAATTTCGCCGAGCGCCACAGCGGAGCAGAATGCGGTGGATTTGACCACGATTTGGTAAACAAATTCATTCGCCTTGTCGGGCGCTTCGGGCATGGCCCTGTAGACGATATCGGTAAACAGGCCTACCAGCCGCTGGTGCATATCGGCCAGTTGTTCCAGCGCCGCCTGATCGAGTGGGATGGAACTGTCGAAAGAATCAGGGAAGACATAGTTGGCCCGCACCGCCATCAGCAGTTCAACCAGCTTCTTGTTGAGCGTGGAGCGGGTGGGTTCCGCTTGCGCCTCTTGCGGACGCGGCTGTACACTTGCAAGGGGTCGCCTTTTAAAGCGGGCTGGCCCGCGCAAAATCGGTCTCTCGTCGTGTGGCTGAGGCCGACTGGGCACAGGCGAGTAAGGCACGCTGGGGCGGCCGGGCGGGGTGATCGGTTCAATTTGATGGCCGGGTGATTGCTGCTGATCAATCATAGGGGTGCATCCTTTGGGCTGCCATGAGGCAGAGTTCCAGACTTCAGTAGCGGGGCTGGGAAGGGGAATGGTGACAGCGCTGGCGGGGCAGGTTTACCTCAACCGTTAGCCAAATGGTTGGGGCCGCTGCGATCTATAATACAGTGTTTCTTTACCTTTTTCACAACAGTATGGAATTGTGATGAGAAATTGGTATTCTGATATTAAAATGTAACTAAAAGTTATATCGTTGTGATTTTTCGGTTGCTTGCTGGAGTCAGAGAGCGGCGTTCTTGAGTGATCTATTACCGGAAGTCTACATTAAAAATTCTCAAAATTGCACACACTTTATTATTTGTGCTGTTATGGACTCGGGTCGAAATGTAATGATGGTGATGCAAGCCATCATCACGCCAAGAGTGTTTTATGGAGCGGTTGCCCTGAGAAAAGGTGCTTGAAAACGACCCTGGAACAAACGCTCGGCCCAGGCCGCCGAGAAGGAACGGACCTTCCGCTACCCGGATACGACCAGGGTGGCAAGCAGAGCCAGCCCTTCAAATCCGTACTGAGACAGGTGGCGCACAGAACCCTGACTGTCCAGGGCTTTGAGCATTCTTATCGTTGTGGCAGCCCGTGCTGCTGGTGCAGCGCCTAGAGCCGCCCACCACCCCAGATCGGCGAGGGCGGCAGGTCGCTGACACCAAAAGGTGTATAGACCGCCCCCATCGCCCCGAACGTCCCGGCAAAACGTGACAGCAGCGGCCCCAGGTAGACCACCGCCGAGGGAAACGGTGCGCTGTTTTTGTGCCCGCTAAAGTGCAGCCGCCCGTGAATCAGGCAGATCGGATAGCGCGTCAGCCGCTTGAACCACTGCGTATCAGTACGCGCCGGGAGCAGCGCAATGGCTGCGGTCACGCCCCCGCCCTCATATTCCGCGCACAGTTTGTCGATCCATTTGCCGATGACGCGCCCATACGGCGGGTTCATCCAGACACGTCCTTGCCAGGGCCGCGCCAGGCCGTCCTCCTCCAGCGTATAGTGCAGCCGGGCCGGGGCATTGGGCGCGTTCTTGCTGTTGCTGCACGGGTCAAGGTCAATTGCGCCAAGCACCTCAACGGCCCGTTCCACGATGTACTCTGGCGTCTGCCAATGATGAGCGGACGACGCAAAGTGAACAGCCAGTTTTGGAGACGGCCTCGACGATTTCTTCGGTGAACTGAGGTCAAATAACGAGAGTTGCATCGCCGACATTCCTGCTCTTCAAGATAAACAATCAAACCCGGCCAATACCTGCCTCATATTATTTTAACACGTACAGAACTTTTGTTCAACCAGTTTGTGCAACAAGGGTTCAACGAATTCTTATGCAAAGCCGGAAAATCAGACGAGCTAAACCTTGCATCGAGCACTTAGGTTTAGTTCATCCTGCGCTTATGGAGACGTGTTTAACTGGACACATCCTTTGAATGAAATGGGTAGAAAGGACGCCAGGTAATGGATGCAATGGGATGGCTCGCGTGGTTGATTGTTGGCGCAATTTCGGGCTGGTTGGCAAGCCTGGTCATGCGGAGCAGCCTGGGGCTGATCGGTGACATCATCGTCGGTATCATCGGCGCGTTCATCGGTTGTTTCCTGTTTAACCTGATCGGCGCGCCGGGCGCAACGGGCTTCAACGTCTGGAGCATCTTTGTGGCGTTCGTTGGCGCGGTAGTGCTGCTGGCGCTCATCCGTATGTTTTCGGGACGGCCAACAGCAGTCTAGCCCAACGATCCAGTAAGCAGTGTCGAATGTACGCAAACGGCGACTACCAGGTCGCCGTTTGCTATTGGGACCCATGCCGCCAGCGTTGCGGTCTGCGGCAGGCCGCCGTAACGAGAAATCCCTGAAGACCTGATAGAGGCCCAGGCAACACTTTTTTTACATTTTCTTTATGCGCAGCCAGTAAGTTACCTCTAAACTGACCTCAGGACTTGTTGTGTCTGCCTATAAGAGGATTTTGATGATGCACTTACGGAGTCGGTGGTTCGGCGTTGCGCTGGCAGTGGTGGCACTGGTTGGAGCAGTGGTTCCCCTGGCGACACTGCGAGCGCAGAACGGTGCGGCAACTATTTCAGTGGCCGTACCGAATTTCATGCGGGACAGCCTGACCGATCAGTTGCTTGGCGAATTTGAGAGCCAGCATCCCGATGTCAAGGTCAACGTCGTGCGCTATGACAGCAGCATTCCAGCGCTGACGGGCGGCCTGGATAACCACCTGGCGGCGGTGCAGACCTATACCAGCACAGCAGACGTGTTGTATATCGATTCGCAGCGCATCTCGATCTCCCCGGCGGCGACCCGTGCTGGCTATTTCCTCGACCTGACGCCCATTGTCAACGAAGACACAGCGCTGAACGTCGATGACTTCTATCCAGCCATCTGGCAGTCTTTCCAGTGGGATAAGGGTATCTGGGCGCTGCCGCTTGCCGCCAACGTGACGATCATGTCCTATGACCCGGCGGCCTTCGACGCAGCCGGCCTCGCCTATCCGAGCGACAGGTGGACACTCGACGACCTGATCAGTGCGGTCAACAAGCTGGCGCAAAAAGACAGCAGCGGCGCGGTGACCGTGCCGGGCATGGCTGTTGGCGGCGGTTCACTTCCCATTCTCTTTCGCAGCCTGCTTCCGGCGGGCGTCTTTGACGCCAACACGATCCCGAATCCGCCGCAGCTTGATACGCCGCCCGTCGAGACGCTGCTCGACGCCTGGGCGAAACTTCAGCAAGACGGGCTGGTCGCAAGCGGGAATACGTCCGGCGCGCCGATCAGCATCAGCAGCGCCAACAACCTGCTGTTCCAGCGCCCGAACAGCAACGGCTCCACGCAGAAGCGAGTTCCGCTGCTGCTGCCCGGCGGCAAGGCGGGTCTGACAGTACAGGGCTTTGCAGTGAGCGGTGGCACGCTCTACCCGGAGAAAGCCTACGCACTGGCGAGTTTTCTGACGAAGCGTGGCGAACTGGTGGGGCGTGGCTCGATCATTGCGGCTCGTAAGAGCCTGGCAAATGCTCAGTCCGGGCCGGGCGGTGGCCCACGTCGCAGCATTTCGCCCGAAGTCCAGGCCGCGATTGATCAGGCCACAGCCAATGGCATTCCGACCTCGGAAATGCGTTTCGCCGATTACCTGAATCTGGCCCTGCAACAGATGACGGCGAACAAGATTGACGCCAAGACCGCGCTGCAAGATGTCGAGGCTAAAGCTGTGCAGGATGTTCAGGCCGCAGCCGACAGGAAACAGTCGCTGGCTCTGGCCGTTGCGACGCCCGTTCCCGTCCCGACGTTGGGTGCGGGCAAAGTGGCGATCAAATTCGGCCTGTCGTCGTTCATCTCGCCGCTGCCCAACCAGGATAAATGGAACGACCTGATGGCCGATTTCACCAGCAACGATCCGCAGGTCGGGCGTGTTGTGATCGATACACCCACCGGCGGCGGGCAGATCGCCAACCTTGCAGATCGCTTCGATTGTTTCTACCTGCCGTATAACGCTGTGCCCAATACCACGCTCGGTGTCTTAATGAATCTCGACCCGTTCATCGCCGCCGACAAGACTTTTGATAAGGCCGATGTGGTCGGCAACATCATGGCGCAGCTTGAACGCGACAACAAGACGTGGGCACTGCCCGTCATCATCGAGCCGTCGATCCTTCGCTACAACAGCGACCAGTTTAACCGGGCCAATGTCCCCGCACCCGGCAGCACCTGGACGATAGATGCCTTCAAAGATGCGGTGACGGCGCTCAAGCCCAACCCCGAAGACCCCGTGCCGTTCGTGGCCTCGAACACCAACGGCGTCCACCTGCTGCAACTCATTGCCGCCTATGGCGGACTGCCGCTGGATTACCGCACCGATCCGCCCACTATCGATTTCACCAGCCAAGCCAGCGTGGACGCCATCCGGCAGGTGCTCGACCTTGCCAGGAAGGGCTACATCAAGTACGACGCCCTGAGCAACCTCGGCTTTGGCGGAGGCCGCGCCCAGCGCGACGTGCCGATCTACAGCGACGTGCTCAATGCCTTTAGCTTCCGCTTCAATCCCACAGAACCGACAGACACCGCCGTATACAAGCCGACCACCTACCCCAGGGGCAGCAAGTTTGCCGCCGTGTCATACAGCATCGGCACGCTCTACATCAGCGCCAAATCGCAGAATCCGGAAGGCTGTTACCGCTGGATCAGCGCCGTGTCGCACCGCCCGGACCTGTTCTCGGCCATGCCCGCACGCCGCTCCCTGATCAACGACCCGGTGCTGGCCGGAGCGCAAGGGCCGGACGTGACGGCGCTGTACAACCAGATCGATACGCTGTTAAAGGACCCGAATACGCTGTCCTTTCCGCAGTTGTTTGGCGGCGGTGCGTCTCCGACGGGCTTCCTCTTGCAACACTGGCTGTTTGAGGCCTTTGACAAGTACGTGCTGGAAAATGGCGATCTGGATACGGCGCTCAAAGACGCCGAAACTTTTGCCAAAGGCTTCCAGCAGTGCACCGCCGACATCCCACCCTTTGACCCCTCCACCCAGCAAATGCGCGACTACAACCGACAGTATGCGGCGTGCGCCTCGAAAGTCGATCCGCGCTTGAATTCGCTGTTCGGGAATTGACTTCACCCCCCTCTCCACTCTGGTGGAGAGGGGTCGGGGTGAGGCGTGCTCTAGCGCATCCTTGCCAGGCCCCGGAAGAATTGCAGCGCGCCGAAGATGATCGCGCCCCAGGCCACCACGTATGTCCCCCCGCTTCGGCTGGACGCAGCGGCGGCATAGGTGGCGATGGTGATAATCAGGCCCACGATGCAGAAGCCAGCACCGATGAGCATATCTCTCTGAGCCACCTTGTGCTTGGCCTGGCGCAGATTGCGAATGACGACGTTGGCGGCCTCGGCGTTCAAGCCTTTCTCCACGAGCTTGTTGTGGATCACGTCGTCTTTCAGGTTGGCTTTCATGAGCGATCCGGCATAGTTGTAGATAGCGCGCACTGCGTCCTGGGTCGATTGTTTTTGTTGTGTCATTTTATGCCACCTTACGTGCCAAACCGTGCTATATTATGCTAGGCGAGATTCGCCGTATTACGTATTCCAATCTTGTTCCGCATTCTATACGCAACCAGTGGCGCGTTATGGGGTCGCAACCATGCTCGACAAGCTCAGGAAGGCCGCTACGCAGCAGCTTCCCCCTGGCACTGAGATTGGGGGATTTGTCATCGAGAAACAACTGGCTGAAGGTGGCATGGGATCGGTCTACCAGGCGTCGCAGCTTGGCTTTTCTGAACCGGTAGCGCTCAAAATTTTGCTGCCGGAGTACAGCGAAGACCGCGAGTACCGCCAGCGCTTCCAACAAGAAGCCATGCTGATGCAGACGCTGCGCCACCCGCACATTGTACCGATCTTTGCCTTTGGCGAGGAACATGGTGTGATGTTCTTCGCCATGCACCTGGTACGCGGGCCGTCGCTCTTTGAACTGCTGCTACGCCGCCGCTTCTCACCGCTGACCGGCTGGCAAATTCTGAACCCGGTGGCGCAGGCTCTTGACTATGCGCATAAGCAGCGCATCATTCACCGGGACATCAAGCCCGGCAATATCCTGGTCGAGGCCATTGATAGGCAGGGCAACCGGGGCAACCACGTCTTCCTGAGCGACTTCGGACTGAGCAAGGTGGTCGGTGCGGCTTCGCTCACCAAAACCGGTGTCAGCCTGGGTACACCGCACTACATGGCCCCGGAGCAGGTCATGGGGCAGCCGCTGACCAGCCAGACGGACGTGTATTCGCTGGCGGTGGTGATGTACGAGGTGTTGACCGGGCGGCTGCCTTTTTACGGAACCAAACCGCAGGAAGTTGCCTTCAAACACGTGGACGAAGCGCCGCCTTCGCCGCGCAGCCTGCACCCGGACTTTCCGAAGTCGCTGGAACAGGTGCTGATGCGGGCGCTGTCCAAATTCGCCAGAGATCGGTACGCGACGGCGGGCGAATTCAGCATGGCCTATGCCCACGCCGTGCAGGACATGGAGCCGGAAGCCCGCAAGTTTGAGTACTGGGCTGATCCGTTCAATTAACTTGACCTGGATAACTCTGGGCACTGTCTGGCCCCCTGCCATCCAGGCACACCTCCCAACTATCTACCTTGCGAACTTCGGCGGTTCTGGCACGCGCCCGCTTCTCGATAGCGAGGCCAGCATCATCGCTGGCCTCCAGGTTTAGTTGTCCCCACGCTTCTGGCAAGGTCGTGCGTTCACCAAACGCACTACTTTGTGGCAGTCGCAGCCATTGTGGCTGACATGGTCGCTTCGGGCGTCACACCCAAACATGACTCCGTCGAGCCTGTCGGCGCGAAAGTCTTGTATTGGCAGGCGTTCTCCGGCGTGAGCAGCACCATATCGATAGACTGCTTCTCTGGTTTGTCGGTCTTGCCCGTCTTGATGTACTGATCGGCCTGGATCGCAGCCTGATTCGCCATTTCGGCAACCGGTTGCAGTGCGGTGGCTTTCAGTTCACCTTTCAGGATGGACTGGATGGCGTCGTCACTGCCGTCGAAACCCACGACGATGATGTCCTTCCGGCCAGCCGCCAGTACTGCTGCCTGAGCGCCCAGGGCCATGGTGTCATTGCCGCAAATGATCTGGTGATAAGCCACAAGTGTCAAGCTCGGACTCAGAAATGGTTCTTTTGCGATTGGTGAACGGGCGGTGGTGTCGCAAGGGATAGTGGCAAAATAGGGACGAGAGAGGAATAAGGCCATGAGGTGAGCGATGCCAGCCGGTCCAGGCTGCCAATCAGATGGGGTAATCCGCAACGGGCATATCCATAACGGGAAGGCGAAGTAGGCCTGTAAAGATTGGGGACGGCAGTACACCGCGACCAGTGCCCACAGGCAAAGCGTATTGCCCAACCATCCACTCTACCCTGCGGCCTCCTTTTCCCCAGGTTCGAGAGAATCTCATATCACCACCAGACCTCGTCCGCTGCTGGCAGAACGACGTAAGCTGTGCTACAACTAGCACGATGCGCCCTGGCGCAGTGAAAGATTTGACAAGCAGGATGATGGCTTATGAACGCCGCCCCGCCGGTTCTTAGTAACGTGGAGAATCTCGCCAGCAACGGCCAGCCCAAGCTAATTGTATCCACCAGCCCGGCGACCGGACGCAAATTGGGCGAAGTATGGGCCGCTACCCCGGAGGACATCAAACGGATCATGGAAACGGCGCGGCTGGCGCAGGGGCCGTGGGAACGCCTGGGCTTGCGGGCGCGGCTGGCGCTCATGCGCGGCCTGCGAGATGCCATGTACCGCAACCTGGATCGGATCGTCGATACGGTGGTTGCAGAGCAGGGCCGGCCCAGGTTCGAGGGCATGATCGAATACTGGCCGACCATCGAGCTACTGAGCTATTACCTGAAAACAGCCCGGCGCACGCTGGCCCCGGAGCCAGTCTTCGTCAAGCTCGTGCCGCACCGCGCCCATTGGGTTGAACGGCGTCCGCACGGCGTGGTCTTGATCATCGCCCCCTGGAACTTCCCGATGATCCTCTCCTTGGCGCCTATTTTCGCCGCGCTCATTGCCGGGAACACTGTCGTTTATAAGCCGTCGGAATTTGCCTCACAGGCAGGCGAGGTCTTCACGCAGGTCATTCACGAGGCAGGCATCCCGCCGGAAGTTTTCCAGGTCGTTCACGGTGACGGCGACGTGGGCGCAGCCCTGATCCGAGAACGGCCCCATAAAATCTGCTTCACGGGCAGCGTGCCGACGGGCCGCAAAGTGGCAGCGCTGGCCGGTGAACTGCTGATCCCGGTCACGCTGGAATTGGGCGGCAAAGATGCAGCCATTGTCCTCGAAGATGCAGACCTGGATCGCACGGCGGCGGGCGTGGTCTGGGCGGGGATGGTCAATGCGGGGCAGGCTTGTCTGTCCATCGAGCGCGTGTACGTCATGCGCCAGGTGGCCGAGCCACTCGTCGAGAAGATGGCGCAGGTGATCAACGACCACGTGCGGCTCGGCCCCGGCGAAGCCGTTTACACCACGATGGGTGCAATCACGACGGAAGCGCAGATCAGAATCATCGACAGTCAGGTCAGGGAGGCGGTGCAGCAAGGCGCGCGCGTCGTCTGTGGCGGGCGTATAGCGGAGGACAAGGGCGGGCGCTTTTACCTGCCAACGCTCATCACCGACACGACACCGCAGATGCGCGTCGCCAGAGATGAAACCTTCGGGCCGGTGATTGTCGTGCAGGCGGTGGACAGCGAAGAAGAAGCCCTGAGACTGGCGAACGACACGCGCTATGGCCTGACCGGCTCGGTCTGGACGCGCAACAAGGCACGCGGACTGGCCCTGGCCCGGCAAATGAAAGTTGGGCTTGCCAGCGTCAACGATCACGTTATGTCGCACAGCGTTCCGAACGTTCCCTGGGGCGGTGTGAACGACAGCGGCTATGGGCGGACACGCGGCAAAGAGGGCTTGCTGGAAATGACAACGGCACAGAGCCTGAGCGTGGAGCGCCTTGCCCCACTGCCGCGCGAGTTTTTCTGGTATCCGTACAGCGATCTCAAGTACAACCTGCTCCGGCGCGCCATGCACTTCCTGTACGGCCCGACGTGGCGCGACAGGCTGCGCGCCCTGAGCCGCAACCCGTATTGATCGCGGTGATGAGAAAAAGCGCCGTCTCAAGCGCGGTGAGCCTCCCACCAACCTGGATGTGCTCGCCGCCCGCCCTGCCGGAAATGGTCTACATTCCGGCAGGCGAGTTTCTGATGGGCGACGACTTTGGCCCGCGACCAGCGCGTCCCGCGCACGAACTGATCCTGCCCGGCTATACCATCAGCCGCTACCCGGTGACGACGCTGGCCTACGCAGCCTACGTTGCGGCGGTGGGGTGTTCTGTGCCACGTACCTGGCCCCTGGCGACTCGCTGGTTGGAGGAAGCCGAGCGTCCGGTGACATCGGTAAGCTGGCGTGAAGCGCTGGCGTATTGTGCGTGGTTGGGGCAGCAGGTCGGGCGGTGCGTGCGGCTTCCGACAGAGGCCGAATGGGAAAAAGCCGCCACCTGGAACCCGGAACGACGCGAAAAGCTGCTCTATCCCTGGGGAAATGAGTTTGATCCGGCCTGCTGCAACGTGGTCGAAAGCCTGATCGGGCATACAACGCCCGTTGATGCTTACCGCATCATTGGTGATAGTCCGTATGGCGTGAGCGATCTGTTTGGCAACGTGGCCGAGTGGACCCTGGCCCGCTACCTGCCATACCCCTACGACGGCGCTCGCCACGATCTAAACGTGATGGGCTACCGGGCCGCACGGGGTGGCAGTTACCTTTCCGAGGGGCGCTGGACGACAGCGCTGCACCGTCAGTACTTTTCGCCGGATGAGAACCACTACCCGATTGGCTTTCGGATTGTCGTTGACGATGTTTGAGCCACTCCTTTGGCCTCAGATCAAGCCCATACCGGGTCAAGGTACGCATTTATTCGCGTATTCGCGCGATATTGTCGCAACCTTTGTCGGTGGGAGACGTTTCCCCGGGCGGCACGCGGGCTGAAGTGGTGCAGCGACAGAATGCCTTGTCTGACGATGCCGGAAGTGTGATCACTCTCCCCAGTAAACCGGGGAGCTTCTCAGGCTACGCTCGCCCTGACGGGCCACGTTAACGCCTGACCGCCCGATCCGGGCGGACTGAAGCGAATCATATCAATCTTTGTTCGTTTGTGCAAGTGTTCGTTCGTTGGAGAGTGGCGCATTCCCCACCGGGCTTTAGCCCGGTGTCCCCTGCGCTGTATTCTATGGCTATAATGGTACTGCCAAGACGAAACGCCTCCTCTTTTCAGAGTTGAGCGCATCCACTGTAGCGGGAGACGCTGTTCACCCTTTGCAACGCCACCTTTCTGCAAAAGCAAATAACCATGCAACGGACGATTAATTATTGGCGATGGGAACTCAGGGCTGCGGTCCTGCTTATTGTCCTGGTGTGTACCCTGACGCTTGGGGTCTTCGTTCCCTGGCTGGGAATCTACTACGATGATATTCCGGCCTTCTACATCTTGAGCCGGCTCAGTTTGGGACATCTGATTGATTTGACCTGGGGGCAGGCCCGTCCGGTGTACGCCATTTTGATGTGGCTGACGGGGAGTAGTCCGCTGGTTGCCCATACCTTGATGTTTGCTTTCCACACAGCCAACGCTCTCCTTCTGATGTTCCTGATCCGCCGTGTCCTGAAGAGATACACCCTGTTTGCTACCCTCGTCGCCATTCTCTACTGCATTTATCCGCTCTACTGGCTGCATCCAACCAGTGTCGGTCTGGCCGTTGACGGTAGCCTGTTCCTGTGCCTGGCTTCTTTCCTGTTGGGACTCATCGCTGTAACTTCGAGGGGAGTGAAACGCTGGTTCAGCTTCGCGGCGGCGCTGATCTGCATCCCGGTCTACTTTTTTCTATACGAGCTTCCTTTCCCCCTGGAGGTGCTGCGCCCGCTTTTGTTCGGGCTTATCCTGACCGCAGCGAGCCAGGGGCGACGGCAATGGCTTTACCGAACTGCTCGCTGGTCAGCGCCCTACTTATTGACTGCCCTGGGGCTTGGGTATTACCGACTATTTGTCTTCAAAGCCACCGGCTTTTATGCGCAGATCGGCTACAATGTGCCAAACGTTTCGGCGGTGACACATAAACTGCGCGACGTGATCACCCTGTATGCCTCGGTTTTTGGCGACCAGTTGCTAAGGACCTGGCAATACCATATAGGCCAGTTGCCAATGCTCGCCACCCCATTGGCGCTTGTGTTTGCTCTCGTTGTCGTGGCGGCGCTGCTGGTTTATGTCATTCTCTTTTATGTCATTCTCCTTTATCGGGGTCGAAACGTTGGTGGCGACATTGATTACTATCTATCCCCCAAAGTGCACTGGCTTATGATCGCCTGTTCAGGACTACTCATTATGGTCTTGGGCCAGGTGACTCTGGTAGCCACCTTGAGCACACCACAAATCACGGGCCTGTTAAGCCGTTGGAATCTCGTCTCAATCATTGGCGTCAGCATATTTATGGCAGCGTGTGCGTTGCTGCTCGCCGGTCTCGTGTTCAAACGCGGCGCATTGGCTGTCGGCTCCCTCATCCTGTCGCCACTGATCGGGATGGGTGTCATCTTACAGGTGAGCAATGCACAACAATTTGTCAATGAGTGGAACCAACAACGCCAGTTCTGGTGGCAATTGGCCTGGCGTGTGCCCGATCTCGAAGACCACACGACGGTTATCGTGGATCATGCATTTGAACGGGCGCAGAATCGGAATGTTTACGTTTACGAAACGCTCATGATGGGCGAACTTTTTTTTGACAACAAGACGGTTGCTGTCGTCAGTACAGAACAGGTTCCGCTAGGCCGCTGGGACTTAGACAATGGCACATGGAAGATCGGCTGGGCCTTCCCTGTAGATCGTGCTCTCCTGGTCTCTCTGCATGACGGGTGTCTGGAAATCGTAGACCCGGGCAAACCGTTGCCAGCAGGTGTGACCCTGTCTTCGTCTGCGCAGCGCCTTCTGACGCAGCTACCGCCTCACCCTGAACAGTTCGTCAAGCGGCAAACAGATAGACTTTTCGCGGATCGGTACAAGTATTTCGCACCAGAGCCGCCGCACGACGAATGTTACCGATACGAGAAATCAAAGTACTCAGAATAAGAGCCGGGTTGCCCTGACAGGCGGACCGACGTCAGGTCGGTCCTCATCACCGCGAAGTAGCTCTACCACCAGCGCCCGCATAGGCCCATCCTGTCGCCGCCGGCACGCCCCAGCCTGCCATCCCCTGCTCGCGCCCCGTCCGGCCCGGCGCTTTGGACCGAACCCGGTCGGCGGCTTTGACGCGCCCACTATTCCCCGACCCGCCCGGTCCGTTTGTGGTTTTGCTCCCCTAATGGGCCTGTGCTACACTATGTCATATTCTTCACAAATAAAGTAAACCACACATGGCCGCATGGCCCGCCGGAGGATTCATGGCCTCAATCTCGGAGATTCCCGATATAGTAATTGGGCGGTTGCCCATTTATCTTCGGGCACTGACCCAGCTTATCCAACAAGGTCAGGAGATTACGTCATCCCACGAACTCGGCCAGCGTCTTGGCATCAGTTCGGCGCAAATCCGCAAAGATCTCTCGCACTTTGGTGAATTCGGCAAGCAGGGTACAGGCTACCAGATCAGCCACTTGCAGGCGCAGCTTAAGCAGATTTTGCAGGTTAACCGCGAATGGCCGCTGGTGGTCGTGGGTGCGGGCGACCTGGGGCGAGCTATCGCGCATTATGGTGGGTTTGTGGAGCGGGGCTTCCGGGTCGTTGGGCTATTTGACAATGATCCGGCGAAGATTGGCACGGGTGCGCCCGATCTCAAAGTGAAAGATATTGCGGAGATAACCGATTTCGTCCGCGAGCGGAACATCAAGATCGCCATGATCGCGGTTCCGGCGGAACATGCTCAGGCGGTGTGCGATACGCTGGTCAAAGCGGGGGTAAGGGCGATTCTCAACTACGCGCCGATCACGCTCACCGTCCCGGAAGGCGTCCACGTCCAATACATTGACCCGGTGACGCACCTGCAACGCATGACCTACTACCTCGACTGAAGCCGACACCGGTCACGCAACCAGACCTTCAGACATTGCCCATGAGCCGACGCATTATGCCAGGATCGTCCTGGACGCGCCCGGCCCCAACGGCTGTACACACAATCGGGTCGTCGGCGCGGTAGGCCGGAACCCCGGTTTGCCGCGTGATGTACTCATCGATACCGCGCAGCAGCGCGCCGCCACCGGTGATCGTGATGCCCCGGTCAATGATGTCGGAGGCCAGTTCCGGCGGCGTTTTTTCCAGCACGTTCCGCGCGACGTTGGCTATGGTACTGAGCGGGTCGGCGATGGCTTCGACCACCTCGCTGGTGCTGATGCTGATCGTGCGCGGCAGGCCGCCCACCTGGTCGCGGCCCTGCACTTCCATCGTCAATTCTTCGCTCAGGTTAACCGCCGCGCCGATCTGAATCTTGATCGATTCGGCAGTCGGCTGGCCGATGACCAGGCTGTACTTGCGGCGCACATAGTTGATGATCGCTTCGTCCAGGCGCATCCCGCCGACGCGCACACTGGCCGCCACTACGACGTCGTTGATCGCCAGCACCGCCGCTTCGCTGGCCCCGCCGCCCAGGTTCAGGATCATGTTACCCGCAGGCGTCTTGACGGGCAGGCCCGCGCCAATCGCGGCGGCCAGCGGTTCGGCAATTGGGTAGGCCTCGCGTGCGCCAGCCTGGATCGCTGCTTCGTGAACGGCCCGTTTCTCCACACTGGTCACGCCATACGGGACGCTGATCACGCATTGCGGGCCACCAAAGAGCCGGACGCGGCTGCCGACTTTCTGGAAGAAGTGCCGCAGCATCGCTTCGGTCACTTCGTAATCCGCGATCACGCCATTTTGCAGAGGGCGCACTACTTCGATGTGTTCAGGATGACGGCCATACATGTCCCGCGCTTCCTGCCCGATGGCAACAATGCGTTCGTCTTCAATGGTCAGGGCGACCATCGAAGGCTCTTGCAGGACGATCTGGCCGTTCTGGTAGATGATGACGTTCACCGTCCCCAGATCAACCCCCATTTTCCGATCAAACAGGCCCATAGCTGCGCCTTTCCGGCGTGTTAAATGCGAAAGAGCGAACACTACAACCGGGAGAGCATACCGCAACAGGCGGCTGCCGTCCACTGCGGCGCGGCAGTACGCCGTGCAGTGCGGCACAACGATTACCCTTGACAGTGCGGCACTACTCGACTAAACTACAGCCAGCTTTGGAAGGGCCAGCCATCAACGATCCTTCCCCGGCTATCGTTCACCGAGAAGAAAAGGCCGACATGCGACGCACCAGCAACAACCGTTAGTCCTTAACAGACTGCTCTGTTGTGCTGCTGCATGTCAAGGTGATTCGCCACCTTAATCCTGTCCATTACGTGCTTTAGCGCCGCTCAGAGCTGTTCTGGCGGCGTTTTTGATTCCCCTGGAATCGAAACGCCCGGACTCTTCCCTTCACGTTGGATAGCAAACCAGGAACAGGCGGCTTATGTCTATACTGATCACGAACATTTCCAAATCCTACGGAGTTCACCAGATTCTCGACAACGTGTCGCTGGTCGTCAGCGCCGGGCAGCGCATTGGCCTGGTCGGCGCGAACGGCGTCGGTAAATCCACCTTGCTCAAGATCATCGTCGGCGAAATCGAGCCAGACGGCGGGACGATCACCATCACCAACCAGGTGCGGATCGGCTATCTGCCACAGGCCATGATCGATTTTGGCAGCAAGACGATTGACAATCTGGTGGCCGAGGCCGTGCGCGATCTGCAAGCGCTGGAAGAGCGGATGCGCAGCCTGGAGCGCCAGATGACCGAGACCGGGGCGAACCTGGAAACGGTCATGGCCGAATACGGCCTGGTGGCCGAGCAGTTTGAACAGCACGGCGGCTACGAACTGGATCATCGGGTCGATAGCATTCTCACCGGCCTGCGCGTCGGCCACATCGCCCGGCAGCGCCAGATCGCCACGCTGTCGGGTGGGGAGAGGTCGCGTGTGGGCCTGGCGATGCTGCTGCTGCAAGCGCCGGACGTGCTGCTGCTCGACGAGCCGACCAACCATCTCGATTTCGCCAGCCTGGAATGGCTGGAAGGCTACCTGCAAGGCTATCGCGGCGCGATGCTCATCGTCTCGCATGACCGCCAGTTTTTGAACCGCACGGCCACAGCTATTGTCGAAATCGAGGAGCATTCCCGGAAGACAAAGCAATACACTGGCAACTACGATGCCTATCTTCAAGCCAAAACTCTGGAACGCCAGCGCTGGCAGTTCGACTACGAGCACCAGCAGGAGGAGATCAAAGCGCTCCGGCACGAGATCAAAACTACCGCGCGGCAGGTGTCGCACAACCGCGCCCCGAAAGATGGTGACAAGTTCCTCAAGCACTTCAAGCGCGGGCGCGTCGAAAACACCGTGTCGCGCCGGGTGAGCAGCGCCGAGGAGAGACTGCGCCGCATCGAGGCCAACCCGATCCCCAAGCCACCCGACGATCTGACCTTCGAGCCGGACTTTGATCCGCAAGCGCTCAAGGGCCACACGCCGCTCTTCGCGTCCGGGGTGGTCAAGGCGTTCGGCAGGCGGATAGTGCTCGATGGTGTATCATTTACGCTGGGCTTGCACAGCCGAATCGCGCTGGTCGGCGCAAACGGCACGGGCAAATCGACGCTGCTGAAAATCCTGGCCGGTCTGCTGCCTGCCGACGAGGGCGAAATCTACGTCAACCCACAGGTCAAGATCGGCTATCTGGATCAAGATCAGGAGTCGCTGCAACCGGACAGGACGGTTCTGGAAGTGTACAGGGCCGATCTGCCCGGCCACGAGCAGCAGCACATCACCGTGCTGCTGGCCTCGGGACTGTTCCGCTACGAGGAAATCGGCAGGCAGGTCGGCCCGTTGAGCAGCGGCCAGAAGCGCAAGCTGCAAATCGCGCGGCTGATGGCCGAACGCGCCAACCTGCTGCTCCTGGACGAACCCACCAACTACGTCAGTTTTGATGTCCTGGAAGCGTTTGAGGCGGCCCTGCGAGCCTTTCCGGGGCCGGTGGTGGCGGCCTCGCACGACAGGCGCTTCCTGGAACAGTTCGGCGGCGAAGTGTGGGAACTGCGCGACGGCCACCTGATCAATCACACGGACGGCCTGGCGGGCTTCCGGGCAGCCGCCAGCGGCGTTGCGCTGCGCCTGTAACTGGTAACTTGCCTCCTTTCCGTTCCAGAGAGGAGGCAAGGTGTGTCCCTTGCTCCTATCCCCTCTTGCGCTCACGCCACAACTGGTGGAACGACTTCGCCGCGAAGCGCGGAAAATCTCGGTTCCGTGTCCAACTGCCGAGCGGGCCTGGCAGGTGCTGAACGGTATCCGCCTCGCCCGCCGCGATCTGCGTGGCAAGACGCGCCGCTTTGCCGCTCAACTCGTAGAGCAGCGGCGACTGCATGGCTGCCGACCAGCCCTTGATCCCTGCTGCCAGTGCTGGATCACTGTCGCCTTCCCGTACCAGGTCGCGCCGCAGCCGCAGCAGCATGTCCGGGATGTGGATACCTACCGGGCAGGCTTCCTGGCAGGCCCCGCACAAACTGCTGGCGTTGGGCAAAGGCGCCGCATTGCGAATGCCCTGCATCAGCGGCGTGATGATCGAACCGATGGGGCCGGAGTACACCCACCCGTAGGCATGACCGCCCGCTCGCTGGTAGACCGGGCAGTTGTTCAGGCATGCCCCACAGCGGATGCAGGCCAGTGATTCGGCATATTCGCCTGCATGGATAGTGCTTCGTCCGTTGTCCAGCAAGATCACGTAGAAGGCGTCCGGGCCGTCGGGGTCGCCGGGCCGGGCCGGGCCGCTCATCAGATGGACGTAGCTGGACAGCTTTTGCCCGGCGGTGGCCCGCGTCAGCATCTGGACGAGTGTGCCGAAGTCCTCAACCGTTTCGACCACCTTCTCGATGCCCACCACCACCACGTGCACGCGCGGCAGCGACGAGCACATGCGCCCGTTGCCTTCGTTGGTAATGATAGCCAGCGTACCGGTTTCGGCGATGGCGAAATTGGCGCCGGTGATGCCCATATCGGCTTCGAGGAAGCGCTGCCGAAGGAAGAGCCGGGCCGCGTGGGTCAGCGCCGAGGGATCGTCGCTCGGCTCCATACCCAGGCGCTCCGCAAACAGATCGCGCACCTGCTGGCGGGTGACGTGCACTGTCGGCGCGACAATATGGCTTGGCCTGTCGTGCGCAAGCTGCAAGATAAATTCGCCCAGGTCGGTTTCGAGAACTTCCAGCCCCGCTCTTTCCAGTGCGGCATTCAGGGCTGTCTCCTCCGTGACCATGCTTTTGCCCTTGATGACGCGCCGCACCGCGTGCTGGCGGGCAATATCCAGTACCAGGCGGTTGCATTCCTCGCCGTCCGCTGCCCAGAGCACCCGCGCACCGTGCGCCGTCAGGTTGCGTTCAAGCAGTTCCAGCACGTCGGGCAGGCTGTGCAGTGCCCGCAATTTGCCGGCGCGCCCCTGCTGGCGCAGCGCGTTGGCGTCCGTCGTCTCGGCCATGGCCGCGATTCGCCCGTTGACTTCGCGCCGCGTGCCGCTGCGGATGGCTGTTTGCAGGCGAGTGTCCTGAAGCGCCAGGGTCGCGTTGCGGATAAAGTCGTTGGCCGTGTTGTCCACGCTACACTTCCCTTCGCCTAGCTGGTACGCCGCGCTGCCGCCAGGACACGGTTAACCAGATCGATCAACTGCTGCGGCGAGGTATGGGACTTGACCGCAATCGCCGTTGCGCGGGCCTTGACGCTCAGTTCTTCGTAGGCTGTCAGTTCGCGCGCGGTAAAGGCAATGACCGGAATGGTGACGTTGCCGCGTTCGACCCGTATCCATTCCAGAACCTTGAAGCCATCCACGTCCGGCATCATCAAGTCCAGCACGATGAGATCGGGCCATCCCCGATTCGTCAGTTGTTCAATGGCTGCGCGACCATCTTCCGCAACCCGGACGGCATATCCGGCGACAGCCAGAGTCTCTCGCAGCAGGGTGCGCGCCGTGTCGCTGTCGTCCACGATCAGAATCTGGCGTGCCGGCGTGGCGCTCAGACGGGCCAGTTCCGCGACCAGCAGCGTTTCATCAACGGGCTTGGGGATGAATGACGCCGCGCCCAGTTCGCGTGCCCGCTCCGAATCGCTGGTCGCGGAACACACGAGGACCGGGATCATCTGCGTCGCCTCATGCCGCTTGAGCCGCGATAGCAGCGACCAGCCCGGCCTATCCTGGCCCTGCAACACGTCCAGCATAATCAGGGAGGGAGTCGCCTGCGTGATGGTTTCAGGCGTTGCATCCTGGAAATTCAGAATGCGGGTCGCGTAGCCTTCGTGCTTCAGGCGTTCGGCCAGGTAAGTCGCATAGGCGGCATCATCCTCAACGATGGCGATCAGCTTACCATCAGGTGTTGCGTCGCTGGCGGAGGCGGTCATGGCCGGATAGGGAGAGAGGGGCAGCGCAAAGCTGAAGGTGGCTCCCTGACCCTTCCCGGCGCTCTCGGCCCAGATGCGGCCTTTGTGCATCTCGATGAGGTCGCGGCACAGCGCCAGCCCCAGCCCCGTGCCTGGAATACGGTACACCTCGGCGGCCTTCCCCCGGTGAAAGTGCTCAAAGAGCGTCGCCAGTTCTTCCGGTGGGATACCCAGGCCCTGGTCGCGGATTGAGAAAATTGCCTCGCCCTGCTCCTCACGCAGCGACAGAACGATCTCGCCCCCGTTGGGCGAATATTTGGTCGCATTGGACAGCAGATTCAAGATCACCTGCCGGATGCGGCTGGCATCCACATAGACGGGCGGCACTTCGTCCAGCGCCAGCCGGATGGCGTGTATGCCACCTTCAAGCTGTTGCTTATCCACCACGTCTCGGACCAGTTCGGCCAGATCGACGTCGGCGTAGCGCAGGATTTCGCGCCCGGATTCGATGCGCTGAATGTCCAGGAAATCGTTGACCAGGTTTGACAGGCGGCGGGCTTCGGCGTTGATGTAACTCACAAAATCAAGTTGTTTCTGCGGTTCCGGCTTGCGGCTCAGGATCAGGTTCGAAAAGCCGATGATGCTCGACAGGGGCGTGCGCATTTCGTGGCTGACGGTGGAGATCATCGAACTCTTCATCTGGTCGGCGTGCCGGACGCGGATCAAGGCTGCTTGCAGTTCCTTGGTACGCTCCGCCACTTTCTGGGCCAGCGTCTCGGCGCTGGCCTGAACTTCACTATACAGACGGGCACGTTCCAGGGCCTGGGCACACTGCTGGGCCAGGGCCAGCATGAAGTTCTTCTCGTCCTCGCTGAACCGGCGCAGCGTCTTGAAGGTGATATTCAGGCAGCCAATCGCCAGACGGTCTATGATCAACGGCAGAATGGCCCACGACCCCGGATAGTGTTGGGCATGTTGAGCCGCCAGCGGATAGCGTGCGATGCGCTCCTCGTCGCTCTCCAACCAGATCGGTATACCGGTGTTCACGGCATCGCCGTTCGGCCAGGCCGGGTCGAGGGAAAACTGGAAACCTGGTTCGAGAACACCTTGAGGTTCGCCGACCATATGGACGATTTCAAACCGGTTGCCGTCATTGATCAGAAGCAGCGCTCCCGCAGAAGCATTCAGGGCCGCGACGCTGCGGTTAACGATGACTTCCGCGACCTGTGCAGGCGTCAGCGCCCTGGACAGCGCCGCTGTAATTTCCTGCAAGGTTGCGGTACGGATAGCGGACAACTGCAAGGCGTGGTGGAGCCGCACGTTATCGATGGCAACGGCCACACGGCGAGCCAATAAATCGACTGTCGGCAAATCCTCCTCGGTGTAGCGTCGTCCGGACTCGGCCATGCCGATGGACAGTGCCCCGATCCACCGATCCCGCACGAGAAGCGGGAAGATAATGAATGAACGGGTGCCGATCTGGTTTACCAGGGCCAGGTATTGCTCATCATCCGTCACGGGCCTGGGCATATCGGGCGTGACTTCTTTGACGAGGACAGGGTTCCCGGCTTGCAATTCGGGTGCGTTGAGGTATCGTTCGGGCACGGGCGGGTAGCGGCGCGTCAATTCGCGCAGGGCCACTTCGCTGGCGGGGTTGGTTGCGCCCATTGCAACCCGCCGCAGCGATCCATCTTCTTCAAACAGGTCGATCATGTAGTTGTCGGCCAGCCGGGGCATGAGCAGTTTGCCCAGGTTCTCGATGGTCGTGGTCAGGTCAAGCGACAGCGACAGTACTGCGCTGGCATCCAGCAGAAACCTGAGCGCGCCTTCGGTGCGGTGGCGCTCGGTGATGTCGTGAAAAACCAGGATCGTGCCGATAGTCTTGCCCTGTGCGTCGCGGATGGGCGCGCCGCTCTCGTCGATGGGCCGTTCAGTGCCATCTCTGGCGATGAGCACCGTCTGGTTTGCCATGCCAAAAATGTGCCCCTGCTGCAAGACTCTGGCAACCGGGTTTTCGACTGGCTCGCGTGTTTCCTCATTCACGATGTTGAACACAGTCTGGATCGGCTGATGGACGGCTTCGGCCTGTTGCCAGCCCGTCAGCGTTTCAGCCACCGTATTCATGAACGTGATCAGCCCGGCGGTATCCGTTGCGATGACTCCATCGCCGATGCTGGTCAACGTCACCTGTAGCTGTTCGCGCTGTTCGTGGGCGAGCTGCTCCGCTCGTTTACGCTCCGCGATTTCGTCCTCCAGCGCGCGATTGGCGTTGGCAAGGTCGGCAGTGCGTTTCTGCACCCGGGCTTCCAGTTCGTCGTGCGATTTCCGCAGCGCCTCCTCGGCCTGAGCGCGCCAGGTGATTTCCTGGCGGAGTGAGACAAAGGCGAAAACCAGCAGCGTTATGCTCAGGATGCCAGACGATAGCAGGACAACGTTGGTGGTCTGGGCACGGCTTGTGGTGGCCTGGTTGCGTTCAGCGAGCAGGGCATACTCTGCCTGGGACATAGCATCGATGGTGACACGGATATCCTCCATTGTCTGCCTGCCCTGCTGGGCAAGGGCAATCCGCGCCGCAGCATCCAGCCCGCCGCTCAGGCGCGCGTCAAGCGCCTGTTGAATGAGGTTGAGCCTGCGGGTGACGAGCAGTTCCAGCGTATCCATACGTTTTTGCTGGTCGGGATCGTCAGCGACCAATTGCCGCAGCCTGTCCACATCGGTTTTAATGTTTTCAACGGCAAGGTTATAGGGTTTAAGGTAGTCCTCCTGGCCGGTGAGCAGAAAACCCCGCAACCCGGTTTCGGCATCAACCATCGTGGTGAGGACCGTTTGAATCCCCGTCAATGCTTCATGAGAATGCGCCACCCAGCCCGCATCCTCGACCAGTTGCGCGATACTCCGATAAGATAAGGCGCTGACCGCTACCACAATGAGCAACGCCAGCGTAAAAATCACCGTAATCAGTCTCGTTCGACCAACCATGTCCAGGTCCACGCTATGCCTTGGGCCATTTGCGGCAGGGACCGAATCTGGCAAAGCAAAGGGCGGTAAATTCAATTCTAACAGACTTCGCCACGCCTTGAATATACGCCGGGCGTCATTGTGCCGGGTATTCCCCAACATGGTTCACGATTTTGCTATAAATGCCATTTGACATCTGACAAGGCATAGATATACTGGTATATACTAGTGATAAGCGAAGATTAGATTGGGCGCTACGGCCAGGTTACTTAAGAGTCAGGGCCAGCCAAACTGGTTTTTGGGGATGCTGCCTTTGTATGCACAACTCAAAGAGGCCCTTATCGCTGCTATCCAGCGCGGTGAGTTTGCGCCCGGCGACCAACTGCCTTCACAAAGCAAACTGCGCGAGCAATACCGGATGAGCCACATGACGGTGCGCCGCGCCATCGACGAACTGATCCGTGAAGGCGTCATCTATTCGATTCCGGGCAAAGGCTCCTACGTCGCCGAGCGAAAACTGCCGTCGATGTCCGGTGCACTGGTTGGATTCTATGAGCACATGCGCCGCCTCGAAAAAGTGCCATCAAACCGTCTGCTGGAGGCGAAGATCGTGAGTGCCTCCACCATCCTAGCCAGCCGGTTAGGTGTTGAATCGGGCCTGCCACTGGTGTACATTCGCCGGCTCAGGCTGGTGGACGGCATTCCGATGTCGATAGCGATGAGTTACCTGCCCCACTTCCTGTGTCCGGGGCTTCTGACGCATGATCTGGTCAATGGTTCGCTTTTCGCAATTTTGAGGGATGTCTATGGATTGTCGATGGCTGCCAGTCGCTCGACGATTGGCGCTGCGCTTGCCAGCGAGGAGCAGGCGCAGCTTCTCGAAATCGCACGGCCTGCCGCCCTGATCACCGAAGAGCAGGTGACCTATCTCGACTCGGGTCAGGCCATCGAGTTCAGCCGGAGTGTCATCAGAGGGGATCGGTACTGCGTCCAGCTACAGGAAGGCCCCAATGTCAATTTGAGGCGACCTGTCGTGATAGACCAGCAAGATAACCAGCCATAGGTTTGAAGAAGAAGGTGGAAGACCGCCTGCTCTGCCAGAGTGATAAGGCTTGAAGAAAGGATTTTGCCCCGATGAAGCGCTTCATGTGTTTGTTCCTCACTTTGCTGCTTGTTGCCTTTGCGCTGCCGCAGTCACTGCGCGCGCAGGGCCAGACTTCCGTCACGATGGCTTTCCTGGAATCTGAGCCTAACAAGCTGGACACCGTGACCGCCGATTCGCTTGACGATTACCAGGTCCTCTGGAACGTTTGCGAGGGTCTGGTCGGCTACGACCCCAAGACTCTGACACCGGACACCTCCGGGCTTGCCGAAAAATGGGACGTCTCGCCCGATGGACTAACTTACACGTTCCATCTGCGGAAGGGCGTGAAGTTCCATAACGGGCGTGAAATGAACGCCGACGATGTCGTTTACAGCCTGAACCGGCTGGCGAACCCCGACGTCGCCACGTCCTACACCCAACTCCTGCTCGACCATGTCAAAGGGATCGCGGCTTCGCGCGAAAAGGACGCCAGCAAGCGCGCCAAGAGCCTTGAGGGAGTCAAGGCGGTGGATGCCTCCACAGTGACGATCACGCTTGACTCGCCGGTGTCCTCGTTCCTGAACCAGTTGACCCTGCCCGGCAGCTTCATCGTCCCCAAGGAAGCCGCGGAGACTAAAGACTTCGCGCAGCATCCGGTCTGCACCGGGCCATACACCTTCGGTGAATGGGTGCATGGCGATCACATCACGCTCAAGGCGTTTGCCGATTACTGGGGCGGAAAACCAGCCATTGATACGATCACCATCCGCGTGATCCGCGAAGCCTCGCAGCAGGTCATCGAATACGAGGCGGGCAATCTGGATATTGCCAGGGTGTCTCCGGCAGACCTGCCACGCCTGCGCGCCGACGACAAGCTCTCCAAGCAGCTTCTCATCGCGCCGACGCTGAATGTTTTCCACCTGCGCATCAACCTCAATGATAAGGCTCTCAGCGACGTGCGCGTGCGCAAAGCCATCGCGCTCGGCATTGATCGCAAAGCCATCGTGGACACGATCCTCAACGGGCTGGGTACACCGGCGCACGGACTGGTTCCGCCGGGCCTCTCCGCCTACGATCCCAACGCGAACCCATTCCCCTACGACCCGGACCAGGCCAAGAAACTGCTGGCCGAGGCGGGATATAAAGATGGGCTGACGCTTGAGGTGCGCACCCAGACCGTCGAAACCGAACTGCGCACCCTGGCCGCTATCCAGCAGCAACTTGCCAAGATCGGCGTGACGTTCAAGATCAACAGCACCGAACGGGCGCTGTTCTCGCAAGATAGCAACGCCTGCAAGGCCCAGTTCATCACGATTTTCTGGTCGCAGGATTACCCAGATCCAGAGAATTTTGATCAACTGCTCTACACCGCCAGCACGTCGCCAAATAACAGCCGTTTCAACTGCGGCTATGGTAAGTACGAGGGAGCGAGTACAATCAAGGATATGCTCGCCAAAGCGACGGCCATGCCGCTTGGCCCGGAGCGCGACGCCCTGTATCGCCAGATCGAGGCCAACGCCATCGGTGAAAAAGTGCTGGTTATCCCGTTGTATCACACCAGTTTGCCGGTGCTGGCAAGCCCGAAGTTGCAGGGCACAGTCGTTGACGCCAATGCGCTGGCGCGCTTCAGGTTCATCTCGCTCGCCAAGTAGGAGTTAGCCGCAGGAGGCGATTGCAGCCTTCAATTCAATCGCCTCCTGTACACAGGGTCAGAACGCCGCAGCGCGGAAAGATGAGTGGATATTTTCTCCGCCGCCTGATACAGCTTATCCCAATTATCTTTGGGATCTATACCATTACCTTTTTTTTGACCCACGTCCTGCCCGGTGATCCGGCCCTCTTTTTGCTTGGCAGCCACGACGACCCGCAGGTTCTGGAAAACATGCGGCGGGTGCTCAGGCTAGACCAGCCTATCGGTGTCCAGTACGTCACCTTCTTGCAGCAGGCGCTGGTAGGGGACTTCGGAACCAGTTACATAACGCGGCGGCCAGTCATCACCATGATCAACGAAGCGCTGTGGCCCACCATTGTCCTGGCACTGTCGGCGATGTTCCTGGCCGTCGTGATCGGCGTGCCGCTGGGCATCATCTCGGCCATCCACAAGAATTCGATTGTGGATAATGTCGCCCGCCTGATCGCGCTGATTGCCGTTTCGATCCCGGTCTTCTGGCTGGGCATTCAGCTCCAGATTCTGTTTGGGGTGCAGCTAAAGATGCTGCCGATCAGCGGGATTGGGCTGGATAGCCATTTGATCCTGCCTGCCTTTGCCCTGTGCGTCGGCACGCTGGCCTTGCTGACCCGCATGACCCGTTCCACCCTGTTGGAAGAACTGAACCGAGACTACGTGCGCGTGGCGCGCAGTAAGGGGCTGCACGAGCGAGTGGTTATCTGGCGGCACGCGCTGCGGAATGCCCTGATCCCGATCATGACCGTCGGCGGCGGGAGCCTGGCAAGCCTCCTGAGCGGCTCTTTGCTGGTCGAAGTGATCTTCAACTGGCCTGGCCTGGGCTACTTGCTGGAACGCTCGATCCAGACACGCGATTATTCCGTATTGCAGGGGCTGATCGTCGTCCTGGCGCTGATTTACGCCGGGTTGAACCTCATCATCGACTTCACTTACCCGCTGATCGATCCCCGGATACGCTACCGATGACAACCCTCACCCTGAAGAAGGAAAGCAGCCTCTGGCGCGATGCGCTGCGTCGAATGCTCTCTGACCGGCTGACGGTGCTTGGGCTGCTGCTGGTCGGCGTTGCGCTCATCTGCGCGCTGTTTGCGCCCTGGATCGCGCCCTATGGGCCGATTGAAGGCGATCTGGGGACGCTTTACCTGAAGCCGCCTTCCCCTGCACACCCTTTTGGGACGGACGACGTGGGGCGAGATGTCCTGAGCCGGGTCATTTACGGCGCTCAAATCTCCATCAAGGTGTCGATTCTGGCCGAAGCGCTCGGCCTTGTTCTGGGAGTCGTGCCCGGCCTGATCGCGGGGTTTTATGGCGGCCTGGTCGATACGCTGATCATGCGCGTGGTAGACCTGTTCCTGGCTTTTCCACTGCTGATCATCGCGGTGGCGCTGGTCGCGGCGTTCGGCCCGAACGAAACCAACATCTTCGTTTCCCTGTCGTTGATCATCTGGCCGTCTATTGCACGGCTGGTGCGTGCCCAGGTGCTTTACCTGCGCGAGACGGATTACGTCGCGGCGGCACGGCTCATCGGCGCTAAAGACTCGCAGATCATGTTTGCGCATATTCTGCCCAACATGCTGACGCCGCTTATCGTCTTCACAACACTGGGTATTGCCAACGTCATCTTGCAGGAAGCAGCCCTCAGTTTTCTCGGCCTGGGCACGGCGGACCTGACCACGCCGAGTTGGGGCAAGATGCTGCAAGAAGGGCGCGCCTTCATTCGCTCCGCGATCTGGATTCCGTTCTATCCCGGTCTGGCGATCCTGCTGACGGTGCTCGGCTTCAACCTGCTGGGCGACGGCCTGCGTGATGCGCTGGACATCACTTCGCTCTAGCCTATCAGGCGCTGCTGGCTCCGCTGACGCAAGCAACAACTTACAGCCCATTCACAGCGCGAAACCGGGTCTTGCATTCCACGTCTCAACAGGCTATAAACGCGCCGTATTCGACCAGCAAACATGCAGCACCCGGAATGGCAGATTATCACTTCCTGTACATTGATCCCTCGCTCGGCGCAGACTGGTTCCTTGTCGCGGCGCGCCGCTACTGGGAGCGCTTTCGCCCGATTGTGGTCAACGGCTTCGACCTGATCACCTATGTGCCGACTCACCGCTCAATTGCGATCACGACGCTGGCACGGCGTGACATGGCGCAGAAGATCGCGGACGATGTGAAGAAGACTTTCCCCAGAGCGCGGCACGATCCTCTGGTCTACGACTTTGTTGAAGAAATGAAGCTGACGTTGGACGGGCGGGCCGATCTTGAGCAGCGCTTCGGTGTTCCCGAAAACGTTACCCCGACGCCGACCCGAAAGAGCCGCTGATGCGTCTGGACGAATACCAGTGGTCGCACAACCCACGTGGGATGCACAACACTCAGGCGGCACACTTTTTTGACGTAGAGCGCCTGGCAAGGATGCACATGGGCTGGGCCAAGATCGTGGCGGTGGACCGCGAATTCATGAACGTCATCCCCAAGATGCTCGCCAACAACATCACACCCATTGTGCGGCTGTGGCGGCCCCGCTTCGGGGCGAATGGATTCACTTCAGACATGGTTTTCGCCTGGAAGGAATATATGTCTGCTGGGGTGCGCTGGTTCGAGTTCTACAACGAGCCGAACCTGGAAGCGGAATGGCCGGTGGAGACTCCCCCGGACTTCAACAACGTGGCCGGCTGTATCGCGCCGTTGATGGAAAACTGGATGGACTTTGCCGAGAAAATCATCGAGATGGGCGGCTACCCGGCCTTCCCTGCGCTGGCCGAGGCGGTGGGGCGTGGCGAGGACGTGACAAGCTGGCTGGTCACCATGTTCGCCTACCTCTCTGACAACGCCTATGACCGCTTCCGCAACATCGCCAACAACGGCCTGTGGTGTGCCACCCACCCGTATTTCTACAACCACTTTTACCAGGAGGGGGCCAACGCGCGCCAGGCCCGTTCGCCCGAAGAGCAGAGGGCCGACGAAGGCGGTTGGCACTTTGAGTACCCCTATGACCCGCTCACGCAGGCCGATCACCCTGGCCTGACGGCAGTTTCGGGCGGCCCGGATTACCCGCTCGGCGACCCGATTGGCCTGACGGGGATGGGCCAGGCGTTCATTCTGAAGTTCCAGGAGCTTTTCGGCGGCGGCGCTGTGCCTGTCGTCGGCACGGAGGGGGGCATCACGCCTGTCCCCAGCCCCGGCGGCGTGCGCCAGCTTGACCAGCGTTTCCCCGGCTTCACCTGGAACAGCCACGCCGAGGCCACTGTTGCCCTGTTCAACTGGCTGGCCCAGATCGGGCCGCCCTGGATGTTCGGGCTGACGCTGTGGAAGGACGACGAATATTGGGAAGGTCCCAGCGGGCCGCTCCCCGCCACACGCCGCCTGATGGAAACCCCACCCGCCTTCAAAAGCGTGCCGCCCATCGATGCGCTCGAAGGGCCGGGGCCACACGTGGTCAAGGTTCCGGTAGGGCCGGGGCCGATTCACGGCTCGCCCGATTACCATTTTCTGGTCGTCGCGCCTGGCTTCAACACCGCCTGGTTTTTTGACAATGCCCGCGATTACTGGGAGCGTTTCCGCCCAACCGTTATCAGTTCGACGGACTACATTGCCTACCTGCCCTATGCCAAGAGCCTGGGCATCACCGTCCTGGCAACGCCCGACGTGGCTGGGTTCATGACACAGCAAATCAAACAGCGCTGGCCGACGGTCTACTTTGATCTGATCACCGGCGAACAGGAGGCGGACGTGGCAACCGTCCTTCGGGAGCGGGCCGCCAGTGGGAGGCGGTTCGGATGACCAAACAGGAACAGCCGCTTGAGGCTCTGGTCGGCCAGTTGTTGAAATCCCGCCAGATGACGGTGGCCGTTGCGGAGTCCTGCACGGGCGGGCTGATTCTGCACCGCCTGACGAATATTGCAGGCAGTTCGGCCTACGTTCTGGGCGGCTTCGTGGTCTACTCCAATGAGGCCAAGTACAAATTCGCCCACGTCCGCAAGGCCACGCTCCGGCAGTACGGCGCGGTCAGCGAGCAGACGGCTATCGAGATGGCACGGGGCACACGCACCGCCTTCGGCGCGGACGTGGCTCTGAGCGTGACCGGAATCGCCGGGCCGGGCGGCGGCACGGAGACGAAACCCGTCGGCCTGACCTACATCGGATTCAGCGCTCCCAATGTGGATCGGGCCGAACGCTACATCTGGCCGTATGACCGCGAAGGTAATAAGGCGGCTTCGTCGGAGGCGGCACTGCGCATCCTGTACGACTACCTGACCGGCAGCCACGATACACAGGTGAATACACGCACACCGCGCCTGACACGGCCCGCACCGTAACTACCGCTTGATCCCGGACGTGGACACGCCCTCGATGAAGTAGCGCTGCAACACCACAAACAGGATCAGCATCGGCACTGTCGCCAGGAACGATCCCATCATCAGCAGATTGAACGGCGTGTTGCGCTGGCCCTGCAAGAGCGCAATGCCGACGGTCACGACGCGCGTTTGCGGCGACGTGGACACGATCAGCGGCCACAGAAAATCGTTCCAGGCCGCCTGAACCGTGATCACGGCGAAGGCCGTCAGCGCGGGGATCGACAACGGCAGGGTGATCCGCAGCAGCACCTGCAGCGGATCCGCGCCGTCGATCATGGCCGCTTTTTACAAAAAAGTGACATTTGACAGCCAAAAAGGTGATGGGGATCACTGCGACAGCATGAATTTCCCATGAATAATGATGAATGTATGGATTTAAGAAAAGAGGCTGTTTCGCCTGCTGCGGGGCAGCCCATTTCGTCCGTACCAGCCAGCCTAAACGGCTGGTAGTCCTGCTCCTACCACTGCTTGCTCTCGCGGCCCCGCGTCCTCCACAGGGCCGGAGCAAGATTGTTCCTCCTGTCGCTCGTTGGGGCTGCATACCTGGCGCGGCCCCAACCGAGAAAAGATTTTTGAAAAGATTTTGACAGCGGGTGGACGTTTGTAGCTCCACCCGCTGTCTTTTTCTTGCGCCTCGTGGGAACCGCCCCGGCGATGTGTTAAACTGAACAGCACGCACGAGAGAAAGGTTGCCGAGTATGATGGCGAAGCGACACCTGATTGGGGTGATCCTGGTAACTACGTTGCTTGCACTGGCCGGGCAATGGACTGCCACTCCTGCCCGCGCCGACGAAGAAAAGGCCCTTCACATTTACGACCTGGCGCGCCAGTTGCACAGCGAGGACATCGACAACGGCAATTACACGGCCTGGGTTAACGGCAACATGGGCCACGACGAGACGGGCAGACCCGGCAAACTGGACGTGGGCCAGGCGATGCCCGATTTCCAGTTTAAGTATTTTGACAGAGACGGGCAGATCACACGCAAGGCGCTCAAAGGCCCCTACATCCTTAACTTTTGGGCGTCGTGGTGCCCGCCTTGCCGCGACGAATTCCCGTTGCTGGTCGAGAACATTGAAAACGATGGCCTGACTGTGCCCGTCTACTTTGTCAACGTTTATGATCGCAAGGCCGATGCGCAACGCTTTCTGGCGAACATGCAGTTGAAAGCCACAATTCTGGTGGATGATCCTAAAACCTCCTTTGCCGAGAAGTACGGATTGCACGCTATCCCGCAAACTATCCTGGTTGATGCAGAGGGCAACGTCCAGGCCATCCACTCCGGGGGAATGACCGACTACAGCATTGAATTCTTCAACGAGATTGCCAACAATCCGGGCATCAGCGCCTTCGACGCGAGCGACCCGGATCAGCCGCCGGAAAACATGGTGACGGAGGCCGGGAAGTCCACGCTCTCTCGTGCGAACTGACGAGCAACTTTTGGGTGGGCTTGTCCTGGTCTGGCGGGTTGGATGCCTGGCCTGTACTCAGGCGTGATTCAGTGCCACTTCTGTTAAGAGTTGGGGATGGCGTTTTTCGGCAGAGACCCCTATAATCAACCCCGATGCCCAAAAACATGACAGCCCGGCTGTAGGCCGGGAACCGGACGCCACCCTGACGTTCACGGGGCTGGCGAAACGTCCAGCCGCGTGAGGCTGGGGAGGAATGTTGGTTTGCAAGGGCGTGTGCTTCTTCTCAATGGCAGCAGTTGGGAGCCGCTGGCCGTCGTTTCCGTGCCGCGCGCTATCAACCTGGTGCTGGCTGGCAAAGCCGTCATCGTCGAAGAGACAGGTCGTTTTCTCCGCACGGTGGGCGCGAATTTCCCGGTGCCCTCGGTCATCGCGCTGCGCACTTATATCAACGTACCGCGCCGCAAAGCACACTGGAGCCGCAAAGGTGTTCTGGCACGTGACAATTACACGTGCATCTACTGCGGCGTGCGTCCCGGCGACATTGTGCGTGGCAGGCCGCTGACCAAAGCCGATCTGACCGTCGATCACATTCTGCCGCGTTCGCGGGGCGGAAAAGACACGTGGACCAATACGGTTTGCGCCTGCTACCAGTGCAATCACCGCAAAGGCGACAAGATGCCAGGGGAGGCCGGGCTGCGGATGCTCTGGGAGCCAAAGACACCGCGCACCAGCTATCTGGTCATCGCGGTAGGCACTGGCCCGGACGCCTGGAAACACTACATCGAAGTTGCCGGCAGTAACGGTTAAGACGGGGAGTCTGGCGGGAGTGCCGACTCCCTTTTTTATGCCCGCGCCCTGTGGGTTGGGTTTTGTTTTCTCAGCCCCGGATTAATCTGGGCCCAATACTTCATAGATAAGCCCTCACCCCAACCCCTCTCCCGCAGGGAGAGGGGCTTTTCTCCCCTTCTCCTTTGGGAGAAGGGGTCGGGGGATGAGGGCCATGCTACCAATCGTTCCTTAACTAAAAGGTATTGAGGCTAGGCCTCGATCGCGCGCCGCACCGCCTCGATCACTCGCTTCTTGTCCGGGATGATGGCCTCTTCAAGCGGCCCACTGAACGGGATGATCCCTGCGCCCATCGTCACGCGGATCACCGGCCCTTCCAGAGACCAGATGGCTTTGTCCGTCACCTGCGTGGCGACTTCTGCACCCCAGCCGCCCGCATGAACGGCTTCCTCGACAGTGATCAGCCGCCCGGTCTTCCTGACAGAAGTCAGGATCGTATCCAGATCGAGTGGAACCAGCGTGCGCGGATCGATGACCTCACACGAAACTCCTTCTTTCCCCAATTCGTCAGCGGCACTGAGCGCAACCGTCACCATGCGCTGTACAGCCACAAGCGTCACGTCTGTACCCTGCCGCAGGACGTTGGCGACCCCAAACGGCACGAGATGTTCCCCGTCGGGGACTTCGCCCTTCTCGGCATACTGGAATTTGTGTTCCAGGAAGACCACCGGGTTATCGTCGCGGATGGCCGTTTTGAGCAGACCAAGCGCATCTGCCGGGTTGGAGGGCACGGCGACCTTCAGCCCGGGCGCGTGCATGAACCACGTTTCGCAGCACTGCGAATGCTGCGAGGCGAAACCCGCGCCTGCCCCCTGTGCGGCCCGGATCGTCAGTGGCACTTTGAGCTGCCCGCCCGACATGTAGCGCAGCTTGGCCGCCTGGTTAACGATCTGATCGAGCGTCACCGCCGCGAAATCGGCAAACATCAACTCGACCACCGGGCGCAGCCCGGTGACGGCAGCGCCGACCCCTGCACCCACAATCGCCGCCTCCGAGATAGGCGTGTCGCGCACGCGGCTTGGCCCGTATTTCTCGTACAGGCCCGGCGTCACCTTGAAGACACCGCCCGCCCTGGCGACATCTTCCCCAAAGAAGATCACGTTTTCGTCGCGGGCCATTTCCTCGTCCAGCGCGCGGCAAACCGCTTCACGGTAAGTCAGGACAGTCATATCGTCGATTCTCCGATCAGACCCAGATGTCTTCCAGCGCCGATTCGAGCGGCGGGTAAGGCTGCGCCAGCGCCCACTGGGTTGCCGCCTGCACGTCATCCTCGGCCTGCTTCCTGATCTGCGCCAGTTGCGCCTCGGTAAGCTGCCCGTCGGCCATCATGCGTTGTGCCAGGATGTGGATCGGGTCGCGGGCCAACCACTGGTCGAGTTCACCTGCCGGGCGGTAGGGCGCAGCGTCGGTGCGGGAATGGCCGCGATAGCGGTACGTCTTGGCCTCGATCAGGGTGGGGCCGCCGCCTGCACGGGCACGTTCCACCGCTTCCTCGATGGTGGCGTACAGCGCCTCGGCGTCCTGCCCGTCCTCGATGATGCCCGGAATGTTGTAAGCCCTGGCCCGGTCTGCCACGTGGTCGACGGGCGAGGTGTCTTTGAAGGCGCTGTACTCGCCGTACAGATTGTTCTCACAGATGAATATGACCGGCAGCTTCCACAGCGCCGCCAGGTTCACGGCTTCGTGCCAGGCCCCGATGTTCACCGCGCCGTCACCGAACAGCGCAATGCTGACCGCGCCCGTGCCCTTGATCTGCGCGGTGAGCGCCGCGCCATTCGTCACGGGCAGCCCCGCGCCGACGATGGCGAACGTCCCGATCAGGCCGAGGCTCATATCGGTCAGGTGCATTGAGCCGCCCTTGCCTTTGCAGCAGCCGCTGGCCTTGCCCATCAATTCCGCCATCATCGCTCTGAGCGACATGCCGAGCGCCAGGGCGTGGCCGTGCCCGCGATAGGTGCAGGTCACGGTATCGCCGCGTTTGGCGTCGACGTTGGCGGCCATCGCCACCGAGACGGCTTCCTGCCCATCACAAAGATGAGTCGTGCCGCGAATCACGTTTTCCAGGAAAAGGTCCTGGATGCGCGCTTCGCAGGTGCGGATTTCGAGCATCCGCCGCAACATGTGCTGGCGCATCTCCAAGCCAAGTGCTGAAGCCACGAAATTATCCTCTTTATCCCGAAAAAGTCTGTAGGCGATGATCAAAGGCTTCCAGGAACCGGGCCGCGACCAGCCCGTCCACAATGCGGTGATCGGCGGTCAGCGTAACGTACACCGTTTTGCGGACGTGCAGGCCACCGTCGATGACGACGGGCCGGTCTTTGGCCGCGCCCACCGCCAGAATGCCCACCTGCGGCGGGTTGAGGATTGCCGTAAAGCGCTCGACCTGCTGCACCATGCCCAGGTTGCTGACGGTGAACGAACCCCCACTCAGTTCCTCTCGGCGCAGGCGGTTCTCTCGCGCCCGCACGATCAAGTTGCGCGCACGCTCGGCCAGCGCGGCCAGCGAATAATCGTCCGCTCGGTGCAGCACCGGCGTGATCAGGCCCGATGGCAGCGCGACAGCCACCGCCAGATTGACGTGTTCGTACTCGTACAGGTGGCCGTCCTCGTAAGTGGCATTGAGTTCGGGGAGGTCTTTCAGGGTCTGGATCGTGACGTAAAGGATCAGGTTGTTGATGCCGATCTCTTTGGGCAGAACGGCCAGCGCGTGCGTCAAATCCAGTTCCGCCGTCGTGTAGAACTGCGGCGCTTCCTGCACAGTCTGGGCCAACAGCCGCGCAATGGCTCGTCTCATCTGGCTGACAGGCACTTCGCGCCGCCCATCGTCCAGGCTCACAGGGGGCAGTTCAACCGTCTCGCGCGTGGTGTGCCTGGCTCCCGCAGCCAACGCCGCTTCCACGTCGGCGCGGGTGATGTGGCCGTCTTTGCCTGTACCACGAACGCTGCCCAGGTCAATGCCACGCTCACGGGCCAGTTTGCGCACCGCAGGCGCCGCCAGCACCTTTGCACGGCCAGAGCCTTCGGTGGGCTGGCTGGCGGCCCGGTCAATGACAGCCTGTACATCTTCGCGGAGGATGCGCCCGCCGGGGCCGGTTCCCGTTACCTGCGCCAGGTCGATGCCGTGTTCACGGGCCAGACGCTCGGCGACAGGCGTTGCGCGCCCTGGGATGGGCTGCGCCGGCCCGGCACTCAGCGCAGGCGGCGGAGCAGTCGGAACGGCTTTCTCCGTGCGGATACGTGCCAGCACGCCGCCCACCACCGCCACAGTTCCCGCCGGGACGGTGATCTCCTCAAGCGTGCCATCCACGACAGCTTCCAGCTCGACAGTCGCCTTGTCGCTCTCGATTTCGGCGATGGCTTCGCCCTTATGGACGGCGTCGCCTGGCCCTTTCAGCCAGGCGATCACCCTGCCTTCTTCCATACCAAAGCCCAGGTTGGGCAGCACCACGTCGGTGTACACGTCTCTTCAGTCCTGGTGAAAGACTTCTTCCATGTTGGCCCACCATTCGCCTTTGGCGCGCGTCTCCAGCGGAATCTGCATCGCCTCGGTGATGTCCCACCACTCGCGCATCCGGGGCGCTCTGGCAAGCGCCTCCATGCGCGTCTCAAACTCGGCATCCGGGCCAATGTACTCAAAATAAGCGAACATGACGCTGTCTTTCAGATAAATGCTATAATTCCGAATGCCCGCCTCACGGATCGCGTTCTCGATTTCGGGCCAGATCTTCACATGGATACGTTTGTATTCCTCGGTTGCTTCCGGCCTCAGCCGTATGGTCTGCCCAAAACGCCGCATATCTTTCTCCAAAAAACGTTTCTTCGAGGCTTCAAAAATTATAAATTATAGTTTATTATTTAGCAATGCACTGAAAGGATCACGGGCTGAGTTCATAATCATACAGGCTGGCGGGCATGACGCAAAACCGTATCAAACCCATCGAGGACAGCAAAAAGACCATCGCTGCCATCGTCCAGGATCGGATTCGGGATGCTATTTTGAACGGCGACCTGGCCGCCGGATCGCGCATCGATCAGGCACAGCTTGCCGCTGACCTGAACGTGAGCCTTGTCCCGGTGCGGGAAGCGCTCAAAAAACTGGAAGCCGAAGGCTTCGTGCAGATCGTTCCACGCCGGGGCGCATTCGTCACGCAGACCTCGCTGGACGACATGGAAGAACTGTACATGGCCCGCACCATCCTGGAAGGCCAGGCAGCGTACTACGCCGCCGAACGCCTGACCGACGACGACCTGGCGGCATTGAAAGCGCTGAACGCGGAGATGAAGGAGGCGCTCGAAAGCCATAACCTGAGCCGCTTTATGGAGTGCAACCGCCGCTTCCATTTCATCATCTATGACGCAGCCCAAAATCGCTACCTGAGCAACATGATCGCCAGCCTGTGGGAACTGGCCGAGCGCTACCGCTTTCGCTACGTTTACTTTACGGATCAGGCCCCGATTATCCAGGAGGAGCATCAAAAAATCCTGGATGCCTGTGTGGCGCACAACAAAGCGCAATTGCGGGACGCCATCGCCTACCACATGCACCAGACGCTGGTGGGCGTGAAGGGCTATATCCTCTCGCGGCAGGCGAAAGACTAGGCCATGCCCGCCCACGTGATCGACTCGATCTTCTTCAAAGACCTGTTTGGCTCTGCCGAGATGCGCGCCGTCTTCGACGACTTGAACCTGCTGCAAAAATGGCTGGACTACGAGGCGGCGCTGGCCCGTGCCGAAGCCGCGCTCGGCCTGGTTCCTGCTGAGGCCGCCGCCGAGATCACACGCAAGGCACAGGCCGCCAACATGGACACCGCAGCCATCAAGCAAGGCATCGACAAGACAGTGCATCCGCTGGTGTCGGTCATCTGGCAGCTATCCGAACTATGCGAGGGCGAGGCCGGGCGCTACGTCCACTGGGGTGCGACCACCCAGGACGTGATGGATACGGCCATTGTCCTGCAAATTAAGGAAGCCATCGCCTTGTTTGAAATGGCGCTGGACGACCTGATCGGGGCGCTGGCGAAACTGGCGAGCGAGCACCGGGATACCCTGATGGCCGGGCGCACGCATGGGCAGCAAGCCCTGCCGATCACGTTTGGCTTCAAGGCGGCGGTATGGCTGGCAGAGATGCGCCGCCACCGGGCACGCCTCGCAGAGAGCAAGCCCCGCGTGCTGGTCGGCGAGTTTGCGGGCGCGGCGGGCACACTTGCCAGCGTCAGCGAAAACGGCCTGGCTATCAACGCCCGGCTCATGCAGGAGCTTGGCTTAGGCGTGCCGGAGATCGCCTGGCACACTGCCCGTGACAACTTCGCGGAGTTCGCCGGGGTGATCGCCATGATCGTCGCCACGCTCGGCAAGATCGCGCACGAGATTATTGACCTGCAAAAGTCCGAGTTTGGCGAGGTCGAGGAGCCGTTCGAGATGGGCAAGGTGGGCAGCAGCACCATGCCGCACAAGCGCAACCCCATGCTCTGCGAATCGATCCTGACGCTGGCCCGGCTGACGCGCCGCCACGCCACCACCGCCATCGACGCCATGCTGCACGAACACGAGCGCGACTGGTCGAGCTTCCAGATGGAATGGGCGTACATCCCCGAACTGTGCATCATGGCGCATGGCGCGCTGCAGCTCTCGCTGCGCGTCATCGGCGGCCTGATCGTCTACCCGGACAACATGCTGCGCAACCTGGAAGCCACGCACGGCGCGCTGCTGGCCGAGCGAGTCATGCTGGCGCTTGGCAAGCACATCGGGCGGCAGCACGCCCACGACGCCGTATATGAGGCCGCCATGTACGCTTTTGAACACCGTGTCCCGCTGGGTGAAGTGCTCAAGCAGAACCCGGCTATCACGGCCTTCCTGAGCGCGGAAACCATCGACAGCCTGCTCGACCCGGCACAGTACACGGGGCTGGCGGGCGCGTTCGTGGATCGGGTACTGCGCGGCTCTGGTGGCTGACAGCGGCCCTCGGACGTGCTAAAATATTAGGAATAGTCGCAAAGTCATGCAAGAAGGAAACGCGCTCATGCGGCGGCTATTTGTGTTTCCCGGTGAAGCGTGTGCCCTTACCCCACGAACAGCCCCGAATTCACCCCAACCTGACCGGATCGCAGGCAATCAGGTACACTCTCAAGTCGAAGCCTCCGGCAGCAGGCCCGCTTTCGCGCTGAGTGGCGCTGGGTCGGGGTGCTCGACACACCCTCCGCAGTGCTGCCAGGTTTCAGATTGGCTTTTGACCGATGTCTTACCGAAAATCTGTAGCAAAGTACGTTCTGGCTGCCGCCCTGGTCGGCGGCGTAACGCTCTTCCTGTGGTTTCTGCGAGATGAACTCACCCTGGCGAATTTTGCGCTGGTCTATTTGTTGTCTATCCTCGTCAGCGCCATCTACCAGGGCACAGGCCCTTCGCTCGTCGCCGCTGTGATCAGCTTTCTGTGTTTCAACTTTTTCCTGGTCAAGCCTTTGTACACGTTCGTGGTGGCGGATCCGCACGAATTACTCGATCTCGTCATCTATTTCGCCGTCGCCATACTGACCGGCCAGCTTGCGGCGCAAGTCCGTAGACAGGCCGATAATGCCCGTCAGCGCGCCTACGAACAGGATATCCTTTATAAATTGAGCAGTACGTTCAACCAGCTAACCGACAGGGAAAGTGTCTACCAGGCCCTGAAGTCCATCCTCAAAATGGATCTGTTAGCCCAGGACGTTGACATCCTTCCGGGTAAAATTGAAACTTCTTCAAGCGCACAGAATGAGCTGTATCTTCTGCTCCATACGGAGCACGATATCTACGGAACGCTGCGGGTGACATTTGACCAGGCCCCCACAGCGTCGCTCATCCGCCTCATTACTGCCAGTTCCGCTCAGGCTTCGGCAGCTCTGGAACGGATCGAATTGAACGAGCGCGCTCGAAAAGCGCATAGTTATCAGGAAGCGGATCGCTTGAAAACGGCGCTGCTCCACTCGGTCTCCCACGATTTGCGCACGCCTATCACGATCATCAAAACCTCAGCCAGCAACTTGTTGGAGCTTCACGCCAAACTGACCGAAGCGGAGCGCATGGAGATTTCTCGGACAATCGAGAACGAGGCTGATCACCTTAATAAGATGGTTGGCAACCTCCTTGACATCTCGCGCCTGAAGGCAGGTGCTCTAAAGATCAACGATGCTTGGAATGATCTGGAAGAGGTTGTCGGAGATGTGGCCGCCCGAACCTGGCAACTCACCCACCGGGAGCGCATCAAGATGCACTTTCCGGACCGGATGCCGCTGGTTCGCTTTGATTATGGGCTGATGCTACAGGCGTTGAGTAACCTGGTGGAAAACTCGTTACGCTACGAGCCAGCCGACAGCAAAATAGAGATTATCGGCAGCTTTCAGGAAGGTGAAGCGCGCGTGTCGATTATTAATCACGGCCCGGATCTCCTGCCCGAAGAGCGCGAGCTAATCTGGGAACCCTTTTATCGCGGTAGAGAGGGCAATATCGGTCTGGGCATGGCAATCGCCAGGGGCATAATCGAGGCGCACAAGGGTCGGCTCTGGGTTGAAGATACAATAGGTGGTGGTGTAACCTTCATCTTCTCGCTCCCGGTTGTGGAGGATATTGACCTTGATCAGGATCCTCATTGTCGATGATGAACTTGCCATTCGAAAAATGCTGCAAACCGGGCTGAAAGCCGCCGGTTACCAGGTGCTGGCTGCGGCCAACGGCACTGAAGCGCTTCAGATGGCTGCGCAGTATACCCCCAACCTGATCATCCTTGACGTTACGCTGGGCAGCCCGCCCGATGGCCTGGAGGTCTGCAAGAATCTCCGTGAGTGGAGCAAAGTCCCCATCATCATGCTTTCGGTGCGTGAGGACGAGAAAATCAAGATTGATGCCTTACACGCGGGGGCCGATGACTATGTGACCAAGCCTTTCAGCATGGGGGAACTTGAGGCCCGCATCCAGGCAGTTTTGCGACGCAGCGCTGTCGAACCGAGCACCAGTTCCACCGCGGAGATTCGGGTCGGTGCGTTGCTGATCGACCTGGTTAATCGCCGTGTTTTTGTTGAGGGCGAAGAGGTACATCTCACCCCGAAGGAATATGAGCTATTGCGATTGCTGGCTACTCACCCCGGCAAAGTCATGACTCATCGTGCGCTGTTGGGCCAGGTGTGGGGCGCTGAATACAGCGAAATGGATCATTACGTTCGCGTGTTTATCAATCAGATCCGCAAAAAATTGCGCGAAGACCCCGCGCGCAACATCCGCTATATCCTCAATGAGCCGGGCATAGGCTATCGCTTCATTGATACCGAATAGCGAGTGCTCGAAGGCATTCCCTACAACTCAAACCAGGCTCCTCGGCAACGACCAGCCACCTCTTTACAAAATCTTTATTGGATCGCCGTTGTCATTGACCCTATCTTGATGTCCTCAGCCATAAGCTGTCAATGAGACAGAGAACATAGGGGAAATCTCGTGGCGAATCGGCCCATAATGGTGCAGCTTGCCGATCCTGAATGGACGCTGAGGGCAATGCATCTGGCCTGCGCGATGGCAAGCCGTGCGCACACATCGGTGGTATTGGTCAGAATGGTGGCGGTTCCCCATATCGGGTTGGTGGGCGAAGATATGGGCGAGATCGAATATACCAGTTCAGAACACGAGACGATCCGCAACGCTTGCAGGCTGGCTAAAGAATACGGCGTTGACTTTCAAATCACCAGGTTCCAGTACTATTCGCTAACCGAAGCCCTGGCCGACGCGGCGGCCTATGTGAACGCGCAGACCGTTTTTGCAAAACTTCCGGCAGGGCTGTTTCCCTACTGGCACAAATTTAAGGTGTGGACACTGCGCCACAGGCTGAACAGTCTGAACTGCCAACTGTACACCCTCGAAGCCGCCAATGGCCGCCCTGATTCGGCTTCGTCAGTCCTCGCCCAGGCCAGTCACAAATAACCCGACCAGCCGTGCCGACAGCTCGATCTTTACGAAAAATTTATGCCGACAGGCTTTATCTTTATGAGATCTTGACGCGCTGGCGTCTATACTATCTTCTCATGAGAATCTCTTGTTCGGCCTACGCGGCGAATGGGAGTTCTGAAGCCAAGCGATGGAGGATACGCATCCTGCCGACCCAGGCGGCTTACCTTTGGGTAAAGGCCTCAACACGCGGCAGGAAATGTTATGTCAGAGCGAATTGATACACGTAACCAATCCTTGCCGAAGACCAGGACGGAGGCGGGTTATCCTTCCGCGCCGCCACCGCCGAGATTGTCTTTTATTAAGCGCCTGCTCATAGGCAGGCCCCTGGCAACCGAGGATTTGCCTCATCAGGCGGTCAGCCGTTTCATCGGTCTGGCCGTTTTCGCTTCGGATGCGCTTTCCTCGACAGCCTATGCTACCGAGGAAATTCTCCTGATCCTGGCCTTCGCAGGTACGGCATTCTTAGGCATCTCAATCCCCATCGCTGTTGCCATTTCGGTGTTACTCGTCATTGTCACGCTGTCATACCGTCAGACCATCTACGCTTATCCGAACGGCGGTGGCGCTTACATCGTCGCTCGTGATAACCTGGGAGAACTGCCCGCCCAGATCGCCGGCGCAGCCCTGCTAACCGACTACATTCTGACCGTTGCCGTCAGCATCTCCAACGGCACCGCCCAGATCGCGTCCGCGATACCCTGGTTGCAGGGCTACCGGGTTGAGTTTGCTGTTGGCGTCATCATCGTCATGACGATCATGAACCTGCGCGGCGTGAAGGAGTCAGGCCGCGTTTTCGCAATCCCTACCTATTTCTTCCTGGCAGCGGCCTTCCTGACCTTGATCGTCGGCGGCATCAAGTATGCCACCGGTCAATTGACGCCTGTCGAGGGGGTTGAGGCCATTCACCGCACGCTCGAACCACTGACCTGGTTCTTGATCCTGCGTGCTTTTTCAAGCGGTTGCACGGCCCTCACGGGGATTGAAGCCATCTCCAACGGCATTACGGCCTTCAAGGAACCCAAGAGCAAGAATGCAGCGGCAACGCTGATGATGATGAGCAGCATCCTGATCACCATCTTTCTGGGGTTCACGCTGTTAGCCCATCAGATTCACGCCGTGCCCTCAGAAACCGAAACGGTCATTTCTCAGATTGCCCGTGCAACGTTTGGCAACGGCAGTCTCTTCTATTTCCTGACGCTGGCGGGTACGGCGCTCATCCTGCTCATGGCAGCCAATACCAGTTACGCAGATTTTCCGCGCCTGGCAGCCCTTCACGCCGGGGACGGATTCCTGCCCCGCCAGTTGACGTTCCGGGGAACGCGCCTCGTTTTCTCCTGGGGCATCACGGCCCTGGGGGGGCTGGCGACCCTGCTGGTCATTTTCTTCAAGGCTGAAACCTCGGCGTTGATCCCGCTCTACGCTATCGGCGTCTTCCTGAGCTTTACCATGTCTCAGACGGGCATGGTGGTACGCGCCTGGAAAATGGGGCACATGCGGCCCGGCGAGGTGGTGAAGACAGAAGCAACCACGCTGGAATATGACCCGCACTGGAAGCGGCACATGCTGCTGAGTGGGTTTGGTGCGCTGGCTACGGGCGTCGTCATGATCGTCTTTACCGTGACCAAGTTCACTTCGGGGGCGTGGTTCATCGTCTTGCTGGTGCCAGCGCTCGTCTTCTGTTTCTTCCAGATTCATTATCACTACCGCAAGGTTGCCGCACTCTTGAGCGCGGCGGGCAAACGTCTGGAGCAGTACAACGGCCCGGTGGTGAGCTTGATACTGGTAGACGATGTTCATGCAGGCACGCTGCGCCTGGTCAATTATGCTGAAGCCCTTGGCGTTCCGTGGAAAGCGCTGCATATTGAGATCAACCCTGAAAAGTCGGCCATCGTGCGCAAGAAGTGGCAAGAACGTGTGGTTAGTGTGCTGGGCGAACGCGAACTGGTCATCATCGAATCACCGTATCGCCAGCTTATCAGCCCGATCCGTGAGCATGTTGAAGCAGAGCTTGCCAGGCATCCCGATAGTTTCGTCAACGTGATCATGGGTCACCTGGTTATGGAAACGCCCTGGGAGCAGGCCCTTCACCAGAACAGCGCGTTTATCTTCAACCTGGCATTACAGCAACTGGAACGGGTGGCTGTGGTCAATGTCCCCTACCAGATTCATAACTTGCACTACCATAACGGACATAACGGAAACCACGATGGCACTGAGCAAAACCATGCGTCTGCTGTTCCTGACCCGGTAAGCTCGCCAAATGGCAACCAGGGCGCGTGATCGGCACAGCGTATTCGCGCCAGGCGCAGGCTTGATTCTCGACTCACCGGCCAGCGCTTACCGCGATATGCCCGACATCCCCTCCGTCAAAATACAGGTGCAACGCCCGCCGAACAGAACGGGATAGTGACCCACGTCTCGTCAGCGCTCTTGCCGTCCTTCAAAACGGCAACCGGGCCGGTGTATGGCAGGCGATACATGCCCACCCGCACGGCAAAGTTGTCGCCATCCGGCAACCGGGCCGGGATGGTCAGCGGAACTTGGCTGATGAGCATCTCGTCCGCGTGCCACAGGTCGGTATGCAGGGTCGGGCTGTCAAGCTGCGCAATGCGTTCGCCCTGACCATCAACCAGTTCGACAAACATCTGGTAGATGGTGTGATCCTCATTCAGAGTGCTGCGCCACAGCACGTAGATGTTCCAGATTTTGCCTGGCCGAAAATCCGACGTCGCGGGGACGTAATAGCCCACAACCGTCGCGCCATTTGCCAGTTGCTCTGGCTGTGCAGGCGCGCAGGTCGGGGTTAGCTCGGCGTTGGGTGGCAGTTCAACAGCCCGCAGCCAGTTGCCAAGCACCAGTTGCCGAGAACGTGTCGTCAGCTCAGGGGGGATAACCTGATCCGGCAAGAAGCTGATGATCGTCGCGCCTGCTTTGGGAACCGGGAATGCGTAGCTGTCGCCGCTGATCACCCGCGAAGGGCCACGCGCGCCCAGGATGCGCCACAGCCGGTAGTACTCGTCGTAGGGACGCCCATCCGCCTGGCCGAAAATGTAATAGATCGTTTCGCGTCCCGGTTGAATGGCTGCCTTCTGAAACTGAAGGACTGTCCGCAGCGGTGGCTGCCAGTCATAGTTGTAGGTGGCCTGATGATCGTAGATTTGCAGCCAGTAGAAAAAATACTGTGCCTGGATCAGGCTCATTGCCACAAGGACAGCCAGACCTGCAGCAGTGAGCCACCTGCGGCGCGGGCGTGCGCCGACCAGCGTGATGGCCTGCACAATCGCTGTGGCGGGCAGCAGCGGAATAAAGTAATGGTCAAAACTGCGGGGCAGCGCCAGGGTTGCCATCGAGGGCAGAATAAACGCTGCGCCCATAACCATCGATGGAACGTGACGACGGAGGATGCCGCCGAGCAGCGCATACAGGCTTGCCAGGATGCTGAACCAGCCGATCAATGCGAAGGCCACACTTTGAGCCTTTGAGATCGGGATGTACAGGGTCGGCGTATTGGGGCGGTACACAAGCAGCGTAGGGTTGTTCACCAGCAGTTGGAGGAAGTGCGCAAAACCTTCACTCTCGGAAATGACGGCCTGTAACGTGTCCTTCGGGCCAAATCTCAGGCTGGCGTACACCCAGGGAACGAGCAGTACGACGCTGACCAGGAAGCCAGTGCCGTAGTCCAACACCAGTTCTCGCCTCACGCCTGATGCCCGTTTCCAGTCTCGGATCACAAACAACGGGAACAGCAGACCGCTCAGTGCGGCGACAGGGTGCGCCTGGAATGCGCAGCACAGCATGATGGAATTGAGCCGCCGTGCCCAGCGCTTACCGTCCCCGGCGAGCAGCCCCGTCAGGTAATAGGCGATCACGAACGGCAAGGTCAGGGAGGGGTTCCACACGTAGCGCCCCGACCAGATGGCACGCGGCATGACCGCGTACAGTAGCAATGTGACAAGCGCGGTTTGTGGGCTGAAATAGCGGCGCACAAGCAAATAAAGCAAGGCCATCGAAACCAGGTGGATAGCTGCCAGGAACAGGCGCGCCATGCGCGGATCGGGATCGAAGGCAAACGAAACTGCAAACACGTCGTGAAAGAAAGGGGACTGTCTGAGGTTTGCCACCGTGCGGACGCCGAGCGGTTCACGGATGCCCTCGTGTCCGAATTCAAAAGCCAGATAGTCGGTATTCACTTCATCCCAGCGCAGCGGCTCCGCCCCGACATCGATAACGCGAAGCGTAAAGCCGAACAGCAGCAGGGCAACCGTCAACAGTACCGCAGGCAACCGGGTTTTGTGGCGCCCGCATTTGCCATCTCCCAGCGGAGCATCAGGGAAAGACTCTACAAATGACAATTCGACTGGCTTCTTGCCTGTGCACGAACGGAATGCGGTCAGATTTCTGATGGGCGGGGTAAAGGTGTAACGTGGGCGTAATGGGTGCAACCCTGCATTTCAATGAGTTTACAGCGTGAGATGTGCATAACCCTGCCGCTCAAGGTGACAACGCCCGGATTGTAGCATGTAACGGCAGCCAGTTGTATGCTGACTTCGCGCTGCTATAATCTGCCACCATGAAGCTCCTGATCCTGGCCTCCTCGCTCGACCTCACCCAGCCATTCAGCGCCACACCGTCGTGGTGGCAGCTTCTCAAAGGGCTATATGAAGTGGGAGTCGACGTGCTGGCGACGACCTACCAGGGGCCAGCCATCGAAAGCCTGTGGTGGCGGGCGCTTCCCAACCCGGTGCAGTGCGAGGGCGATCTGTTCAAGGCAGTGCGGGACACGTTCCGGCGCTCGTCCCCGGCTCGCCCCGTGGAAACGGCAGCGTCCTCGGAAACGCTGGTGGATCGGGCGCAGCGCCAGCTTGCGCAGCGTGTGATTGCACCCCGCTGGCGCGCTTTCCTGACCCGCACGCTGGCGGCGCAACCGGACATCGACGCCGTGATCTTCCTGACCATACCGCTCAACCACGTGGTCGGGCTGGCGAAGTTTGTGCAGGATAGGTTCAACAAGCCTGTGCTGTACTACGACGGCGACGTACCGGCCAGCCTGCCGGGTTTTGCCGGGTTTGCGACGGGCTTCAAGATTTACCAGGGCGCAGACGTGAGCGAGTACGCCGGGTTTATCTCGAACAGCCTCGGCGGCGCGGACATGCTGCGCGAGATGGGCGCGAAAAACGTCCACGTCCTGTACTACGCCGCCGACCCGGACGTGTTCAGCCCCATAGAGGTAAAGCAGGACATCGACGTGTTCTTTTACGGGCATACCCGCGAGTACCGTGAGGAGTGGATCGACGGCATGATCGCCTATGCCAGCCAGCACATGCCAGAGGCGAGCTTCGCCGTGCGCGGGCGGCAGCTGGGCGACCTGGGCCGTGCCCGGTTGCTGCCGTATCTCTCGGTCAGCAAGCTGCGCGAATACGCCTGCCGCAGCAAGATCAACCTGTGCGTGACGCGCAAGGCCCATGCCTCGGTGTTCGCCTCGTCCAGCGCGCGCCCCTTTGAACTGGCAAGTATGGGCGCGTGCATTGTTTCCAATCCCTATCTCGGTGTGGAGACCTGGTTCGAGCCGGGCAAAGAGATCAACGTGATCCACAGCCGGGACGAGGCCGTTGAGCGCTACCGCTGGCTGCTGGCCCACGACTCCGAACGGTGCGCAATGGGCGCAGCGGCCCGCCAGCGCGTGTTGGGCGAGCATACCTTCCGCCACCGGGCACAGCAGTTGGTCGAGATCGTGAAGACATACTTATGAAACGTCCCCTATTGGACATTTCTCGTCCGACGTTAACCGGCGGGCAGCCAGCGGTGCAGTAGCCGTGTCCCTGCTTGCATGGCCGCTCACGCTGCTGGCCCTGGTCTTCATGTTCCCCTGGGCGCGCTGGCTGTTGAACCGGCAAAGGACGACCTCTCCCGTCCTGCTGGCGCTAACCACGCTCGGCCTCAGTGTCGGCACACTCTCACAGATCATGCTCTGGATCGGGCTGTCGGGCCTGCGCATCGACTGGCGTTTTGCTACCGTAATCGCGGCAGTCGTGAGTGCGATGGGCTGGCTCGTCTGGGTACGGGAGAAGTCCAAATCCCCTGTTTCGGGCATTGGCGTTGCTGGATGGTGGCGCGGCGCAGTGGCGATCATCGCGGTCATGGCCGGATTGATCGTCTTCAATGCGATCTACTGGCCGTTCGGCATCGACGACGCCATCACGATTTACGCCACGTTTGGCAAGCAGATCACGCTGACCGGGCAGCTTCCACGCGGGCCATTGTACGAAATGTATCCGATGCTGGTTCCGCTCCTGTACGCCTTTACCCATCAGGCGGCGGGCTGGATCAATGAACACCTGGCTGCGCTCATCCCGGCGCTGCTGTCCGTCGGCATTCTCGGCGTTGCCTACCTGCTCGGCGAGTGGTTGTTTGAGCGCGTGGTCGGGATCACGGCAGCCCTGCTCGTCGCCCTGACGCCGATGTTCACGCACTGGGCCTCGGCGGGCTACGTCGATCTGCCCACCGGTTTCTTCTATGGGCTGACCGCCCTCTTCCTGCTGCGCCTGGAGCGCAGCAACGCCTGGCCGGATGCGCTGCTGTCCGGGATCATGGCCGGGCTGGCCGCCTGGACAAAAAACAGCGGCCTGTTGGTCATCCTGTCCATCGCCCTGTGGCTCGGCTACCGCGCCCTGATCCGTCGAACCCTGCCCGCCCGGAACGCGATCCTGATCGCGGCGGCGTATTTGATCGTGGCCGGCCCCTGGTATGCGCGCAACCTGGCACTGTCCGGGGCGCTCCTTCCGCCGACGGGCTGGATAGCCAGGGCCGAACGCACCGTCGTCAACCTGTTCCCGTACCTGGTCGATACGCGCTATTCGGTGATCGGCTGGCTGTTCACGGCGGGCATGGCCTGGGCGCTGTGGCAGGCTTGGCGCTCACGGGGACGTGCTGACGCGCCGGTGTTTCTGCTGATCTTCCACCTGCCCTTCTTTGCGATCTGGTGGGCACTTTTTTCTTACGATGGGCGCTTCCTGCTCGTGCTGACGCCATTTGCCGCCGTGATGGGCGCCCAGGCTCTGCGGGAGATCGCGCGCCGTCTTCCGCAGATACGCTATATGCGGGCCATCACCGTCGCGCTGGTTGTCGTGCTCGCCCTGCCTGCGGCCAGCGCTGCCGTCGATTACAAGCCGGAACTGCTGCGCCGCCCGCTCATGTCCGAGGCCGACAAACACCGGCTGCGCCTGGGCGCGGATCGCTACGACATGGCCCTGTTCCTGAGCACGCTGCCCGCCGGATCGCGCATCTGGACGCAGGATTTGCTACTGCCTTACCACGCCGATGGGGTCGAGATGGTGGTCGGGAACTGGCCCGCCCCCGATCAACTGGCCGCATTCGATTACTGGGTTGTTTCGCCCGGAGAACCGTCCGTGATGGATTGTGCGATAGCCCCCCTCCACGTCCAGGGGGGCTATACGTTGTACCGTGTCAGTGACCTCGTGCAGAATGGGCAGTGGGCGTGCCGCTTTACGGGCCTCACTCCCTGACGCCGGGCGGAGCCTGGATAAGCTGCAACTGAGGCAGATCAAGCATCAGGACTTCGAGTGCCAGCCGCGCATTGACGTTCTGATCCACGTATTTCGCGGTGCGGCGGATGGCGTTCAAAACGCGCTGCACGTCCTCGACCTTAACCGCCGCCGCGATCTGTTCCAGCGCGTGACGGCGATCCCGGTTCGCAATAGGGGTCGTCGTGCTGTGGCTGACCAGCAGCACGTCGCGCCAGTAGCTCTGCCAGAGTTCCATCGCCGCCGCAAGGCTGGCTTTGTCCCGGCTCAGGGGTTCAACCAGCATAAAGCGCCCGACCCGTGACTGCCCGATAGCCTTTTCGAGCAAATCCAGCCATTCGCTACGTTGTGCGAGCAGCGTTTCGTCTTCGGCGGCGCGTACCGCCCAGCCGATGCGCCCGCCCGAAAGCTGCGCCAGCAGCGCCGCTCGTTCCGGCTCGACCTGCCAGCGCTCTTCCAGCGCCCGCCGGATCAGCGTAGTGGGCAGCACACGCAGGTTGATGGGCTGGCAGCGCGATTTGATGGTCGGCAGGAGCGTGTCGGCGGTGTCTGCCGTCAGCAGCAGAATGACGTAAGAGGGCGGCTCTTCCAACGTCTTGAGCAGCGCGTCCATAGCCTGGGGCGTCGCGTCCTGGAAATGCCGCAAGATGACGACGCGGTAGCGTGCCTCCACCGGGCGCAGCGCCAGCATGTGCTGCATGTCCCGTATCTGTTCGATCTTGAGCGTGTTCCCGTCGGCCTGGATCACGTTCACGTCGGCGTAGCCGTCGTGCGCGATCAGGGTGCAGGCCCGGCATTCCCCACACGGGCGCGCTTCTTCGCTCAGACAATTGACCGCCTGCGCAAAGGCGCGGGCCAGCGTCGTTTTGCCGATCCCCGACGGGCCGGTGATCAGATAGGCGTGGCGAACCCGCCCGTGATTCAAGCTGCGGGCCAGATGTTCAACCGCCCACTTGTGCCCGATCACGGGCCAGTGGGTGGAATAGAGCGGCTGCCCGTCCAAAGCTAACCCAGCATCCAGACCAGCACCAGCAGGATCAGGCCCATCGCGCCGACAGCGCTCCAGCGCAGGTAGAAGAATAAGCGATCCACGATGAAACTGGGGCCTTCCGGGATGTTCGCCGCGCCGCCAGTCTGCCGCAGCTGGGCCATAATTCTGGCGAGCGCTGCCTGGTTACGCTCGTAGTTGAAGCGGATCAAAAAGGCCATGAGCAAGATCACGGCCACGATCACCACCAGGCCAAGCATGATCAACAGCCGCCATTGGGCGCTCCACTGCGCGGTGGTGATGCCGCGCAGTCCCGTCAGCGCGCCAAACCCGGCCAGGAATAGCGACATGGCCCAGTTGAACAGGTTGTCCTCGGCAGCGCGCAGCGAACGCTGCTCCTCAAAATGCTGATCGCCCAGCCATTGCAGACTCTTTTGCGATTCGGCGTCCACCCATACGTCTCCTGAAAGGCGGCTGTTACGTCTCGCTCATCCCTGCCAATTCGATTTCTTCGGGGATTTCCAGGTCACGGGCGCGCAGATCGACCACCAGGACCGCTTCGTTGGCCTCAGCCGCGCGCTCGTGGAAGTGCCAGACCAGCGGCAGCGCTTCCCGCAGATGGCGAATTTGCTTGTCCACGTAATCCGCGAAGCGCGGATCGCGTTCGCCCCGCTGCGCCAGCCGGCTCGCCACTGCTTCCGGGCTGCTGCCGAGCCGTCGCCGCGCCGCTCGGAGCGAGCGCCGCACCAGGTCGGGATCGGCGCTGGTCATGAACAGCGGCGGCGGGAATTCGCCGCCATCGCCCGGCAGTTCGACATCCAACAGCGACAAACTGTGCGCCTGGACTTCGGAAAGTTCCAGCCGTTCCGTCGCATGGCGCTGGCCTGCTTCGTCCAGTTGCCGCGCCACGTCGCGCACGCCCACGTAGTCGTATTCGTCGGGCCGGTCAAACCAGTAACCGCGCGCGCGCGGGCCGACGATTTCAGACTCGTGCGCCACAATCAGCGGGCGAAGGTTTTCCAGCATGTCCGGTGCGATCCGGTAATAGGCAAGGCCCACAGGTCAATTCCTCAGTATCAGCATTAGTACACCTATCGACTTCACGCGTTGCTTGCCGGCCAGACCAGGCGGGGAGTCATGTTCAGATAGTCCGACGCCACCAGCCGGTAGTGCACGCCATCGTACAGCCCGTTTTGCGCAACCTGCCATTCTGACGGGCGATGCAAGTGCCCGTACAGGCAAAGCGTCGGCTGGTAATGGCTGATCAAATCGACATAAGCCGTTCGCTTACCCTCCGACGTGAATGGCGGGTAGTGCATCATCAACAGGACAGGCTGGCCCGGCTTGCGCTGCGCTGCCGCGTGTTGCAACGCTTTGTCCAGCCGCTTCAGTTCCCGGGTGTAACGATCTTTTTTCGGGTCTTCCACATAATAGGGATCTTCCGGGGCAATGTGTCCCATGGCTCCACAGACCACAACGCCATCCAGCGCCAGGCTGTCCCCCTCGATAGCATAGAAGCCCATCGGTTCCACGATCTTACGAACGATGAAAATGTCCTTCCACCAGTGATCGTGGTTGCCGCGCAGCAGCACTTTGCGCCCTGGCAGTGCGCTCAACCACACCAGATCGGCCAGGATTTTGTTCGTGGACTGCGCCCAGGAGACGTCACCAGCGATCAGCACAAAATCGTCGGGTTGGATGTTGGCTTTCCAGGCGGCGGCGAGGTTATGAGGGTGTCCGGCCCATTTCTCGCCAAAGCGCGCCATATCTTTCGGCTTGCCGAACGACAGGTGCGTATCGGCAATAGCCCAGAAGCGAGCTGGCATGTTGTCTGTTGTACCGTGTCTGTATTCTGCTTTGCTGAGGCGGGATTATACCGTACATTGGCCGGCGAAGGATGGATTGGGGGAGAATTTCAGCAAACCTGGCCTGATCCCTCTCCGCGCAGTCGAGGGCATCAGGCCAGTGGCAAGCTGCTCAATCCTTCACCTGAACGTGCGTTAGCTTGTCCGGGTTCAACACAATATACAGGTTCTGGATCAGGCCATCCACGATCTCGAAGGCAAGAACTTCTGTCACCTGGTGCTCTCCATCGCGCAGGATAAAGCCTTCTCGGCCATTGATGACAGCGCGCTCGAACGTCTCCCCATGCTTGAGGGATAGCTCCAAGCCCCGAAGGATGAAGCGTGCCACAACCTCGCGCCCGCGTACCGGGCGCATGGCCGCCCGCCGCTTGCCGCCGCCGTCCGCGTGGGTGGTCACACCCTCGGCCAGCAGCGCCATCAGGCCCTCAAGGTCGCCGTCCTGCGCCGCGCTCACGAAGCGCGCCACGATTTGCCGGTGCTCTTCCGGCGATGCTTCAAAGCGGGGTCGGTGTTCGACGATATGCTTCTTGGCACGGCTGAACAGTTGGCGGCACGTCGCTTCGGACTTGTCGAGCATACTGGCGATCTCAGCATACTCGTAGTCAAACACTGCCCGAAGCAGGAAAACGGCCCGTTCCTCCGGCGAGAGGCTTTCCAGCAGGAGCAGGAAAGCCATCGAAAGCGAGTCGTAGCGGCTGGCCTGTTCTGCCGGGTCGCCCAGGCCGGACGATTCTTCCGTGAGGATCGGCTCCGGTAGCCAGGGGCCGGGATAGGTTTCGCGTCTGGCCTGGGCTGACTTCAACTGATCCAGGCAAAGCCGGATGACAATGGTACGCAAGAACGCCTCCTCGGAACGAATAGACGTGCGCTCGGCGGCCTGAAACCGCAAAAAGGCTTCCTGCACAATGTCCTCAGCTTCGCTGGCGCTGCCCAGCATCCGGTAGGCGATACCGAACAGCCTGGGCCGCAGTGCCTCAAACGTTTCGATCATCCTTGCCTTCGCTATCCTCTCAGCCTGGCCGCCGTCAGTTCCGGCGCTGACCCGGCGCTGCGAGCGCGCGACCACCACAAGATGCCGATTCCACGTCGCTGCATGGATAACGCCTCAAAGGCGTAACGACAGATCATTTCCTTGATGAGCGCCCCTGCTGTGCCGGTAATGATACGCGGCTGCGGTCTGTCGTCCGCATCGACAAACTGTATCAAGCCACGCCGCCGCCCCAGGCTGATGCAGCGAATCATGTAGCCGAAGCCAAAGGGCTGTTCCGGCTTGCCGCGCAGCCAGGCCGACAGGTTATCGGCAGCCTGCACGGCCATCGGCAGCGCCGTCGCACAGGCCATCCGCAGCGAGAGGCCGCTTTCCGGCGCGAACGAAGCGGCATCACCTACTGCATAAATGTCCGGGTGCGAGACGGAACGCAGCCGCGCATCGATCACGATCTGCCCGGCGGGATTGACGCGCAGGCCAGACTGCCGCGCCAGCGGCGACACCCCAAAGCCGGTGGCCCACACGCAGATGTCGAAGGGCAGGGCCGATCCGTCCCCGGTCAGGGCGCGGTTAGCCTCCAGGCGATTGATGGTTGTCCGCTCTCGTAGCGTGATCCCCAACTGCCGGAAGGTCTCGTGCACGTAGGCCGCGCCGGGGATGGACAGGTCATCTTCCAGCGAATCGCTCGTGACCACTTCGACCCGCAACGCCGGATAAACCTCCGCGATCTCCGTCGCCGATTCGATCCCGGTCAGGCCCGCGCCGCTCACCAGCACCTTGCCCCCGCGCGCCGCCACTCCCGGCAGGCGCTCGCGCAGCCGCATTGCGGAAGCGTGATCCAGCGTGAAGGCATATCCCGCAGCGCCCGGTACACGGCTCCGTTCGGTGTAACTGCCCAGCGCGTAGACCAGTTTATCGTAAGAAATGGGACGTGTTGAGTCCTGCAACGTGATCTGCTTGCGAGTGGGGTCGAGCGCTGTAACCGTCCCCTGCACAAAGCGCACGCCCGTTCCGCGCAACATGTCAGCGATGGGCCGCTCCACCAGCGCCTGGTTGGTCGCCAACTGGTGCAGCCGAATCCGCTCCACAAACTTATCCTGGGCGTTGATCAGGGTGATGGCAACGGGCTGCCGGCGTGTTTGGTTCGCCAGGCGCAGTGCAGCCATCATGCCCGCGTATCCTGCCCCGATGATTACGATCTGTTTTTGTTGTTCCATGTCCTCACCTCTCATGCTTACCTCTGCACAGTAAGACGAGAGCGTGGTTCGCTTTGTGACAGCAAACACAGGTTATAATGCTGTCATGCGCAGATTCGTGAAAGGTGTCTTGATCGTCTGGCTGGCGATGACGGCCATCACCGGTGGCGTCGCCGTTGCAGCGCGACGCGAACCGCTCTCGGATTTCGCCCGCCTGTTCATGACCAACCCGAACGGTTCGCTGTGCAGACCACCCTGCCTGTTCGGAATCCGTCCAGGCAGCACGACGTACCGCAATGGGATCGCCAGAATGCACGCGCATCCCATCGCCCGGTATTTTGTGCCGCCGATGAAGGCACTTATGCCGAGCTGGTCTGGCCGCAATTTCAGCTTCGTGATCGGCACGCACAACGGCGAGGAGGAACCATCCTCAAAGATCACCTCGCTCTACATGGAGTTCTCCAACAGACTGGGTGTACAAAGTGCGAAGGTTGACCCGCTCGTGCTCACGGCGGGCGACGTGCTGCGCTATCTGGGTACACCCGACACCATCACTGTCCGAGGAAGCATCGCCCGGTTGTACTATCCGGACAGCCGCCTCATCATCACCATAGCGCTGTCCAACCGCGATAAAAACGGCCTGGACAGTACTGACCCCGACCCGGTGCTCGTGGTTCACATGCGGTGAGGTACACTAGCCGCAATACCTTTTAGATAAGGCGGTGAGGGGCTGTAGTTGACCTCACCCCCATCCCCTCTCCACCTTGTGGAGAGGGGAGTCTGGCCCGGTCGGTTCTCCCTCTCTGCGCAGCGGAGAGGGGGCAGCGGGTGAGTTAAATCTCCTTAACTTAAAGGTATTGACACTAGCCGCGTTCAAAGGAGTCATCTGTGTTTGCACCAAGCGAGTTCAGTGCGCCCCCCCCACCACGCCCGTCGCTGCGCAATGATCGCCTGATCGGCGCGCTGGTGCTGCTGCTCCTGGTTGTCGTGTGCATAGTCATGTCCCTGGGCATGGATCGTGTGTTATTTATCCCTTACAATGCGACTCATGCTGTGACCCAGACCTGGGAGGCCAGCCATCCCGGTTCGGCTTCGCCACGCGGGTCGGCTACGCCGCGCCAGCCCAGGCCGCGCCGGACGAGTACCCCCAACCCCGGCTACGATCAGCGAGTCCGAAATCTGCATTAATTTTTGGCGCACCCGGTTTTCGGATCGGGATTTGTGAGTACAATAACACATAGACGATAGTCCAGTCGGGTCGATTTCCAGGGGACGGAGCAACCAACTTGGATATCCCGTTTTTCTATTTCCTGGCCGGGGGCCTCAGCGTCGGATACCTCATTTTGCTAGGGGTGGCCCTGAGCACGCGCCTTCAACTGGGCAGGCTCCAGGGCTGGCTGCTCGGCGCGCTGTTTCTGGCGCTGCTGGCACAGGCCATCCACATTGTGCACCCTCGCGCACACGAGGGGCCATACGCCGCACTATTCGTCGCCGGGCTGACACAGCCCGCTATCGCCGTTTACCTGACCAGCCTGATGCTGGTCGTCTTTGCCGCGCTCTCTGTGCGATTTTTGCAGCGCAGTGGAGTCGTTCTGATGTTGATGCTCGGCCTGCTATGGTGGGCCGGGCTGATCGCCGTCAGCTTTTTGATCCCCAACGGCGCAATCCTGGGCCAGCCGGGCTGGTTGAGCACCGTCTTCAGCGCCCAGCCGGACGCTGCCGCAGCCACAGCCGTCGGCGGCTGGGCCGTGCTCGGTTTGTTGGTGCTGCTGGTCACGTTCTACAGCTTCTACAAGGCCCACCTGCCGGAGATCGCCAACCGCGCGCTCTTCTGGATTATCATCATCCCGCTCATTCTGATGGGCGCGGTGCTGGGAACCAGCGGCAGCGAGGTCCTCAAAGAGATCGGTTGGATTGCGCAGTTTGTCGGCATGGTGGGTGTGGTCTATGGCGCGCTGGCCCACCGGGTCTTCGACATCCGGCGTGTGCTTGGGCTGGCCTTCTCTTCCGCCGTGCTGACCGCCGTGACCGCCGTGACGGTGCTGGCTGCGCTGCTGATCGGGCGCGCCATAGACCCGACAGCGGAAAACGGCTTCCTGCTGCTGGCCGGGCTGGCGATCCTGGTGGCGCTGATCTATGCCCCCTTGCGAACGATCACGCTGGCGATCACCAACCGTCTGGCCGGACGCAGTTCGGCGGATATGTCGAGCGCGCTGCGCCGCTACAGCCAGGATGTGTCGGGTGTGGTCGAACTGGACGAACTGGTTGAGGTTGCCATGAATGCCCTGCGCAGTACCCTGCGGGTGCGGCGCGGTGGGTTGATCCTGGCAACGCGCGACGACAACGACACGATCCGCGTCGAGCCAACGGCAAAGGGCCTGGGCGAGATGCCCGACGTGCGCGGCTGGATTCCCAAAGACAGCCCGGTGTATGACACGCTCTTCGCGCAACGGATGCCGCTGCTGCAATTCGACCTGGAATATGCCCGCGAGTACGCGGACGTTGCGCCCGAGCTGAAATCCTTCTTCAAGCAGTTGCGCATGAGCGCCTACGCGCCCATTGTCGTCCAGGGGCAGTTGATCGGCATCCTGGCCTGCGGCGCAAAGGCCAACGATAACCCCTTCTACCCGCGCGACCTGGAACTGCTGGCGACCATCGCCAACCAGACGGGCGTGGCCCTGCGCAATGCGCGCCTAGTCCGCGATCTGCGTAAGGCCAGCGACGACATGCAGGCCCTCAACAAGGACCTGGTGGCGACCAAAGAGCGGATCGAGCAGCTTGACTCGGTCAAAACCGATTTCATCACCATCGCCAGCCATGAATTGCGGACGCCGCTGGCCCAGATTCGGGGCTACACCGACATCATCGATGCCCTCAACGAGCAGCAGATGCTCGATCCCGACCAGATGGCGGGCATGACCAACAACCTGCGCAAAGCGACGGATCGCCTGGAACGGCTGATCGGCGACATGCTGGACGTGAGCCAGCTTGGCCTGGACGCGATGGACTTGCGCTTTGCACAGACCACCGCCGAAAACGTCTTGCGGCTGGCAATCGAGCCGCTGACGGAAAACATCAAGCAGCGCAAATTGACGCTCGTAGCGCGTGGCCTGCGCGGTCTGCCACCCATTGAGGCCGACATGCAGCGGCTCGTCCAGGCTTTTCGCAATATCGTGACCAACGCCATCAAATACACGCCTGACGGCGGGCGAATCGACATCACCGCCAATTTGCAGCAGAATCCCCAAACCGGCACAGACGAAATCCTGATCGCCATCAAAGACACCGGCATCGGCATCGACCCCAAGAACCACGAATTGATCTTCGAGAAGTTCTTCCGTGTGTCCGATCCGGGGCTGCATTCGACGGGCGCGACCAAGTTCATGGGTGCGGGGCCGGGCCTGGGCCTGACCATCGCGCGCGGCGTGATCCAGGGGCACGGTGGGCGCATCTGGGTGGAGAGTCCGGGCTTCGACTCGGAGAAGCTGCCGGGCAGCACCTTCTTCATTATTCTGCCCGTCAGCCCGCCGAAGGAGGCACGGCGCGTGCTGCCATTCGAGGGCACAGCCCCCGCCGCCCCAACCGCAGCGGCCAGCGCAGGCGGCGCAGTAGCCGTGAGCGCGATGGCGAAGCACTAACTTCATCACGATTGCGCGCGGAATCTGCACGGGTGCGACGGCACGGAACTTAATATGCTGGGCTGAACCCGCAAGCCGTGTTACACAGAACCTCACCCCCGGCCCCTCTCCGCAAGCAGAGAGGGGAGTCAGTCGTTGACACAGCGCCCGTCGGTTCCCCTCTCTCGAATTCGGAGAGGGGTCAGAGGGTGAGGTGAAATAGAGGGCCGATTCGTCATTTGCCGCGCGGGTGCTCTGTACTTTAGAGGCCAAAGACAGTTACGAGGCATCAAATGGTGAACCTTCGCGCAATGCTTTTGCGTGTTGAAAGTGCCTGGTCGGTTCACCCGTTAGCGTTCCACCTCGTTTCGGCACTGCGCACGGTTCGTTCCGGCGATACACTGCTTGTGGCGTTTCGCTGGTTTGTGGTCGTCTGTCAGGCCGCCACCCTGCTCATCACCTGGCCGCTGTGGCAGGTGCGCAGCTTGCCGCCGATGCTCCCGGCCCTGCCGCTGCCCTATTTCGATATGGGAGCCGTGCTGCTGGTCTCGCTGGCCCTGATCCTGGTCAGGCCGAAGATTGGCATTGTCCTGCATACGGCGCTCATGGCCTATGCCGTCCTGATTGACCAGACGCGGTTGCAGCCGGAGATCGTGTCACTGATCTTTCTGCTGTGGGGAACGCTGCCCGATCCGAATCTGAAGACGCTGGCCCGTGCCCACCTGATCGCGTTATGGTGCTTTGCGGGTCTGAACAAACTGCTCAGTCCGGCCTTCATGAACAGCGGCGCTCAGTGGATGCTGACTGGCCTCATCCCCACTCCACCGAGTTGGCTGCGAGATAACTTCGGCTTCGTCATCGTGGCAGCCGAGTCCGGCACAGGGCTGCTCGCCATCTTCCCTCGCACGCGCAAGCTGGCTGGCCTCATGGCGTTGGGCCTGCACCTGGGCATCTTGCTCGACCTGTCACCCCTCGGCCACAACTGGAACCAATCGGTCTGGCCCTGGAACGCAGCCCTGGCCTTTGCCGGGCTGGCGCTCATCGCGCCCTGGCATGAGTCGCTGCCGCGCACACTCAAGGACAGCCGCTGGTTCGTGCGCGTACTGGCGATCTACTTGCTGGTTGCGCCGGTTGGCTTCTATTTTGGCGTCACCGATGCCTACCTGGCCCATAACCTGTACTCATCCAACATTCCGTCGGCAAGCACATCGGGGAGCCTGAATCCGGGCGTGACCTGGACAGCCTTCAACGTGCCGCTGCCGCCTGAACACCGGCTGTTCGAGCAGTTTTTCTATCGATCCTGCCACCCCGGCAACAGCATGGTCATTTACGATTCGCGCTGGTGGTTCCGCATCCAGGGCCTGGCAGAGCGCCACCTGACGTGCCCCGCCGAAGGCGCACGCGCCAAGTGAGGCTGTGCGCCCCAGTCCCAACGTGGCAGACGTGTCATGGTATGCGCGGCAGTTTGTTGGGCAGCTCGATGCCTTGCGGCCAGGTCGGTGTGGGCGCTATGGGCGCGGCTGGCAGCAGGCTCACCGAGGCCAGCAACGTCAACGCGCCGATCAGCAGCGCTGCCAGGATCAGGAGCGCGTTTCGTTTCCACATAGTCGGGTTATTGGAGCGTGAAGCGGGCAATGGCCTGCCGGAGGGCGTCCGGGACAAACGGCTTGCGCAGAAATACTTCGGCGTTGTACTGTCTGGCAACCTCGTCGGCATTGGGCAGCGCCGACACAAAAATCACCGGGGTCTGTTTGAGGGTGTCACTGCCGCGCAGGAATTCCATGACCGCCGCGCCACTCACAAAGGGCATCGCCAGGTCTACAATGACCAGCGCCGGTCTATTGGCTTGAGCTACCGTGATGCCCTCGTCGCCGTTTCGCGCCTCGACGACCTCATGGCCCAGGACTTCACAGATGCGGCGCATCATGATGCGTAAATCGTCCATGTCCTCGATAATTAATACGGTTGCCATACAATTGTCACCCGGTTGTAGTGTTGGAAGCTTACTGACAGTGAGATTATCATACCTCAGAATACGCCGAGCGGCGATGGTGCTGCTGGCGCTGGCGACGATTATCGTTACAAGCCCTGTCCATGCGCAAAATGAACCGGCGACATTGACCATCGGCACGTTGGAAGCCCTGCCCTCACTCGACCCTGCCGAGGCCGGGGACGTGTTTGCCTGGGAAGTGCTCACCCATCTGTATACTGGCCTGACCCGGCAGGTTCCGGGCACGTTGCGCTACGAACTGGCCCTTGCCGCCTCGCATACGATCAGCCCCGATGGGCTGATCCATACCTTTACGATCCGGCCCGATGCGGCCTTTGACGATGGGACGCCCATTACAGCGCGTACCTTTGCCGACTCGATCAGCCGTGCCGTGCAGCACGGGCGGGGCCGGGTTGTCGTCGCGCCGTACATCAAGGCAGCTACTGTGACAGGGGATGGCGCACTCAGCCTGACGCTGACTGCACCGGTTCCATACCTGGAAGAGCTTGTGGCGCTGCCACCCTATTTCCCGCTGCAAGCCGGGCGCAGCAACGGCATTTATCGTGTGGGGGCCTCGGATGCGGACTCGATCACCCTGACGGCAAACCCGGCCTGGAGAGGCGCGCCGCCTGCCACCCGCACGATTCGTCTCCGGCATTTTGATCGACCCGCTGACCTGCGCGAGGCGCTTAAAGCGCACCAGGTAGACGTGGCCTGGCGCGGCTTGCCGCCGGACGACGCTCAGAATGCCACCAGCGTCAAGGGCATTCACCTGACGCTGGGGCCGGGCCTGCAAACCTTCTATATTCTTGTGTCGCAGTCAGAGCCACCGTTCAACGACCCGGCCCTACGGCGGGCCATGCTGCCGCTCGTTGACCGCCCGCTGATCGCCAAGAGCGGCCTGCTGGATACGGCAGTGCCGTTATACAGCTTGCTGCCCCCAGAACTGGCCTCGACCAGGAGCGCAGTTTATCCCGAATTCAACGCCGAACAGGCGGCGAGCCTGCTGGACAAGGCCGGTTATTCGAAGTACCGACAGGTCGAGGCGGCACTGATGACCTCGCGCGGTCTGTACGGTGACCTGTACTTCGACGCAGGCGACACGCTGGTCAACACGCTGGTCAGGAACGGCCCGTTCAGTCTCTCACAGCAGGATAGCGAACCGCACACCTTTGTCGAGCAGCTTGAGCGCGGCACGTTCCCTCTGATTCTGGTTGGCTGGACGCCTGTCGTGCCTCATCCAGACGCTTACCTGCGGCCCCTGCTGCATTCGACGGGCACGCTCGCCTCCGGCGCGCACTACGCCAATCCGAACGTGGATAGGCTGCTCGACCAGGCCGCGCAGATGCCCGATCCGATCCGGCAGATGGCGCTCTACGAGGAGGTGCAGGCCATTGCCATGCCGGACGTGGTAGCGATCCCGCTGTGGCAAAACCGGCAACTGCTGGCAGCCTGGGACGGCGTGACGGGCATTACCATCGAGCCGAATTTCCTGCTGCGCTACGATCAACTGCGGATAGCAAAATAACCTCACCCTTTTCTTGGCCTGCCGTCCGCGCACGCTTGCCTTGCGGGACTCATCGATTCCTTAGTTGACACGTTACATAACACACGAACAATAGAAGTATCCGGTAGTCGAGGTGGTGCGAAGGTGGTAGAGTCGCAAACAGACTCGCAACGCAATCTCGGTCTGCATCTGTTCGTGGGCTTGCTGGTGATCGTCCTGGGAACACTGCTGTTTGGCTTGCTGGCGAGATCGGTGCTGAACAATGCGGCGCTGGTGCAATTCGATCAAAACCTGGCGCTGGCACTGCACGCCTGGGCCAGACCTGTGCCCACAGCGATCTTCCTCTTTTTCAGTCTGCTTGGTTTCCAGGTTCTGTGGGGAATTGTCCTCATCGTCGCGGTTGTCCTGGCGATCCAGCGGCGCTGGACATATCTGGTAACCTGGGTAGTGGCCTGGGCAGGTGGCGAAATCCTCAACCAACTGCTCAAACAATTGTTCGCGCGGCCTCGCCCAATCTTTGCTGATCCGTTGCAGACTGCTGCGAATTACAGTTTTCCCAGTGGACATGCCATGTTCTCGGCGATTGCTTACGGAGTTCTGGCCTATTTCGTCCTGCTCGGCCTGAAGCATCGCTGGCAGCGCATCGCCGTCATCGTTGGGACGCTGCTGCTCGTCTTGCTGATCGGCCTGAGCCGCCTCTACCTGGGCGTCCACTACTTCAGCGACGTGGTTGCCGGGTATGCGGCTGGCGGCGCATGGCTGTCAGTTTGCATCACCTCGATGGAGACAGTCCGCTGGCGCAGTGCTCACACCACTTCTCGACGGCCAGTTGCGCCTCCAGGATGAAGAAAAGCCGGGCCGTTTGTTGCGGTACTTGACACCACTTTGTGGTAGAATATATGTTCTATGGACGGATTCATTCAAGGTGGGAAACATGAATTACAAACTCGCGTCTATTGCGGCACTTGGGGAGACGGTGCGGCTCTGGATGTGCGACGCCAGGCGAGGGGCGCGTTCCGTCGTGTTGAGCGATTATGACGCCACGATCAAGGCTTTACTTGGCGAGGGTTGGGAACCCTTCGGACTCGGCACAGACGGCGCCGTATGGTTCCGCAAGGCAGATTCGAGCGCGAAAAGCACCAGTGACATCGGGCTGCCCGCGGCTCCAGCCGTGACCGAGCGCCAGCCCGAAGCTGCCCTATGACTCGGATGATTGGGCGGGCGTGGGCAGGATGAGCGTATCGTCGCCGTCCGCCGTTTTTTCTGCCTTTGGTGGCGGCGATGCCAGACGCACCAGCACCGCCGCAATGTTGTCGTGGCCGCCAGCCGCGTTAGTCGCGTCTACCAACGCCTGGCACGCCTCGCTGGGCGATTTGGCGCTGCGCACAATACGCCCGATCTCCTCATTGCTCAACATGTCCCACAGGCCATCTGAGCACAGCAGCAGCCATTCATCGCTGCCCAACGTTTCGTTGTACAGGTCGATGGTCAGTTCTTCCTGCGCGCCTACGGACTGGGTCAGAATGTTGCGGCGGGGGTGCTCGTTAGCCTCCTTCTGGGAGATCGCGCCTGAATCAACAAGCGCTTGCACAAACGAATGATCATGCGTGACCTGCCGGACGCTGGTCGGGGAAATGACATAGGCGCGGCTATCGCCGACGTTCACAATGTGTACGTCCCGCCCGACGACCACCGCCATAACGAGCGTCGTCCCCATGCTCTTGTTGGTTTCATTGGCCTTGTTGTAGATGATCTGGTTTGCCAGGGCGACGGCGCTTTTTAACCAGTTCTGGTAATTCTCCGGCAAGCTTTCGTCAGTAACGGTCACTTCTTCCATCAGTTTACGTATCACGGTGCGCACTGCGATTTTGCTGGCGACTTCGCCCGCTTCGTGGCCGCCCATGCCATCCGCCACCGCGTACAGGCCAACGGACTGCGCCGCATTGTTGGTCGCCTCGTTGAGCGTAACGGCAGCCAGGCTGTCCTCGTTGTTGGAGCGCACCATTCCCTTATCCGTGACCCAACCTACTTCCTGTGTCACAGCGCGGGGCGTTTCTGTATTCGCGGCACTGCGGATCTCTTCCAGGGGAAGCTTGGCAGTAATGTCGCTGTCCATTTCAGGCGTCGCAGTTTTGGCGGAATCGGGAGCCGGCGCCCGCTGTTCTGGCTTTCCCGGGGCCTTATCGACAGCCGTGTTGGTCTTTGCCTCTGGCGTTTCGGGCTTGGGCGCATCCGGCGTCACAGGTTTCTGCTCCGGTTGCACCGGAACCTTATCGGTCTTATCTGAATCCATGCTCCGCTCCTGATCATGCTCCGCAGGTGTTACCAAATCCCCACGATCCCCCAGGCCGAAGACCTGATATGCCATTCGATTCGGAAAAAAGGTGTGTATGTCCGTGCTTTGAGGTCTGGCTGTACGAGCTTTTCATGAACATCCGCCTGCTAGTGTATCAGGAAGTATACGGAACGGGCAAAGTCTGCCGCATCATTTATATAAGTTTTTAGCGATCTCTCACGCTATCCGTTCCACCGGCAGGTCGAATGATAGGCCGTTTGAGGGCCAGCCCGCACGGCCATTCGAGCATGTTATAATGCGTTCAAGGAGAGAAGGGGGACCCTGTGGCTGCCGAGACGAAAGGCGAATCTGATACCGAAAAACTACGCAGGCGTAACCGTGAACTGTCCATCCTGAATTCAATCGCGCAGGCGCTTAACCGCGAAGTGGATTTGTCTCAGGCGTTGCACACCACGCTGGCCCAGGTCGCCGAACTGCTGGACCTGCAAACGGGCTGGATATGGCTGCTGCGCGAGGATACCTGCGAACCGTACCTGGTGGCAGCCCAGAACCTGCCACCTGCCCTTGCCAATTCGCCCGAACGGATGAACGGCTCCGACTACTGTTACTGCCTGGAAGCGTACCAGGCGGGCGACCTGGATACCGCCGCCAACGTCAGCATCATCACCTGCACGCGGCTGAAAGGGCTGGTGGCCGGAACCGATGGCTTGCGTTACCACGCCACCATCCCGCTTTACGCGCACGGCAAAAGCCTGGGCGTGCTGAACGTTGCCAGCGCCGACTGGCGTCGCCTCTCACCGGATGATTTGCGCTTGCTGTACACGGTGGGCGACCTGTTGAGCATCGCCATTGAGCGGGCGCGCTTGTTCAGCCGCACGGCTGAGTTTGGCGCAGCAGAGGAACGTAACCGGCTGGCCCGCGAGATTCACGATACCCTGGCCCAGGGGTTGGCCGCCATCACGCTTCAACTGGAAACTGCCGATGCACTGCTCGAAGGCGGGGCCGACGCCGAGCGCACGCGCCAGCCGATCCAGAACGCGCTGGCCCTGGCCCGCGCCAACCTGGAAGAAGCGCGCCGCTCGGTGCTCGACCTGCGGGCTGCGCCGCTCGAAGGCCGCACTCTGCCCGAAGCGCTGTCAGCCCTGGCCGAAGAGTACGCCAGGAAGTCGAAGCTGGAATTGGCCTTCACCACGACGGGCGAGAACCGCGCGCTGCCTTTCCGCGTGGAGGCCAGCCTGTATCGCATTGCGCAGGAAGCGCTGAACAACGTGAACCGACACGCCAGCGCCAGACACCTGACCGTCACCCTGGGGATGCAGCCGGATCAGGTCACACTCCTCGTTGAAGACGATGGGCGCGGTTTTGATCCCTCACAGACGCCGGAAGGCCGCTATGGCCTGATCGGTCTGAACGAGCGGGCCAAACTGCTCGGCGGTACGTTTGAACTGTGCAGCACACCCGGCAGCGGCACGCGCATCAAGGTCACGATTCCGTTGAAGGATTAGCGATAAGGAACCTACCTCGGCACTGCAAGCACAGCCGCACGGAAAGTCGGGCCGCTCGCCAACTCAGATTTCCCAATCCTCCATCTTCAAACCGGCAACACGCCCAAACTCACTGGTGTTATGCGTTACCAGTATCAGGTTGTTCGCCAGGCAAGTGGCAGCGATAAGCATGTCGTGTTGCCCAATAGAGGTTCCCTGACGTTCAAGTTCGATTCGCATCTTGCCGTATACAGCGGCAGCAAAGTCATCAAATGGTATCGATTGAACAGTATGAAGGAATTCAAGTTGTTTTTCCAGGGATCGTTCGGGCGTTTGACTCTTGGCCGAGCCATAGAACATTTCGGCTTTGGTGATTGCACTGACACCGACATCCTGGCGTGACACTGCCGCCAACCTGATTCGTAACAGCGGCGCACGGCCATTGATGTAGCGAATACAGGCGTTTGTATCGAGAAGGTACTTCATTCAACCTGATCTCGTTCCTCGGGAGGCAATTCCGAAGGACGCTCAATAGGATCATCGGCCAAAGCGCCATAGGTACGATCAAAAAAGCCAACAGGCCAGCCCTTATCCTGAGTAGTTTCACGTGCTATCGGTTGCAGGACAATGAGCACTTCCACATCACGGTTGACCACACCTGTCTGAAGGTCGAGCTTGAGAATACCGTCCTCACCTACATGAGTTGTCAGTTTAAGTGCGTCCAAGTCTGTATCCTCCACCATCATCGCTCCCTCTGTGGCGAAGTTTAACTGATGCAATACAATGTGTTCAACAGTGTAAGGTTTCTCGCTGCTTATCCGCCATCCCGCGCCATGCCTTTCGTCAGCGCGAACGGATAGCCGGAGTCGCTTCCCGCCTCGGGCAGCATAAGGCATACAGGTTCAGGCTCTCGCGGGTCAACGGCCCGCGCAAGACGTGGAGCTTGGCCCCTCGCTCACATCCTCGACGACGCGCGTGTTGGCTGTGGCCGTTGTGCCGATGATGGCGGTGCGTGGCGGCAGTTCCCGCAAAATCCGCATGATACGCCGGTAGTTCGGGCGAAAATCGTGACCCCAGTCCGAAATGCAGTGCACTTCGTCCTCTGCGTCGGGGCCGAGCGCGCGGCGCAGCCAGTTCATTGCGGTGAGAAACGCCTCGCCGGACATCAACCAACGGGCAAATTTCGCTAGGCAGCGTTGTTCTGCGGCACTTCGACCAGCCCGGTGATGATCTTTTCAACTTCCTCAATCGTCGTCTTTTTCGGATCGATGTCATCGGCGACTTTTCTGCCGCGCCGCAGCACCACAATGCGATCCACCACCTGAAACACGTGGTAGATGTTGTGCGCGATGAAGATGCACGAATGGCCGGAGTCGCGGGCACTGCGCACGAAGCGCAGCACGCCCTGCGTCTCTTCGACACCCAGGTTGTTGGTTGGCTCGTCCAGGATGATCAGTTCGCTCTCGAAGTACATAGCGCGGGCGATAGCGACGGCCTGACGCTCACCGCCGGACAACGCGCTGACCGGTGTGGTCGGCGGAATGTCCTTCTTGATGCCCACCTGCTTGAGTAGCCTGCTGGCCGCAGCGTTCATCGCTTCCTGATCCATCCGGTTCAGGAAGCGCGGCTCCTTGACTGGTTCGCGGCCCAGGAACAGATTGCGCGCAATCGAAAGCTGCGTCACCAGCGCCGAGTCCTGGTAGATCGTCTCGATGCCGTGCGCAATCGCATCGGTGGTGTTGCGGATATCGACCTTGTGGCCGTGAATGTAGATGTCGCCACTATCGGCGGTGAGCGCGCCCGATAGAATCTTGATCAATGTCGATTTGCCCGCGCCATTGTCGCCCAGCAGCCCGACAATCTCACGTTCTCGGACGGCAAAGGTCACATCGTTAAGCGCCTGCACGCGCCCGAAGAATTTGCTGATGTGCTCCATCCGAACGAGTTCTTCTGCCATTGTGCTCACGTCCCCGCGTGGTGTCTTCTTTCGAGCCAGGAATGGAGGGCCATCATGCCCAGGATGATCGCACCGATAAAGATATTGTATGCCAGACCCGGCACGCCGATCAGGACAATGCCGGTTCGCATCAGGCGCAGGATAAACACACCGAGGATCGTGCCGATAATCGTTCCTCGCCCACCTGTCAGGGCTGTCCCGCCGATCACAACCATTGCAATGACTTCCAGTTCGTAGCCCGTGCCGCTGTTCGGGTTGGCGGAGGTGACGCGGATCGAACTGGCAATGCCGGCGAATGCACTCAGCACCGCCGTCAGGATGAACAGCATGATCTTGGTGCGCGATACGCGCACACCGCGCGCACTGGCCGACACCGGATTACCGCCAGCCGCCTGAATCCAGTTTCCGGCTTTGGACTGTGTGAGGATGTAACCCAGGATAGCCGCAAGTACAATGAACCAGATCAGCGAGGTGTACATGCGCACGTCGCCGACCAGGAATTCCCCGACGACAATCTGCATCAAGGGCGATTGGGCCTGCCATGTCCCTTGCGGAAAACCGGCGGTGATGTATAGCGCAATGCCCCGCACAATCAACAACATCCCCAGCGTAACCAGGAACGACGAGATGCGGAGCCGGGTGACGAACCAGCCGTTGGCGAAGCCGATCACAACTGCCAGCAGCATCGCCACCAGGAAGCCGACCTCAAAGGAGCCAAACCCCTTGTTGGAGATCGTCCACATGATGACCGGCGCAAAGCCAAATACCGAGCCAACCGACAGATCGAATTCGCCTGCCGTCATGAGCATCGTCATAGCAATGGCAATGATGCCCAGTTCCGGCGTGAAAGCAAACAGGTTGGTGATGTTCTCCGGTGCGAGGAAGGCTCCGCGCGACAACACCGAGAAGATAATGATTTCGAGGGCCAGCAGAACGAATGGCCCAAACTCGGCACGGGCGATGAGTCGTTGAGGGAGCGGGGTTGATTGCATTTAGGTTTTCTATTGCTGTTGCTCGAGAAACCGACAATCAGAATGAGGCTGGTGTCATCGCCCCAGCCTCATAGCTCATTTTGTCCAGCCTCACCCCTCTCCGAATTCGGAGAGGGGGTCAGGGGGTGAGGTGATCCCCTTTACTTGCTCTGCATGATCTTGAGATAAGTCGCGGCCTTGTCCTTTTCGTACAGCGTTCCGACCAGAATGTCGAACCCCGGTGGAATTCCGCTGGCCGCCATCGCCGCCATCGAGAGACCCATGTAGCTGGTAGCCTGCGGGTCCTGCCACATGGCCGCGTTCACGTAGCCGTCCAGTACTTCCTGGGCCGTGTCGGGCGAGTTGCCCCAGCCCACCACCGGAATGGCTCCGGCTTTGAGGCCCACCTGGTCGAATACGCGCTTGATGCTGCCCGTCACCAGGTCGCCCAGGCCGATAATCGCTTTGATCTTGGCCTTGTTCGCGGTCAGGTAGTCCGACATGCGGCTGATGATCTCGGCCTGGTCGAGCTTGGCCTCGGTAATCTCATAGGTGATGCCAAGCGGGTCAAACACGCTGGCGACACCTTTGGTTTCGAGCACTTGATAGGTCGCGCCGGGCACTTCGACGGGCATCCATACGAAATCGCCCTTCTTGACAAAGCCCTTATCGACCAGGTACTGCGCCCAACGAGCGCCAATTTGCACGTTATCGCCACCCACATAGGCATCGCGGCCACTGGTCTTGTCTTCGGTGTTGATAACGATGACCGGGATACCTTTGGCGTGAGCTTCAGAGATGACCTGGGTCAGAGAACCCGGATCGGGGGTGCTCGTCACAATGCCTGCTGCGCCAGCAGCAATAGCGGCACGGACGGCCTCCTGGTGCGAGGGCACGTCGCCGCTGTGGAAGGAGGTACGAACCTCATTGCCAGTGTCGGCGGCCCACTGCTGCGCTCCCTTAAGGAAGTACGTCCAGACCGGGTCGGTTGGCGCGCCGTGCGAAATCCAGTAGAAAACTTTCTTGTTCTGGGCACGCAGGACGTTGGGCAGCGAAAGGCCCAACACCAGGCACAGGATGAGTAAAGCAAACGTCACTTTCTTAAGCATAGGTTCCTCTTTCAGAACATCTATCCGGCGATGCTTCCGTTTTGAGACGAGAACAAAGGCAGTTAGCGCATTTTACGCCCTCCTTTCTCTCGATGAGATCGAGCATCGACGTGGAGTCAATATATTTGTTCACGTTATCACGGATTGTAGTAACCGTGCCGAGCCCTGTCAAATTCTCGGTGCAATTCATATCACCTCGAGCATATGGCGCGGCGGCAGCGCCGGGAAGGGCGTGTGCGGCTCGGCCTGATACCAGAACACCGTCGAGGCAATGTCGTCTTGCAGCGGCAGATATTTGTGCTGTGCATTCCAGCCAAGCGCCTGGATGGTGACGCGCAGATTGTGCTGAAAACGGATCGGATCCATGATGTGCCAGCGGTACAGGCCGAAGCGCTGCTGGCTCTGGTACAGGCCGTCCGGTTTGATGACCTGCGGCAGCCCCGAATAGGGCGACGAGAACACACCGTACTGTCCCTGCGGGTGCTCGAAATTCCACGCACCGCCGAAGTAATCCTCAGTTCCCGTGCCGCAGATCGTCGGGAACTCCTGGTCGCCGTCCATGTAGAACTTGATCTCGCCTTCGCCCCACCAGCCGTTGTTATGGACGCCCCAGGCCAGGTACGTGCCGACGTAGTGCCCCTGGCCCTGCACACCGTCCAGCAGGGTATGCACGCCTTTGTAGGGCAGCGGGTTGCTGCGCCGCCACTGCGCGTGAAGGTACGCCGCGTCGTCGGGCACGTCGGTCAGGGTATAGGTGATCTGGTAGTAGAAGCCGCGAATCTCCTCCGGCCACAGGCTTTCGAGCGTGATCCGGGCATTGCGGCGGAAGGGCATCTCCCAGTAGCAGTTGAAGCCACCCGCCGGGTTGACCGCCACCGCCAGCGAACTCACGTTACAGCGCACATTCCAGCCGTTACAGAAGAAGTCGCCCAGCGGCACTTCGATGGAAGGCGTCGCCTCGCCATCCCAATAGAAACGAAGGATCAGCCAGCGCCACCAGTTCGGGTGGACGGTCAGCCAGAGGTGCTGGATCGCGCCCGGCCCGCTGATCTCGGCCAGCGTGACCGTCGCCAGCGGCGCGATGTTGATCGAGGGCGACACCTTCCAGCCCTGGCCCAGGTCTTCCGCCGCGCGTTGCCCCGTGCCTTCGAGGGCCATGCCGCCCTGGCCCTTTTCGCCCGTGAAGTTCTCAGCGCTGATGGAGCGAGTCTGCGCGTTGGAGAGCCGCGACAGGTTGCCCAGGCTCATGTTCAAACCGTTGAATGCAGCCAAACCATCCCCCTGGTATGATGATATACTTACTCAATTCATCTGGTGGCGCGAATGCCGGCTGAGGCATTGAAACTAAACTATTCGTGTTCTGGCGCAGTGACGCTGCCCTTCGCCACCATTTCGATGACCGGGTTGCCCTCGCGGTCAACCCAGATGCCGCAGCTTGAGCCACCTTCACTCTTGCCCAGTTCGACCACGCTGCCGTCCATGCGCAGGACAGGATGGTAAAACTCGGCCACCTTTTCCGCATCGCCCACGATGTAGTGCCCGATCAGCGAGCGCCGGAAGCGATCTGTCGTCGTGTTCGGGGAGCTGCCATGTACCAGCGAGCCGTTGAAGAATAGCAAATCCCCGGCTTTCATGATGACCGGTTTTGGCTTCACGCCCTCCGGCAGCGGCACGGTCACGTCCGTGAAGCTCTGAGTCGTGTCGGCGGGCACGGCACACAGGATCGGCCAGTCCTGGCTGCCCGGCACGACCTGTAGACAGCCGTTGGCCTCGTCGCAGTCGTCCAGCGGCAGCCACGCCGCCATGCACGTCCCCGGCTGTACTTTGAGGTAAAACTGATCCTGGTGCAGGGCCTGCCCGCGTGCCCCCGGCGGCTTGAAGTACAACATCGTCTGGACGGCAAGCGGCTCCAGCCCCAGCAAATCCGTCAGCATGTCGCGGAGGCGCGGCTCGATCAGCCAGCGCAGGCTGGCCTCGTCCCAGCGGTGCATGTGGATCATGCGCGGGTACTGCTGCAAGGGATCGGGCTGCTCGTCGGACGAAGCATTAATCGGCACACCCGCGAAATCGCCAGGGTAAGCCTGTGCCCGGCGCAGTGCCATGTAATGCGCTCGGTACTCGCTCACTTCCCCGGCGGAAAACACGCCTGTCACGACAAGATAGCCCTCGCGCCGGAACTGTTCGATCTGGTGGGCAGACAGCACGGCTCCTCCTTTCCAAATACGCCAAACGATTGGATAATCAGGGCAATTCTAGAAGTATTCTGGCCTGCTCGCAACGTCGTTTGTTAGCCGACTGCGATTGCCTGGAGCGCCTGATCGAAGGACCCGTGATCACTCATTCAGCCCTATGCAAAAGAACACCCGTCTGCTGCGGATTGGCGTGCTGGGGGCCGGGCCAATCTCGCAAAGCGCCCACTTTGACGCCTGCCGCAAGGCCCGCAACGCCGAACTGTACGCCATCTGCGACGCCGCGCCCGACCTTGCCGACAAAATGGCCGCCATCCACGAACCGCGCGCTGTCTATTACGACTTCGACGCCATGCTGGCCGACCCGCAGGTGGAGGCGGTGATCATCGGCGTGGCCGACCAGTTTCATGTACCGCTCTGCCAGCGCGCTATCGCCGCCCGTAAACACGTCCTGGTCGAGAAACCGCTTGGTGTAACCGTCGAAGAGTGCGAGAGCCTGCGCCATCAGTTGTCTGACACGCAACTGGTCTTCCAGATCGGCACCAACCGGCGGTTTGATCCGGGCGTCGTCTTCGCGCACCAGTTCGTCCGTGAAGAACTGGGCCAGATGCTGTCCTTCAAGGGTTGGTACTACGACTCGACGCTGCGCTACACCATGACCGACAACTTGCAGCCGTTAATCTTCACCAGTGAGAAGGCCAGGAAACCCGAAGGCAACCCCAAAGCAGACCGGCGGCGCTACCTGCTGACGACGCACGCCAGCCACCTGGTTGATCTGGCGCGGCTGCTGGCCGGGGAGATCGTCAGCGTGCGCGCCCGGCTCCTGGAAAAGTTTGGCGCGTTCTGCTGGTTTGTGGACACCGAGTTCGCATCAGGCAGCCTGGGACATCTGGACATTCACCTGCCAATTCGCGGCGACTTCGAGGAAGGCTTCCACATTTCTGGGGAGATGGGCAGCGTTAAGGGCCGTCTGTATCTGCCCTGGTTCCACAAGGCCAGCGAGGTGGAGTGCTTCTCGGTCAGGGATCGGCAGTACCGCCGCCCACTCGGTGAGGACGCCTACACGTACAAGTTGCAAATTGAAGCCTTCGCTTCGACGATTCTGGACGGCGCGCCGCAGTATGGCTCGACCATCGATGATGGGGTAGCGGCCATGCGTGCGCTGGTTGCCATCTCGCGCTCGGCGCAGAGCGGCGAGCAGGTCATGCTACGCGACGTGAGCGGAGGCGTGTAGCCGTGCAGCTTGGTATCTTCGCCAAAACCTTCAGGCGCCCGACGCTGGCCGAAACGCTGGATGCCATTGTCGTGCATGGCTTGCACACGACGCAGTTCAATATGGCCTGCGCCGGGTTGCCGAGTATGCCCGATCATCTGGACGATCAGACTGTCGCCCATATCCGGCGCGAATTCGCGGCGCGCAAGTTGACAATGGCTGCCCTGTCGGGCACGTTCAACATGATCCATCCCGACCCGGCCAGACGGCAGGACGGGCTGCGCCGCCTGGCAGTGCTGGCAGCAGCCTGTGCCGGGCTGGGCACGTCAATCCTGACGCTGTGTACCGGGACGCGCGACCCCGACGATATGTGGCGCAGGCATCCCGACAACGACACACCCGCCGCCTGGCATGACCTGGTCGAGTCGATGCAGGCTGCCCTGCAATTTGCCGACAAGTACAACGTGACACTGGCCCTGGAGCCGGAACCCGCCAACGTCATCGACAGCGCCAGCAAAGGCCGCCGCCTGCTGGACGAAATGCGCTCGCCGCGCCTGAAGGTCGTGATCGACGCCGCCAACCTGTTCCATCCGGGCGACTTACCGCGTATGCGCCAGGTGCTCAACGAGGCGTTTGAACTGCTCGGCCCGGACATTGCGCTGGCCCACGCGAAGGACATCAGCGCGCAGGGTGAGGCAGGGCAAACCGCCGTCGGCAAAGGTGTGATCGACTTTGACTGCTATCTGTCGCTGCTGCACGAGGCGCAGTACACGGGGCCGCTGATCATTCACGGGCTGCACGAGGCCGAAGTGGCGGGCAGCGTGGCCTTCCTGCGTGACAAACTGGATGGACTTCCATGAGCCATACACCGAGGAAGGCAATCATCGCCCTCGACCTGGGCGGCACGCGCATCCGGGTGGCCCGCCTGGACGAGCGTCTCAACATCCTGATGCGGCAGGAAACGCTGACCCTGGCCGAACAGGGCTTTGCGCCGGTTATGGAGCGGCTGCAAGACCTGATCCAGCAGGCGCTGCCCCAGGACGGCCCACCTGTGGCCGGAATCGGGGTGGCTGTGCCCGGCCCGGTGAACCCGGCGACGGGCCTGCTCTTTTCGGCGGAAAATTTACCCGGCTGGGACAATGTGCCGGTGGTCAGCATCCTGCAAGAGCGGTTCGGGCTGCCCGTCTTCCTGGGCAACGACGCTAACCTTGCGGCCCTGGCGGAGACGGTGCTCGGCGCGGCGCGCGGCTGCCAGAACGTGATCTACCTGACGATCAGCACCGGGATCGGCGGCGGGATCGTTGCCGACGGCAAGTTGCTGCTCGGTCACGAAGGGCTGGCGGCGGAAGCAGGCTGGATGTTCCTGGTCATCGACAACGGCCAGCCCGTGATCTTGCAGGACAGGGCATCGGGGCTGGCAATGGGCCAGCAGGCCCGCGAGCGGCTGGCACGCGGCGAGCCGTCGTTGATGCACACCCTGGTCGATGGTCAGTTGGATCGAGTCGATGGAAGGATTGTCGGGCTGGCAGCGCAGCAGTCGGATGCACTGGCGCTCGATATTGTTTACAATGCAGCACGGCTGATCGGGGTGGGTGTCGCCAGCCTGGTGCATCTCTTCAGCCCGGAGATGGTCGTGATCGGCGGGGGCGTGAGCGCCCTGGGCGAACTGCTGTTCGCGCCGATTCGCCAGACCGTCAGAGCCATTGTCATGCCGCCCTACTGGGATCATTTGCGGATCGAACCCGCCGCGCTCGGCGAGGATGTGGGGCTGATCGGCGCGGCGGCACTGGTCGTAACGGACGGCGGGTTGGGCAATATGGCCGACATCAGCGCCCGGCTCAACCCCAATCAGGGATGATGTTGAGGAGTAAAAAACGGAAAGCCAATCGTATTTCGCGCCGCAGATTTCTGCAGGCCGGGATGGCGGGCGGCATTCAAGTCCTGGTTTAGTTCAAGGTAACACGACGGACAACGATGGACAAGATTACAATCGGACTGGTCGGCGAGTCCTCTGCTACCGTGACCGAGGCACTATCCGCAACCCATTTCGGCAGCGGCAACATCGCCGTTTATGCCACGCCCGCCCTGATCGCCCTGATGGAAGCGGCAGCCGTCGCCGCCATCGATCCGCTGCTGCCAGAGGGACAGGCCAGCGTCGGCACAGCCGTCAACGTGCAGCACCTGGCGGCCACGCCGTTGGGCCAGCGGGTTCGGGCACGGGCCGAGGTGACCGCCGTCGAGGGCCGGCAGGTGACGTTTAGGGTGGAAGCCTGGGACGAGAAGGAATGCATCGGCGAGGGCATACACACACGCTTTGTGGTGGACGTGGCGCGCTTCCGGCAGCGCGTGGAGGGGAAGAAAGCCCTGGGCTAAAGCCACAGGGCTGAAATTGCAAGGTCGGCTGAAGCCGACTCCCGAACAGTTCCAGAGTAGCTTGGATATTCGTCCGGTCATCAGTGACCCCTCGCCAGTCGGAGAGGAGGTCAGGGGGAGGTCAGCGCGGGCGCGGCGTTCGGGTTGGCGTGAGAGTCGGCCCGACCACCGGGATCGTGCTGTCGTTGCAGGCTGTGTCCGCCGTGACGTACTGGGCACTTACCCAGCCTTCGACTTCAACGTTGTTGGCATTGTTGATCACACGCCACCACTTCTGATCGGCGGAGCGACCCGTGACCGGCAGCACCGAGCCAGCCATCACGCGGCCAATGGCGCGCTGGTTCACGGACGGATCGGCCCGCAGGTTCAGTGTTGTGCTGGCCGTGACGGTGCAGTTGACCGGCGTGCTGGAGTCAGCAGCGGCGTAGATGATGGGCGTCACCAGCACGATCTCGGTTTCCGTCGGCGCGGGTGTCAGCGTCGGCAGGCTGGTCGGCGTGCTCGGAAGGGTGGGGGTGCTGGTTGTGGTCGGGGCGGCCTTCGCCGCGCCGGGCAGTTTGCCGCCCACTGGCTCCTGTGATTGGGCCTGACCGCCACGAAGCTGTGGCAGTACCGCCGGTGCGATTGCCACCGCGCCGAGCGCAATGATGACGATGGCAACCACCAGATACACAATGTTGAGCCACCGGGTGGGCGAGTTGCCCTGCCCCCGATGGAAGATGTTTGAGAGTGAGGTGTTCAGGTTCATGACGTTGGCTCCTTACTCGGAGCGCAGGGCCGCTATCGGATCCATCGAGGCGGCGCGGCTGGCCGGGTACAATCCAAAGAACATACCAATGAAACTGGTGACGCCTACGGCCAGCACAATGCTGCGCAGGCTTACCGTTGGATTCAGATCGGGGATGGCGGCACGCACGCCCAGAATCAGCACCAGGGCAATGTACAAGCCCAGCGCGCCGCCAACAAAGCACAGCACCGTCGCTTCCGTCAGGAATTGCAGCATAATGTCCCGGTAGCGCGCGCCGACGGCTTTGCGCAGGCCGATCTCGTGGGTGCGCTCGGTGACTGTGACCATCATGATGTTCATGACACCGATGCCGCCCACCAGCAGGCTGATCCCGCCGATGACGCTCAAAAAGATGGTGATGACGCCGATCACCGCGTCGAAGCTCTTGATCAGGTCTTTGGTGGTCGTCACGATGAAGTCGTCCTCTTTGCCGGGCTTGATCTTGTGCTGGTTGCGCAGGAACTTCGTGGTCGCCTCAACGGCGCTGTCAATCGTGCCCGTGCTGGTCGCCTGCATGACGATCACGCTGACCGGCAGCTCGCCAGAGAGATTGCGCTCCGTTTGCAGCCGGGTCTGGGCCGTCGTCAGTGGGATGCAGATCACGTCGTTGTTGTCCTCGCCAAAGCTCGCGCCACTGTACTTTTCCAGGACGCCGATCACGCGGAAAGGCACACCGCCGATCTGGATCGTCTCGCCGAGGGGGTTCACGCCCTCCGGGAACAGCCTTTTGACGGTGGTCTCGCCAAGCACGGCCACGCGCGCGTTGCTGGTCATATCCTGCTCGTCGATGCCGCGCCCCGACCCGATCTTCCAGCGAATCATATCCAGGTACGTTGCGGAAATGCCGACAAGCTGGCTGCGCACCTGGCTGGAGCCATATTCGGTGGTCCGCACCAGTTGCAGCGCAGGCTCCACCATTTTGACGCCCGGCACGTTGAGCGGGTCGCGCAGCAGCTCCGCATCCTTGATCGTCAACGGTGAAAACTCGGCACTCTGGCCGTTGGAACTGACCGAGTTGAACGCCTGGGACAGGTTGGCCGAGGACGACGGCAGGATGTAGATCAGGTCGGGGCCGACGCTCAGGAACTGCTGCGCGATGTAGTTCTGGACGGCTTCGCCCGCCGACACCAGGACGATCACCGAGGCAATGCCGATGCATATGCCGAGCGTCGTCAACAGCGCCCGCAGCTTATTCGCAAAGAGCGAGGTAAATGCCACTCGCACGTTCTCGAGGAACGGCGGCAGCGAGACTTCTACGGCTGGCCGCGCGACGCCTTTCGGCGTGCTGGTGGCCGTGCTGGCGAGGCCGCCCGTAGCCTTCCGGGTGATTTCACTCATAGCGCAACGCCTCAATCGGGTTCATGCTGGCCGCCCGGCTGGCCGGGTAAATGCCAAAGAAAATGCCAATGGCCGTGCTGACTCCGGTGGCTAAGAGCACTGCCGGCAGGGTCAGCGACAATGACAGGCTGGGGATGGCGCGCGTTGCCACAAACGCGACCAGCGCGCCGAGCAGGATTCCGATCATGCCGCCGATGACCGAGAGCATGACGCTTTCGATCAGGAATTGCAGCATTAAGTCTAGGTAGCGCGCGCCGACGGCTTTGCGCAGCCCGATCTCGCGGGTGCGCTCCGTCACCGACACGAGCATGATGTTCATGACGCCGATGCCGCCCACAATCAGGCTGATCCCGGCGATCAGGCTCAGGAAGGCCGTCAACAGCCCGGTGATATTGCCGAAGATCGACAGAATCTGATCGGACGTGATCACCTGGAAGTCTTCATCGCCGCGATACTCGACATTGTGCCGATCCAGCAGCAGCCGCTCGATAGCTTTCTTGGTGGGCGTGGTGTCCTTGTCGCTGATCGTCTTGACGACAATGGCGGACACCGCATAGGCCCCACTGCTGGTGCGCGCCCTGGCATCGCCCAGGCGGGTGAGGGCTGTCGTGATCGGTACAATGGCGATCTGATCGGGATCGGCCAGGCCGCCCCCACCGCCTTTTGTCTCCAGCACGCCGATGACGCGGAACGGGATGTTGTTGATGCGAACGTCCTGCCCGACAGGTTCATCGCCGGGGTCGAACAGCTTCTTGACCGCCGAGCTGCCCAACACGACCACGTGTGCCGACGTTGAAACGTCGCCGTCCTCGATAAAGCGGCCCTGGCCGGGATACCATTCGCGGGCCACCTGCCATTCGGGTGTCGAACCACCAACCTGCAAGACCATGCTGTTCTTGTTCACGACCACAGTCGCGTAGATCGAATAGATGGGGGCTACCGCCGCCACGCCCGACACCTCCAGCGGGTTGGCGATGGCCTTGGCATCGTCCATCGTCAGCGGCTTGGCCTTGATCGTCTTGGCGTTAGGGCCGCTGGGGGTCATGGGCAGCACGAACATCAGGTTCGAGCCAAGCGACTGGAAAGTATTGACGATGTAGTTCTGAATCCCCTGCCCAAAGCTGACCAGCGCGATCACGGCGCTGACCCCGATGATGATGCCAAGCATCGTCAAAATTGAGCGCAGGCGGTTGGACAGCAGACCGGTCAGCGCCAGGCGGAAAGCCTCCAGGATGTTCATCAGGCATATTCCTCCTGCTTCCCGGCGTAGTACACGTCCTTCAACACGTTATCAAGCTGAGAATCATCCGAAGGGCGCTCGACGGTTCCGGCCAGGATCGGATCGGGCACGGCCTGATCGGCGACGATCACGCCGTCGCGCAGCATAATGATGCGATCCGTATGACGAGCTACAAAAGGATCGTGCGTGACCACGACGGTGGTGATGCCGTGTGTCCGGTTCATTTCCTGGAAAATCTTCAGGACTTCGGTTCCACTGCGCGAATCCAGGTTGCCTGTTGGCTCGTCGGCCAGCACAATGGCCGGATCGTTGACGATGGCCCGCGCGATGGCGACGCGCTGCTGCTGCCCGCCCGACAACTCGTTGGGCATGTGGTTCATGCGCTGGCTCAGGCCCACCGCTTCCAGGGCCGCGCGTGCCCGCCGGGTACGATCCCTGCCGCCGCCGTACAGGAGGGGCAGTTCGACCTGTCGCAAGGCGCTGGTGCGCTTGAGCAGGTTGAAGCTCTGGAAGACAAACCCGATCTTCCGGTTACGGATGGTCGCCAGATCACGATCTCGCAGTTTCGCCACGTCCACGCCGTCCAGGTAATACGACCCGGTGGAGGGCTGGTCAAGCGCGCCCAGGATCTGGAGCAAGGTACTCTTACCGCTGCCCGACGGCCCCATGATGCTGACGAATTCGCCCTTGTAGACGCGCAGCGACACACCACGCAGCGCGGGAACTTCGATGTCGCCCATCCGGTAGACTTTGGTGATGTTCTGGATGTCGATGACGGCTGGCCGTCCCCGATCATCGGTTGGGAAGACATACTGCTCGGTGTGCATTGTCTGCTCGAATAACATGGTTTCACCTCACCCCCGGCCCCTCGCCACCCTGTGGCGAGGGGCGGTTGTTAGCGCAATTGGACTAACTCAGATTAACGGCTAGGCGGACGCAGCGCATTCTGGTTCTCAAGAATGGCGATGGTGTCGCCTTCTTTTACCCCGCTCTTGACCTCAGTGTAGGTGTCGTTGCGCAGGCCGAGCGTGACCTCGACCTCCTTGTAGCCGCCATCGGGCTGCAAGACGTCGAGGTAGGCCTTGCTGGTGGCACGGTCAAGCCGGATGAAGCGGTTGCGAACACGCAGCACATCCGTCACTTCGCTGGTGATGATCCGGGTGGTCGCGCTCATGCTGGACAGAAGCGGCTGACCGGCAGGATCGATCTCGACGCGCACGGTGTACGACACCACGTCGCCGCGCTTCGTGCCGCTGTCCGCGATGCGTGTGACTTTGCCATTGACCACAACGCCCGGCAAACCGTCCAGCGTCAGGTTGGCGGACTGCCCCACGGCCACTTTGCTGATGTCCGCCTCGTCAACCGGCACATCGACGTAGAAGCTGCGCGTATCGAGCATGATGGCGGCAGGGCCAGCAGGCGTGTGTTCGCCCACGCGCAGGTTGAGCCTGGCGACGACGCCATCAAACGGCGCCACCAGCGTGGCTTTGGCAAGATTGGCCTTTGCTGCTTTCAGCGCGGCCTCGGCGGCTTCAAGCTGGGCCTGGGCCTGGGCCACTTCTTCGGCGCTGCCGCCCTTGAGCAGGTTGTCCAGATCGACCTGGGCAGCCGTCACGGCGGCCTGTGCCGACCCGACACCCGCAATATCGTTCGTCCGGGACTTGCTGTCGTCAAGCTGCGCCTGTGCGACCTTCACTGTGTAATCTTTCTGGACGATGCCCGCGTTGTGCTGGTTGTCGGTAGGCAATGAAGCAGCCTGCGGAGCGGTTCGCGGGTCCTTTTGCAGATAGGTCTTGATGTTGTTGTCGATGTCACGCTGCAACTCGGTCTGCCACAACTGGTTCTTGGCACTTTCGACGTTCAACTGGTCGATCTTGACCTGCAACGGGTCGTAACCGCTGTGCTGCGCCTCATAAAGCTGGGCTTTCGCCAGAGTCAGGGCGGCTTCAGCAGCCTTCACGTCGATGGCGCGCGGCTTGTCAGTCAGGCGGCGCAGGGCGATCTGCTGGTTCAAGACCCTGGATTGGGCGATCAGAACGGCATCCAGCAAGTCCTGGGTATCCAGAATGGCAATCGTCTGGCCTTTCAGTACGTGGTCGCCTTCCGTGACCGGGATCGACTTGACCGTGCCTGCGATGGGGAAGGACAGCGCGACGTTCTGGCGGGCGCGGATCGGGCCGGTGGCGCTGACGGTCAGCGCGATATTGCCGCGCTCCACGACGGCAGTTTCGTCCACCGGGACGCTGCCCTCGGCTCTGGCGGATGGCACATTCAGGCGCGTTGCGACGACGGCCACCACGACGATCACTACGGCGGCCAGGAGGATCAGATTGCGTAGACGTTTATACATGATATACCTCCCTAGTTGCCGCTGAATGGGTTCGCGGTACGTACCCCGCTCAGGGCGATGGTGTCACCTTCGGCCAGCCCGGACAGGACTTCGCTGTAGTCGGTTCCTTCCAGGCCAAGCGTTACCGGGACTTCGGTCAGCGATCCATCGGCATTCACCCGATTAACCGTGATCACTCTGTTCACGCGGTCAATCCGCAGGTATTGATTGGGCACGCGCAGGACGTTCTTTACGTCGCGCACGGTGAAAACGGCGTTGGCCGTCATATTGACCTTGATAGGCTGCGTGGTCGGGTCGGGCACGACGCGCACGGTGTATTTGATGACGGCGGTGTTCTCGTCGGCGATCTGGGCGATGCGCTGCACCTTGCCAGTCAGCGTCGTGCCCGGCAAGCCGTCCAGCGTGAAATCGACGGGCTGCCCGGCCTGAATGCGGCCAATATCGACCTCATCGACGTTAATGTCCACGTAGAAACCACTGTTGTCCATCAGCGTGATCGCTGGCCCGGCGCTCACCTCTCCGGCCTTGACCTTGACGGAGGTGATGACGCCCGCGAATGGTGCGGTCAGGCGCGTCTTGTCCAGTTGGTGTTGGGCCTGGTCGCGCAGCAGTTGCGCATTGACGACCTGGGCCTGGGCTGCATCGATGTCAATCTGGCGCGGCCCGGCTTTGACCTGCGCCAGCCGGATTTGAGCCAGGGCGATTCGGGCGGTGGCTGACAGCAGCGAGCGGCCATTCTTCGCCTGCTGCAAGCGCAGCCGGGCCTGTTCCGCAGCGAATGCGGCCTGCCCGACCTGGGCCAGCGCCTTTTGATAGCCCGGATCGTCCTGGGCGTACTGCCCACCCGCGTCGCGGCGGATGGCTTCCGCCGAGTCGACAGCGGCCTGGGCCTGCTGGTATTGCAGTTCAAGCGCCTTGATGCGATCCATACTGTTGGCGTTGGCGATGGCGCTGTAGACGGCCTGCGCGGCCTTGACATTGGCCTCGGCGTTGGCGATCAGGCCCGCATCGACGGGTTTCAACAGGTTTTGCAGGGCAGCCTGCGCAGCCTTCAGCGACGAGTTGGCCTGGTCGAGCGCGGCTTGCTGCGCTGAGTCGTCCAGGCGCATCAATAACTGCCCGGCCTGGACGCGCTGCCCTTCTTCGACCAGGACTTCCTGGACACGACCGGGCTGATCAAAGCTCAACGTGGCGTCCTGTCTGGCAACCACACTGCCGGTGGCGCTCACCGTGAGCTTGAGATCGCCGCGCTCGATGACGGTTTTTTCAAGAGAAGCGCTGCTCGGCTGTCCACCGGCCTGAGTCTGCGGGGCCGTGAGCAGGATAACCGGAATAGCAAGGCAGGCAATCAGTATCAGCACGACTCCGATGGTGAGCACTCTACGCATAACGAATTCTCCGTGACAGCTTCGCCTTCCACAACGGCTATAGTAGTTTTATTCCATACTACTATTGCCAGGTTAAATCACTAACGCCGGATTGTCAAGGCTGGAACGCTACAGGTTGGTCTTTGACCTTGCTTCCAGCACCCTATACGTGCAACAGCCCAGGACGTTTCGATAAAGGTTTCTTTATCCCTTTATCCTCTCAAAAAGACCCCAGAAATTGGGTGGCAGCCGGCAAGCATCCACACCAACTCCAGTAACCAAATCTTTATTTTAGACCAGTCTAAATTTTTGTCAATGGTAAGGGGGATTTTTTACAGGAAGGTCATGGCGTGTCGCCATATCAGGTGCACATAACAGGTCATGGTCGAGCGCGTCTCCATACTCACGATACTGCCTGTCTGGGCAGGTGTCATCCGTCAAAAGGCACGATTCTTTCAGCCCGAATCCCCACCAATGTGGGATCGGCCACAACCTATACACTCAGAGTCTAGCCAGTGCAGAGAAAACTATACACCGGATGTATAGATTTGTCAATAGGCAGCCTGACGCGGCTGCGGACGCCAGATCGGATGCAGTGTTCAGCCATGAGCGCAGCCTCCGGCCTCACTTTTTCAGGCCGTTCACAATGATTTGCGTTATCACGTCCGGCAGCCGATCCCAATGCTCCTGGATATGCGGTTCCCCGATCAGGCGCAGCAAGTGCAGCCCGATGATCATGCCTGAGACGGCGCGGACCGTCAGCGCCGAGTCAAGCGGCCTGACCAATCCGTTGTCGATCCATGCCTGAAAGCACTTCTCAATGAGGGCATAGGCGGGTTCAAGAACCTGCGCGACATAGGAACCGGCTAACTCCTTGTTGACCAGCACTTCGGGGAAGATCGCCCGGAAGAACTTGTCATACTCGGATGGGAGCGATTCGTAATGGCGAACCAGCGCGCTGCGCAGCCATTCACGCACATTGGTCATATCCTCGGCCTGCACGAACGTCGATTGGCTCAACCGATTGATGATGCCCAGCAGGAGTTCGTTCTTGTTGTCGAAATAGTTATAGATCGTGCCGTCGGCGATGCCTGCCGTTTTGGCAATGTCGCGGATGGTGGCGCGGTCAAAGCCTTTTTCGGCAAAGACTTTGATGGCGGCATCGAGTATCTGGTTGCGCCGGGCTGCAACCAACTGCGCCTGAAGGGCGTCCACATCGGCCATGAATGGTTGTTCATCCCTCTGAATGAGCATTCACTCAGAGCATATCAGATGGGCGGCGCGAAGTCAATCCTCCAGTGAGGCCGCACGCATCACAAATTCGTTCCCAAGCAGTTGTTTCTGGCCCTCAGCCCGACAAGTTGACCAGCCACAGCGCCGAGTCTTTCGCATTCCAGAAAACAATATACTGGCCGTTGGGCGAGACCGACCAGTCCCCATTCAGGATGCCGATTGGCTCTTCTGCCGGGTCGGTGACGGAGCGCGACTGGCCGGTGTTGATGTCGTACAGGGCAAAGGAGATCGGCTTGCCCGGCTCGTAGGGGATGTACAGGATGCTGTTGCTGTCTCGCCAGCGCCAGCCGCCAAAGAAGGGCAGTTTGGCGGGCGAAGCGCCAGGCCGCGTTTCCAGCAGGTAGAGGCCGCTCGCCGCCCGATCATCCTGGAAAGCCAGGAAATAGAGGATGTGCCTGCCGCCGGGCGCAACACTCACGTTGCGCAGACTTTTGGCCGTGACCAGCGGTTGGATCTGCCGGGTGCTGATCGTGTAGATACTCAGCGTCGAGGTTCGGGTCAATCCCTCCCGCCGAGAGAGCAGGATACGGTCATCGTCCAGCCAGTGGGCGGATACGCCCGGCTGCCGCACAATGGATAGCAGCCCGCTGCCATCGGGGTTGGCGACCCACACCTCAACCTGGGGCGGCGCGCTGCCCGGAACGCTATCCCCGCCAGCCCACTGCCAGAGCAATCTGGTGCTGCCCGGCGAAAAACGCGGCCACGAGCCGCCCGTGATCAGACTTTTACTGGTCATGTCCGTCAGGTGCAGGACGTTGACACGGCCATTTTCCAGGCGCACGTCGTACTGCCCATCGGGCGACAACACCGGCCCGCTCAGGATCGGCTGCGGTGTGCCGCCGTCCACACCGACAGCCATCAGGGCGGCGCGTTTGCCCTCCGGCCCATTCCAGAAGCGCACCGAGCGGCTGTCGGGCGACCACCAGGCCAGCGAGCAGCAGCCCGGCTCGGTCAGCCTGCGGAAAGTGGGCGTGCCGATGGGCGGCGCTGTGTAGGCAGGAAGCGTCTGCGGGACAGGCTGGCTGCGGGAAGGTGGCGGCCAGGCGGCGCGGTAATTGTTGAGGCGCGCCTCGTTGAAATCGACGTCCGGCTGGTCGTAAATCGTCTGCCAGCGGTTCGGGTTGAACAGGTCTTTGGTGAACGACGCTCCAAAGTTGCCCATCGTAGACAGCATTGACCAGTCGGCGTCGATCAGTGTGGCAGGGTTATGCGCGATGTTGTAATCGCGGCTGCGCACCTCCAGGTGCAGGTGGGGCCGCGACTCGCACGTGCCTTCCGGGTCGCCGGACAGCGCCACCACCTCGCCCCGCTTGACCACCTGCCCTTTCGTGACCGTCGGTTTCTTGAGCAGATGCCCGTACAGCGAGGTCAGGCCCAGGTCACGGTGGAAGATGGTCAGGTTGTGCGGCAGGATGCCAAAACTGAAGTTGTCCACCTGATCGACGACTCCGTCGCCGATGGCGACGACGGGCGTGCCACACGGCGCGCTGAAGTCGATCCCAAAATGCAGGCCCTGGCCTGCACTGTACCAGTATGCGCCGAAGTTATAAGCGCCGGTAGTGTTGCCGTACTGCTGGCCGACCAGCCATGTGCCGGGGCCGGGCGGCACATTGAACGGGAGCGAAAAGGGGCGCGAAGGATTCTGCGCCTGGGTGGGGCGAGGCGGCAGTGCGATCATCGCCGCCCATGCCAAAGCGATAAGTGTGTATCGTCCTTTGTGTAACATTAAAGCGGTTCCCTTTATGGCTGACCTTTACGAATGTACAACATCGGACTGCGCCTTGCCAACGCCCGGCCTGCGCTGTCACTACTGCTGCATTTGATGTGGTAGACTGTTCCTCAAGACACATTCTGGAGAGCGGCATGGCGGAACGAGCACAACGGCCGAAGGGCAGGCGCTCACGGCTGACGAGACGCGGTTGTTTGGGGAGCGGCTCGCTGGCGCTCTGCATCGTCGGAGTGGTAGCGATCATCGCGCTGCCAGCCCTGTTCCGGACGCTGGACGAAGACTGGCAATTCCGGCTGGTGCGGCGCTTCCCGTTCATGGCCGACTGGCAATTCCGGCCCACGCCGCCCTTCCAGTCGCTGCCGACGCTGGCCGTGACCGAGGATGACGCCTATACCTTGCTGCTGACGCCGCTCGCCAGCCCTACCAGCATCCCGGCGATTCCGGTCTCGCCAACGGCCATCGCCGCACTTCCCAGCTCAACAGCGACGCTGCTGCCACCCACTGCAACGGCGACAGCCAGCGCGACGCCCACTGCCTCTGCCACAGCCAGCCCAACCGCATCGCCGACCTCAACGGCTACAGCAACGGCTACCCTGACTCGAACCATGACACCAAGTTCCACTCTGACAGCCACTGTGCCAAACGCAACGGCACTGAGAAGCGTGGAAACGAGTTCAGTGTCATCGACAGCGAGTGCGACACCGCTGCCAACCGACACCTCGACGGCAACGGCAACAGCGACGCAGACCGCGACTCACTCCATGACCCCAACCGTAACGCCGACCTCGATGGCGACGGCGTCGCCTACCGCATCGACAACGCCATCCGCTGCCGCGCCGCCCACCAATACGCACGTTCCGACAGTCGCGCCAAGCAGCACGCCGAGCAGCACACCGACCAGTACGCCGCTGCCTACCCTGCCGGTCAGCTATCATGCCAGTGGCTACAAGTGGATTCCGCAAACGTGGAACAACTGCGGCCCGGCCAACTTGACTCAGGCGCTGGAACCCTTCGGCTGGCCGGGCGACCAGGCGAAGGCGGCGGCTTACTTGAAACCCAACAAAGAGGACAAGAACGTCAGCCCTTCCGAAATCGTGACTTACGTCAGCCTGATCAGCAAGGAGACGAAGGTCAAGGGCGGGATTGGGGCGCTGACCCGTGTCGGCGGCGACCTGGCCCTGATCAAGCGGCTGGTGTCGCAGCAGTTCTCGGTCATCCTGGAAACCGGCTTCAGCCTGCCTGAAGAGGGATGGATGGGCCACTACCTGACGGTTATCGGCTACGACGACGGCAAAGGTGTTCTGTATGGGCTGGATACTTTCCTGGGCGACGGGCCGGACAGCGCGGGCGTCCCGGAGAAGTATGACGACCTGGATCGGCGCTGGCAGCAGTTTAACCGGGTCTACATCGTCATCTTCCCACTGGAACGAGAAAACGAAGTGCTGAACATCCTGGGCGACGACACCGATCTGGTCTACAACGTGCAGCACGCGCTCGACACTGCCCGCCGCGAAGCGGCGGCGAACCCCAACAACCAGTATGCCTGGTTCAACATGGGCAGCAATTACACGCTGCTGGGCCAGTATGCCCAGGCTACCGTCGCCTTTGACCGGGCCTCAAGGGTTGGTGGGGGGCTGCCGTTCCGCATGTTGTGGTATCAGTTCGGCCCGTTCGAGGCGTACTACCACGTGGGCAATTACGCCAGTGTCCTGGCGCTGGTGAATGCCTCGCTCAAAACCACGACCTACGTCGAGGAGACTTACTACTGGCGGGGCATGGTCGCCGCCGCGCAGGGCAAATCCGCGCAGGCTATCGAGGACTTCAACCGCGTCTTGAAGTTCAACCCGAACTTTGCCCTGGCCGCGCAGATGCGCGATCAGGTGGCGAGCGGCACTTTCAAACCGCCCATCACGGGCGGCTGATCAACGCCGGAGGCCCTCAAGCAGCCGCTTCGACAGTTTGCAGACCATCGTGTAGGCCGGGTCGAAGACGTTGCCCACCTCGTACCGGACGCACTGCCCGATCAGCAGATTGGCGCTCAGGCTGTCCAGGCCGTAGTCATCTTGCAGCAGGCGCAGCATCTCCGTCGTCGCGTGCTGTAGCGCCTGATCGAGCGGGCGCGCGTTGCCAACGGTGAACACGTCGTCCTCGTTCTCGCCGCGCGGCCAGCGGTTCGTCCGGTTCTTCAACACGTGGACGGTGAACTGGGCGTCAAAGGAGATTTCGATGCCCGTCCCCACGATCTCGCCGTCGCCCTGCACCGCGTGGCCGTCGCCCAGGAAGAACAGCGCGCCCGGCACGAACACTGGGAAATAAACGGTGACACCCGCCACAAAGCCCCGGTAATCCATGTTGCCGCCATGTTCGCCGGAGGTTGCCGTCGAGATGGCCTGCCCACGCGCCGGGGCGACGCCGAAGCAGCCGAGCATCGGCGCAAGCGGCACGGTCAGCTTCCCCAGGCGGCTGTCAGGCTTGATCAGCGTGGCCGTTCTCTGAACCGTGTCAACCTGCCACTCGACCATCTCTTTTTTTGGCAGTTCAGCCACGTATTCCGGATCGACCACACTGGGGGCGACCACAGTAGCGCTGTACCCGATCCTTCGGTTGGGCATCAGCCGATCCAGGTGCACGGCCAGCACATCGCCCGGCTCTGCGCCTGCCACAAAAAACGGGCCGGTCTGGGGGTTGCCACGCTCCGTGACTTGCTGATCGCGTGCGTCCTTCCCGAAAGCATCAACGGTGGTCGTGATCACCGTGTCCCCATCCGCAATGTGCAGCACGGGTTCATGCGAGCCAAGTGTCATGTGATAATGGGTGGGTTCAAAGTGGTGAGTGCTCATCGACGTGGTCTATTCTCCCTGGTTGAGGCTCGATTTTTCGTTGAGATTGCAGTTGAGATTGTAGAAGATGGTTGCCAGGTTAGATTAAATGCGTTCCAATCTGGCTCCGGTACACCATCGCCATCATCGAACTGCCATTACACCACGCAAGCCTATATCATCGCTTCGTCTCAGACAAATCCAGTCGAAGAGTTGTTGGGTTCCAGGATTGTCCTCATGAGCACGAATACCCTGATCGAGTTAACCGAGAATGGTCTGTATTGTGCGCCCGGTGATTTCTACGTGGACCCCTGGCGGCCAGTCGCGCGCGCTGTTATTACGCACGCGCACGCCGATCACGTGTGTTGGGGCTGTGGGTGTTATCTCAGCTCCCGCGAAGGCGAGCACATTCTTCGGGCGCGGCTTGGCTACGATGCCCCACTCGAAACGCTGCCTTACGGCGAGGCAATCTACTTCAACAGCGTCAGAGTGTCGCTGCATCCTTCCGGGCACATCCGGGGCGCGGCCCAGGTGCGCATTGAGCATCGTGGCGAAGTGTGGGTCGTTTCGGGCGATTACAAACTGGACAGCGACCCGACCTGTACGCCCTTCGAGCCGGTGCGCTGCCACACCTTCGTGACCGAATCGACCTTTGGCCGCCCGGTGTACCGCTGGCCGCGCCAGTCAGGGGTCTTCAAGACGATCAACGCCTGGTGGCGCGACAACCAGGCAGCCGGCAAAGCCAGCCTGCTGCTCGGCTATGCGCTCGGCAAAGCGCAGCGCCTGCTGATGGGCATTGACCCAGGCATTGGCCCGATCTACACGCATGGAACCGTCGAAAAGATCAACCGTACTTATCGAGAAAGCGGCGTGCCCCTGCCGGGTACCACCTACGTGAGTGATGCCAACGATGCGGATTGGAGCCGGGCGCTCATCATTGCCCCGCCCTCCGTTGTGGGCACACCCTGGACGGATAAGTTTGGCCCATTCTCAACGGGCTTCGCCTCTGGCTGGATGCGCGCTCGGAGCACACGCCGCCACGAGTTTGATTGCGGTTTTGTCCTGTCCGACCATGCCGACTGGCCCGGATTGCTCAAGGCTATTTCCGCTACCGGCGCGGAGCGAGTATGGGTTTCGCACGGCTATACGCCAGCCCTGGTGCGCTGGCTGGAAGATGAGGGCTACGAAACCTGCGTGATCCCGACCCGCTTTGGGGGCGCACAGGGCGAAGAAGTGTGGAACGTGGAAGAGATCGCCTGACACAACAACCCACTCGTACCTGCCGCTGCGTGCCAGCTCGCGGGCAACGTAAAAGGCCGTCGTGGATCGCCGTTCGCGCCGGAGAACGCACCCGCTGTTTGAGGCGATCCACCCTCGATTGGCCGGAATTCGCACCAATTTTTCAGGCTGAGTTCATCTGTCGCTCAGTTGGATGCGGTCTCGTTGAGGGGAACTGCTGAGTGCCGTTCGGCCATGCGCGGTCATTGCGTGCACATTGCACCGTCATATACTGCACCGCGCAAAGCAGGCAGTGCTCAAGGAGGCGATCATGTTTCCGATAGGCGACAGTGATGCACCTAACCGCCGCTTTCCCATCATGACCTATGCCCTGATTGCCGTCAATGTTCTGGTCTTTCTGTACGAAATCTCACTCTCAGCGCCGCAACTCGAACACTTCTTTCAGGTATGGGGCGCAGTCCCGCGCGATATCAGCAATGCAGTGACGCATCCGGCAGCAGCCGGTTCACTGCACGCCCTGCTGACTCTGGTGACGTCCCAGTTCTTGCACGCGGGGTGGCTGCACATCATCGGCAACATGCTATTTCTTTACGTATTCGGGGATGACATTGAGAGCACACTGGGATCGCCCTTATTTCTGCTGTTCTATCTCGTCTGCGGCATTGTGGCCGGCTTGGTGCAGACTTTTGTCCTCGCCAGAATGTTCGGCGCGGCCAACGAACCGGGCATCGGGGCCAGTGGCGCGATTGCAGGCGTACTGGGCGCGTACATTGTGATGTACCCATCGCGCGCTGTCACCGTCCTGACGCCGGTGGGAACGGGCCGGGTGTCCGCCTTTGTGCTGCTTGGTGTCTGGTTCCTGGAACAGTTTTTCGCGGGGATCACCGCATTAACGCCGGGGGCAGCGCAGAGCAATATCGGATTCTGGGCACACATCGGCGGGTTTATCGCCGGGCTGCTCCTGATCCTGCCTTTCCGGGGCCGGGGGCAGACTCCTACCGGGGTACGACGCCGGATATATAACCCTTAATCAGGTAGCTTATGCCTCACCCCCCAACCCCTCTCCAGAGCGTAGAGAGAGGAGTTCTGGCCCACCGCTGCCCCCTCGCCAGTTGGAGAAGGGGCAGCGGGTGAGGTCAACGTCGAGTGTCGGAGTGTGAAGTAAGCAAAGAAGGGGAACCAGACACGTCTGAGTCGATTCGGTAATCCCCGGTTCTGGTTGAGAGGGCTGGAGAGTGAGCCAGCGTGCACGACAGTTGCGAGACTCGTCCTCATCTCGCATAATCTCTGGCTGCTGAATGACATTGAGGGTTTGAACCATGAATCCGGACGAGGACAAGCTACTTTCGGCGCACCTTATTATCCACACCAGTTCGACGGCAGCCGCCATCGTTGCAGGCGCAGCCGCCAATCTGCCGATCATCGGGCCGATGGCAGTGGGCAACGTGGTGCTGACGGGCATCACGGCGGCGATGGTGATCGCAGTGGGCGACCTGTATCACTACAGTTTCCAGACGGGCGCGGTGCTGGGGCTGGCCGGGCAAATCCTGGGGATGACACTCGGCGCAAGCCTGCTGAAGACCGCCTTCAGTCTCATTCCGGGCGTCGGAACGGTCAGCAATGCCGTGTTGACATTCGGCGTGACCGAATCGATTGGTTGGGGCGCGTACCTGATCTTCCGTGAAGGCAAAGATATTACGCTGTTGGGGCAGGACGAACTGAAAGGCTACATGGAGCAGGGCAAATCTTACGCGGCAAGCGCCAGAGCGGAGTTTGCCTGGCTGGATCACCTGCCACCGCACGTCAAGGCGCAGTATGATTACCTTACGCGGAAGCTGACCGACGCCAACCTGGGCGACGCTGACCGCAAGCAGGTGTTTCAGGAAATTGAGGAACTGATCAGGCCGTACAAGCCCGCTACCACCCTGTGATAAGGCCCGGCGTTACCTTTGGTGAATCCTGGCGGTCAAGCAAATAGTTGGAAGTGTTTACAGGAGGTCGATTGTGACAAAACGTGCTTTGCTCAGAGGTGTTGTCGCTCTGGTGCTGACTGCCGTGTTTCTCCCTGCTGTGCGCCCTGCGCACGCGGCCACCGCAGCGATTGGACAATTCTACGCGGGGTGCGGCAACTTCTCGGTAGACGTGGCCGTCTCCGGTACTACCGACGACGGCGGCGGCCAGGATCGGTTCTGGTATTCGGTGACGGACGCCACCGGCAAGAAACTGTATGATGAATACGCCACGCGCCAGGTGAATACCACCGCCGGGTCGCTGGTGGTCAACCTGTCCTACGATGCCGATGGCGTGGCCGACGGCGCGCCGACGCAAAACCCCATCAAAATTCGGGTCCTCGAACTCGACAACAAGAACACCCTGGGCGCTGAACTCGCCAGTGCTACCTACGACGCGCCGTGCCTGCCCCCCTCGAACAATGCCAATCGTCACGGCCTCTTCGCGCCGCCCAAGAACATTATGGGTACGATCACGGGTGTAACCGCACTGTTCCAGGCTCCTAACAGCGGCCAGTTGAACCTGACGGCCAAGCCAGGGGCAGAGCACCAGGTTATCTATCGCAATGCCGACGGGACATGGGTTGCCATCTTCATCGGCGGTAATGACCTGGTGTGGATTCCGGCAGCGGCCATCAATACCTATCTGCCGGGTGTACCGGTGCAGCCCACCCGGATCGACGGGAGCAGCCTGACCGTCACTACTCCCGCGAACATCGCGCCGAGTGCGCCAACAGGCGTCACCGGGCGCATTCTGGTCGATGGGCTGCGGCTCCGCAAAGAACCGAACAGCCGTGCTGAGATCATCACGTCCATCCCGTTCGGCACGACAGTGCCCGTCCTGGGACGCAACGCGGCGCGCACCTTCCTGAAGGTCGATTTCAACGGTACCGTGGGTTGGGTGTCGTCTGGCTTCGTGCGGCTCAGTAGCGGACGACTGTCCGCGTTACCCGTCGTTTCGTAAGGCGGTTGACCTCACCCCCTGCCCCCTCTCCGCTTTGCAGAGAGGGGGAACCGACCATCCGCAGCCTGTGATAAACGTTCCTGCTCGCTGGTCACTCCGGGCCGAATCAGGTACAATGCACAGCACAGGCAAATGGGTAGGCCGGATGATAGACGAACTCGAAGCCCTGGTTGGACACGTCTTTGTGGTCGGTGGCCGTGCCGTCAGTACACAGCCGCCTGGCGCGCTTGTCCAGCTTCCTCCCAAAAAGCCACAGCGAGGCCGCGAGCAGGACACCTTTTTTACGCTGGTGACGCCTGCGGGCATGAACCAGGGCCAGGCTTCCTTGTACGAGCAACTTGCCAGACTGGCGGCTGATTGGTATTTTCGCAGCAGCGGTGGCGTCACCAGCGGGCTGCGCGAAGCCGTAGCCGCCGTCAACAGCCACCTGATCGAACACAACCAGGCCGCCGGGCAGCGCTATGAGGCGAACATGATTTGCCTGGTGTTCCGGGGCCGCGAGGCTTACGTGGCCCGCGCCGGGTCGTGCCTGTGCCTGTTCCGGCAGGGCGAAGGCTTCCTGACCTTCCCGGACGATCTGCGCGACGAGTACGCCCTGAACAGCCTGCCGCTGGGCTACAGCCCGGTTCCCGACATCAAGCTGGCTCACTACGACGTTGCGCCGGGCCACGTTATGGTCCTGTCCGATGCCGGGCTGGCGAAGGCGGATCGCGGCCAACTGCGGGCGGCGCTTGGGGCAAGCGGCGTTCAGGCCGTGATGGAGCCGTTGAAGACGTTGGGTGGCAGCAAACTTCAGGCGATGGTGATCGAATTTGTGTCCATCGATACACCTGACCCCGCCGTAGTGAAGCCAGAGCCGGGCGCGAAGATCACCCGATCATCCCGCGCGCCCGCCGTGCCCTCTGCCAGCCCCCTCATGCAGGCGGACAAAGCGCCGCCGGAACGGGCCAGAGTCGTCGGCAACGTGGCGAACGTCGCGCCTGCTATCGCTGGAAGCAGTACGGCAGGGATGGCGACGGCTGAACCGCTGCCGCCGGTGAGCGAGATCGTGGCGGAGACCGGGCGCACTGCCAACCGCGCCGGGCGACGCGCCGCCGGGGGACTGTTTTCTTTTCTGAGCGTCATTGCCGGTGGCCTGAGCGCCGTCCTGGATCGGCTGCTGCCGGAACCGGAAGAAAACACACCGCGCATCCCGGCTATGATGGCGGCTGCGCTGGCGATCCTGGTTCCGGTGGTGGTGGTCTTCATTGTTGTGGCGCTGCGTCTGTCCCAGGTGGACGTGACCCAGTTCGAGCAAACCGTGCACGAGGTGGAGATTGCCGCCGACCAGGCGGCCACCATCCCGCTCACCGACGTTGACCGGGCCAAGACGGCCTGGCTGGGTGTCCTCCAGCGGGTGGATACCGTCGAAACCAACAGCGGGCGCACGGGCGACCCGACCCTGGCGCGAATCCGGGCGCGGGCGCAGTTTGTCCTGGATACGTATGCCAGAGTCACCCGCCGCACGGTGACGCCGCTGCGCAGTTTCAACGAGGGTACGAAGCTGATGGGGCCGATCATTCGCGGCGGCGTCGATATGTACACGATGGACGTGAACAACAGCGCCATCTACCGCGATACGCTCAATCAGAACTCGAACTCGATTGCGACGCGGGCCACGCAGCCCGTTGTGCAGCAGGGACAGGCGGTTGGGACGCGCTCTGTCCGCAAGCTGCTGGCAATGACCTGGATGGCCGAGGGCGGTGTGCAGCGGGCCAATGTCCTGGCGGCCCTGGATAGCCAGGGCCTGCTGGTCACGTACTCGCCCACCTTTGCCCCGGCAACCTCGCAGCCGCTCCCTGGCGCAGATCGATGGGGCAGGCCGAACGCCATGACCACCTGGAACCGACGGCTGTACGTCCTCGATCCCGATGCGAACCAGATATGGCGCTACATCCCGGAAGGGGATGCCTACCCAACCCCGCCCGAAGAATACTTCGACACGGAATACCGTCCCGACCTGAAAACCGCCGTCGATCTTGCCATCGACTCCAACGGCAACGTGTTCGTGCTGTTTTCCAACGGCACCCTCAAGAAATTCAACGCGGGCACGGAACAGCGCTTTGAGTACAGTGGAATGCCGGACGGTGGCCCCAAGAGCGCCAACGCCATGTTCCTGGACAACAACGCCTCGCTGCCCGCCATCTACATCAGCGATCCGGTGGACATGTCCATATTCGAGATCACCCTGGGCGGGACGTTCCAGCATCGCTACCGCGCTGCGGACGACAGCGCCTTTCGCGGCCTTTCGGGCCTGTACGTCGAGCGCGAGCGCGTGTACGTGGCTTCGGGTGCGATGTTGTATACATTCTCGATCAGCGATCTGACCGCCACCCCAACCCCCAAACCCTGAGTGTCCGGGATGATCATCTTTGCCGTCCGCCATCGAGAGAGGTTTGGATGAGGTATCGCCCACGCTGGACACTGCTGGGCCTGGGCGCTATCGTCGTGGCGCTGCTGTTCACCTTCCCGACATGGCGCCGATTCCTGATTGGCCGGGCCTCGTCGGGAGCTTTTTCCGGGCTGACATCCGCGCAGCAGGAAGTCTTCGCCAACATGAGCAAAGCCAACCGGGAAGCCGCCGCCACCGCCTACTTTGCCATGCTGACGGTTGTTCCCGCGCCCACCAACGAGCAGCCGACGCCTGTCTTGCCGGACGCGCAGGCCATCAAGTCCGGCGACTTCATCGAGCTTGACGCGGTTCACCTCGCCAAAGGGCACGCCACCCTGTACCGCTCGGCAGATGGCAGCCTGCTGCTGCGTTTTGACGATTTCAGCGTGACCAATGGCCCCGATCTGCGCGTGTACCTGAGCGGGGCACAGGCTCCTCAGAAGCGCGAAGACCTGGACGTGCCGGGCGTGTCGGCCTTCCCGGTGGGCGCGCTCAAAGGCAGCCAGGGCAACCAGCAGTTCACGATCCCGAAGGAACTCAAAATCGCCAATTATAAGAGCGTGGTCATTTTCAGCGAAAGCCTGTCGGCAGTCTACAGTTCGGCTCCGCTGCAATAAGGGATATATAATCGTCGCTATTTCAACTCATCCGAGGCTTTTTATGGCAAGCATCAACCATCTCGAACCGTACACCGCCTTGTCCGACGTGTACCAGGCGGCGGGCTTCGCCGCGTACAGCGTCGATCTGGCGGCGCGCCTCCTGGGGCTGGCCTTTGAAATGGACTGGACGGGCCGCACGCTGGTTGACCTGGGCTGCGGCACGGGCGACCTGGCCTGCTGGTTTGGCGAACACGGCTTCCGCGCCACAGGGATCGATACCTCGGCGGCCATGCTGCGTTACGGCACGGCAAGCGCCCAATCCAGCGGAGTCGATGCGCAGTTCATTGTGGGCGACATGCGCACCTTCAAGCCAGCCGTTTCGGCAGAGATGGTGACGTGCGTGGGCGGCGCGCTGAATTACATCCCCACCTTGCGCGACCTGGAGAGTGTCTTCCGGCAGGCGAACGCGGCGTTGCAGCCCGGCAAGCTGTTTTTGTTTGACCTGCGCACGATCAAGGGGCTGTCCGATGCCGAACATGCCGAGCAAATTGTCTACGACAACGGCCATGACATCCTGATCCTGGCCCGGAATATCTTTAACTACGAAACTCTGCAACTGACCACGCAGTACACGATCCTGCGCTACACCGATCACTGGCAGCGCGCCGAGGAAACCCACACCTGGCGCGGCTATCCACTTCAGGCCGTGCTATCGCTGCTCAATAAGACGGGCTTCAAACTGCTGCGCCAACTGACGCCAGACATGCAGCCTGCCGAGGGGCGGCGCGACATCGGGCAAATCGTGTTTGTGACCCTCAAGGAAGGGTAATGGCGCGCCCTCAGCTCGTCATGCGCGGATCGAAGGCGTCGCGCAGCCCATCGCCGATGATGTAGAAACTCAGCACGGTCATAAAGATCACGAGGCCGGGAATAATGGCGACGTGGGGGCCGCTCCTGAAAAACAGTTCCGCGTTGCTCAACATATTGCCCCAGGTTGGTACGGGTGGCTGCACGCCCAACCCCAGAAAGCTCAGGGTCGATTCGGCTACGATTAAGCCGCCGATGCCGCTTGCCAGCGCAATCAGCGTGATCGATAACAGGTTGGGGAAAATGTGGACAAAGATGATGCGCCATGCCGGAGCGCCGATGGCTTGTGCCCCAAGAATATAATCCTGGTGGCGCAGACCAATCGTCTGTCCGCGAATCAGGCGCGTGCCGCCAGTCCAGCCAGTGAGCGCCAGCAGAAAAACCAATACCTCCGGCCCGGGACGGAAGAGCGCGGACAGCAAGATCAGCAAATACAGCCCCGGTATCGAATCCAGCGTGGTGATGATCCAGTTCATCACGTCGTCAATCCGCCCCCCATAATAGCCCGTAATCATCCCCAAGCTCAACCCGATCAGGAGCGTGATCGTCGCACCGAAAAAACCGATGGCAAGTGAGATTCGCCCGCCATAAAGCAGCCGGGCCAGATAGTCTCGCCCCAGGTCGTCCGTGCCGAGCACGTGTCCGGGTGCGCCGGGTCGCAAGAGGCGTTCTACAGGATTGGTGCGATCCGGATCAACCTTCAAAACCGAAGTCGTGATGACGGGGGCAAAAATGGACGACAGTGTGATCAGAGCCACGAGGCATATTGCGGCCAGAGTCAGCCTATCTCTGGCGATGTGCCCCAGCGCCCGTCCCCAAAATGTATCCCTGAACCGCTCCCTGGGGATGGGCGCGGCCTCGCTCAACTTGATCACCCGTGCAGATTCAACCATCGTTCGCTGCCCTATGAAAACTGAATACGGGGATCGATAATGGTATACAGAATATCGGACAGCAAATAGCCCAGAATCGTGGCAACTGCCGCATAAATCACCGAAGCCATCACGACGGGGTAATCACGCCCCACCGCCGCTTGAAACAGCGTTCTGCCGACCCCCGGATAATTAAAGATTTGTTCGATGATCACAGAGCCGCCGATCAGCCCGGTGATGGCCGGGCCAAGCCCGGTGGCGATAGGGATCAGGGCGTTCCTGGCGGCGTGTACCAGCCAGATTCCACGTTCGCGCAAGCCCTTTGCTCTGGCCGTGCGGATGTAGTCTTCGCCGATGACGTCCAGCATTGAGGCCCGCATCAGGCGCGTCAGACCAGCTATCAGCCCAACCGCTTCCATCGCAACGGGCAATACCATGTATTGCAACCGCTCGTAAATAGGCGGACAGGTCTCTTCCATCGTCAGGCTGCAACGATCTCCCAGTGGCAGCACATGGAGTTGAACCGCAAAGACCAGCAGGGACAGCAGCCCCAACCAGAAAATCGGGATGGCATTGAAGATCGCAGAAAGCATTCGCAGCGCGTTGTCAATCAGGCCGCCGCGTTTGACAGCGGCCACAATGCCCAGCAGGATGCCCCCTATCGTGCCGATAACGAAGGACGTCAGGCTGATTTCCAGCGTCGCGGGCAGGCGTTCGAGCAGCAGATCAAGCACCGGACGTTTCAGCGAGAATGAGTCACCAAAGTCGCCGCGCAGAATGCCCCGCCGCGTGCCGGGTTCGGGCTTTCCATCTCCGATAGGGTCGAGTGGAACCAGGAACGCATGATCGGCGATGCCGTCGCCATCAGCATCCCAGCGCATCCAGTCGTCGCCGAGCAGCCAGCGCAGGTACTGGATCGGCCAGGGATCGTTGACGCCGAGCCGCGCCGCAGTCCGGGCGATTTGCTCCTGGGTCATTTCGGGCTGCATCACCAGCGTCAGCACGGGGTTGCCGGAAAGGGTCATCAGCAGGTAGGAGATGATGGTAATGCCGAAGAAGATGGGGATGGACTGCAACAGACGACGCGCAATGTACCGAGACACGAATCAAGGCGCTCCTGGCGCTTAAAAAGGACGGAGGGATCAGGACTGAGTATGAGGCCAACGACCTGCGCCCGGTGCTTTAGCGCCGGGCTGAAAGGACGAAGCCCCTTCAGGGCTAAAGGCCTTCAGTCCCAATGGGGCTTCGTGGTCTCAGCCCGGCGGCTTCAGCCCAGGGCTAAGACTCAGTCCTTACTTGCCTTACCTGGCCGCCGGCAAGAACCACGCATCCAGGTTCCATTCCACGCCGAAGCGCTTGGGCGCGTAGTTTTTCAGGTTGGCCTGGGCCACGAAGGGAACCATTGAGTAGTTCACCAGATACCAGGGCACTTCGTCGTGGAAAATCTCCTGAGCGCGGTCTATCAGCTTCTTGCGCTCGGCCATGTCGCAGCCGGGCAAGCTCTGGGATTTCTCCAGGACATCGTTAAATTCCTTGTTGTACCAGGAGCCAGCATTCAGGCCGTTGCCAACCAGGTCGCCCTTCAGCCCGTTCTGGCTCAACATGGTATCGCCGGGGTTGTTGCGGCTCATGCCCAGGAAAAACGTGGCGGCATCGAACTTCTGCGACAGGACTTTCTTCACTGCGGTCTGAAACTCGATGCTCTCGATGTTCATCTTGAAGCCAGTCCGTTTGACCTGATCTTGCATCAGCACGTTGGCCGCATCGACGGACGGGTTGCCGGGGAAGGCGGTCAGCGTGAATTCGAGTTTCGTGCCCGGCTTGGCGTACAGTGCCTTGTCATTGGCAATGCGCGGGCCATCCGGGTTGCTGGGGTCTTTGACAAAACCGGCCTCGTCGAGCAGCTTGGCCGCCCGGTCCGGGTCGTAGGGCCAGGGCTTGACGTCGGCGTCGTAGGCCCAGGTATCAGGCAGCACGGGCGTGCCAATAGCGATACCGCGCCCGTTGAACGCGCCCTTGTTCAGCGCGTCGTGATCGACGCTCAGGGCGAATGCCTGCCGGACGCGCACATCACCAAAAATGGGATGATGGCCCTGGTCAAGTATCTTGCCATCTTTGTCCTTGCCATCCTTCGGGTTGTTTGGGTCAGCCGTATTGAACATGAGGATGTGGCGGGTCGAAGCGGGCAGTTCGTTATATTTGACTTTGCCCTGGTCAGCCAGCGCCTTCAGTTCATCCACACGCGATTCAGGCACACTGGGGATATACGTGACGTTGCCTGCCAGGAACTGATCCACGCCCAGGGATTGGTCGGCGACTGTCTTGTAAATCCAGCCCTGCGGGATGACGTGCCCGGCCAGAGCGTCCGGGTAATTCTGATCGGCTTCGAGCGTCACCTGCTCACCGGGGCGGAAGTTCGCAAACTTGAAGTCGCCTGCCGTGACCGTCGGCTTCAGGTTGTAGTCGTTGTCGGCTTTCATCTGGTCAAAACTCGGATAGACCTGTTTGTACTTTTCCGACGGAACGACCAGCAAATTGGCGGCGGTGAGAATAGCTGCGCAGTCCAGAGCCTTGTATTTGACGACAACGGTGGTGGCATCGGGCGCTTCAACGCTGGCAATATTGTCGATGAACGCGGACAGGTTGCTCTCGACCTTGCCGCTGGCAACGGCGTCATAGGCATACTTGACATCCGCTGACGTGATGGGTGTGCCATCGCTCCATTTCCAGTCGGTGCGCAGGGTGAAGGTGTAGGTCAGGCCATCCTGCGACACCTTCCAGTCCTTTACGATGGCCCCTCTAGCGCCCGGAACCGGCAAACCGGTATCCGGATCGCCGCCGACAAAAGCGGGGAACAGATGCGCGACCACGTCTCCCGACGCGCCATCCTGTACCAGAATCGGGTTCAGCGTCACGATGTCGCTGCCGAAATTCGGCTGTACAATCGGCGCACCCTTGCCGGGGCCGGGGTCTTCTAGCTGCCCCTGCGCGTAACTGACCGGGGCAGCCATCAAGGCACTGACGGCTATCATCACAACCACAAATGCTCTGAGCCTGGGTAAGGGATTCATTGCCTAAACTCCTAACACTTTCAAACGCGCCAGCGGTAAATGGGGTGATTTCGTAAAGCAATGGGCGCTCAGATTATCACACATCTGTGCACAGAGGGCAAAATACCAGCGGTGCTCGGGTGTATTTCAGGCCAGGGCATGATAGCGCGTTCAAGAACCTCACCCCCTGGCCGCCCTTCAACCCAGGCGGGCGTGAGGCCAACAGGCAGATCGCGTTGCAGGTTCGTTGGAACGATTCAGCCCTGTATTCGACGTTTGACGCCCCTGTGTATCTCTGTTAAAGTTTAATCGGTTTCGAGATCGGCCCTTAAGTTCCATAGATAACTTATTAGCCCCAATATGGAGTGCAAGCCATGCGACGCTTCCAGGTAGCTTTACTATTATTGGCGGTATTGGCCCTTGCTTTTTCCGACCTGAGAGTCCAGGCACAGAGCGAAAAGATATTACATATCGTTTTGAACCCCGATATGCGCACCTCCGACCCGCATATCGCCTACGAAACGGAAACCTGGCCGACGGCCTCGCTCTTCTACGTCGGGCTGGTCAAGCTCAAAGACCCTGGCACGCCCATCCCGGCGCTTGCCGAGTCCTGGAAGATCAGCGACGACGGCAGGGTGTATACCTTTACCCTGCGCGACGGCATCAAGTTTTCCAATGGCCGTGACATTACCACCGAGGACGTGAAGTACAGCTTCGAGCGCTTGCTGAACCCCAAGACGGCTGCGCCGACGGCCTTCATGTTCGCGCCCATCGCTGGTTCAGAAGACTTCCAGAACGGCAAAGCCAAAGAGGTCAGCGGCATCAAGATCATCGATAAACGCACCATCGAGTTCACCATGAGCGAGCCTGTCTGGTCGATGATGCAGCGCTTTGCCTTGCCGCCGGCTTTCATCGTCGCCAAAGAAGGGGTTGAGGCAGCGGGCGACGAATTCGGGCGCAAGCCGCTGGGCGCTGGCCCATTCGTGCTGGACAGTTGGCAGAGTGGCGTCAAGATCACGGGCAAACGTAACCCCTACTATTACGAAAAGGGTCAGCCCATCTTCGACGGCTTTGAACTACAGCTTGGCGTGGAACCATCAGTGGGCATTTTGAAGATCGAGAACGGCGAGGCTGATATTTCGCTGGACTTCGTTCCGAATGCAGATTACCCGCGCCTGGCCGGCGATGCCGCGCTCTCCAAGCGTTTGCTGCGTATGAACGCCTTCCCCAACACCGATTACGTCATCATCAACAACAACGTCGAGCCGTTCAATAAACTCGAAGTCCGCCAGGCGATGAGCATGGCGATTGATCGCAACCGCCTGACCAAGATCACCAATGGGCGTTCTGTGCCGCTGGCCGGCTTCCTGCCGCCCAACGTACCGGGCGACAACGCCAATTTGAAACCTGATGAGTACGACCCGGAAGGCGCGAAGAAGCTGCTTGCCAAAGCTGGCCTGCCCGATGGCTTCTCAACGACGATGCTCTCCAACACCGACCCGACGGCGATGTCTCTCGCGCAGGCGGTCATTGCCGATCTGGCCGCCATTGGTATCAAGGTGGAGTTGACGTCCATCGATAACGCCCAGTTCCTTGACCTGCTGGTGAGCAAGCCGGATTCGCTGCGGCTGGTCATGACCGAGTGGTACATGGATTACCAGGACCCTTCCGACAACTGGGAACCGCTGCTCAAGTGCGGCGGGTCATATAACTGGGCGAAGTATTGCAATAAAGACCTGGACGCCGAGTTCGAGAAGGCGAACCTGATTCCGATTGGCGACGCGCGCTGGAAGGCGTTTTCGGACTTCGAGGCAAAGGTCGCAGCGCAGGTTCCGAATCTGTTCCTGGAAAGCCGCGTCAACTACTACTTCACCAGCGAGCGGCTCAACATCGAATCAGACCCGGCTATACTGTTGCGCTTTGCAACGGCGTCGCTCAAGTAGCTCGCCAACCGTTACTAGTTCAGTCCGTGTTCAGTCCGTGTGAAGATTGTGCTCCTGCGGGCCAGAAGTGGTCTCGCAGGAGCGTATCATGCCCGAATATGCAGGACTTTGACCCTGCCTCTATCCCCTCATAGCGCCAATCGCTCCCCCTCTCCACCCTATGGAGAGGGAGCAGGGGGTGAGGCAAACAGCAGAATCTTCCAGACGTGATCACTCTCCCCGGTAAACCGGGGAGCTTCTCAGGCTACGCTCGCCCCAACGGGCCACGTTAACGCCTGACCGCCCGAACCGGGCGGACTGAACGCCAATTT
>JAJPHV010000075.1 GCA_021325095.1 Chloroflexota bacterium | reverse complement strand
TCTATAATCGTCAACGTCTCCTTTCGACGCTCGGTTATCAGTCGCCTCAACAATTCGAGCAAGCCTTTTGGACAAATTGATCTGTCCATGAATTCGAGGCCAGGGCAGGGCTTCGTCATCAACCTGAGCCATGTCGACTTCTTCGCAGCGCACAATGTCCACGCCACGAAGTCTCAACTGTACCGCTACAGCTTTAGCGATGTGCGTATCTGCATAGAACTTGATCACGGGTCTATTCACAGCAGCGCCGACTGCACGCCCTTGCCCTCTTTGGCTCGGCGCGCCAGCATCAGGATGTCATGCGCGCTCTGCTTGGCGCTGATCGTCTCCGCGCCGAGCATCTCCGCCAGTTCGTCAACCCGCGCTTTGTCGTCCAGCGGCGTGATCGACGTGACCACCCTGTCGCCCCGGGCGCCCTTCGACACCTTGAAATGTACATCCGCGAAGCCCGCCAACTGCGCCAGGTGCGTCACGCACAACACCTGATGCCCGTCCGACAGGTTCCACAACTTCTGGCCGACTATCGCGCCGACACGCCCGCCGACGCCCTGGTCGATCTCGTCGAAGATCAATGTCGGAGTCTGATCGGCGCGGCTCAGAACGCTCTTGAGCGCCAGCATGATCCGTGACGTTTCGCCGCCGGATGCCACCTTGACCAGTGGGCGCAGCGGTTCGCCCCGGTTGGCCGCAATCATAAATTCGACGTGATCGATACCCGTGTTGTCGAAGCGCAGCCGTCGATCCCCGACGAAGCAGCCTTTGGGGTCGTCTTCCTGCGTGATCTGCACGTCGAAGCGCGCGCCTTCCATGCGCAGGTCTTCCAGTTCGGCCTCAATCGCCCTGGCGAGCTTGATGGCGGCGGCTTTGCGCGCGTCGCTCAACTTCGCCGCCAGATCGCCGACCTGGTGGAGGAGCCTGTCTTCCTCCTGGCGCAGTGCGGCCAGACGTTCTTCGCTGTGCGTGATGTCGTTGAGTTCCTTCTTGGCTTTTTCGCTGAATTCCAGGACAGCCTCAATCGTGCCGCCGTACTTGCGCTTGAGGCGGTTCAGGGCGTCGATACGATCCTCGACTTCGTTCAGGCGGTTGGGGTTGTACTCGACGTGTTCGCGGTAGCGCCGGACTGCCGCCGCCAGTTCTTCGGCCTGCGCCGAAATGCTCTCGACCTCGGTGCTTTGCGACTGGAACTTCGGATCGATCTTGGCGAGCTTGGACAGGACCGCCGCCGCCTGCTTCAAGAGGTCAACCGCCGACGGCGTGCTGTCGTCGCCGCCCTCATACAGGATGTGCTGCGCTTCGGCGCTCAGAGAAGCCAGTTGCTCTGCGTTGGAAAGGCGTGTGCGCTCCTCGTTCAGTTTTTCTTCTTCGCCGATCTGCGGCGCAACGGCGCGAATCTCCTCGATCTGGTAGCCAAGCATGTCGATCCGGCGGGCCAGCGCTGCCTCGTCCTGCACCAGGTTGTCGATCTCGCTGCGCACCTGGTTCAACTTGTGGACGACGCCCGCCAGCGCGTTACGCTGCCCTTCCAGGTTGGCATAGCCGTCCAGCAGATTGATGTGTTCGCGGCCTTTGAGCAGCGAGAGATGCTCGCTCTGCCCATGGATATCCACCAGTTTCTCGCCCAGATCGCGGAAGAATTGCAGGTTGGCCGTGCTGCCGTTGATCCGGCAGATACTCCGCCCGTTGGCGCGCATTTCGCGGGTCAGCGTGATCTCGTTGGGCGTTTCCATGTCGATACCCTGCTCGTCAAGCATGGCCTTGATGCCAGGAGCCAGGAAGGGCGGCAGCCGGAACACCCCCTCGACGACGGATTTGTCTGTGCCTGCCCGGATAAAATCGACATCGCCGCGCCCACCCAGCAGCAGGTCAACCGCGTCGATGATGATCGATTTGCCTGCACCGGTTTCGCCCGTGATGACGTTAAAACCCTCGCCGAAGCGCACCTCCAGGCGGTCAATGATCGCAAAATTCTGTATCCGGATTTCACACAGCATAACGTCACTTCCCGTAGCGCAGACGGGCAATCGCGCCGCCCACGCATAACACTAGATAGAGAACCGGCATGAGAAGCTGACCGCCGAGCACTGTGGCCGGAGACATGTCCAGCGCATTCGCTCGATCAATCACCGCCAGCGAGAACTGAATGATCGGGATGGACGCTACCACCGCTCCGGCGATGATTCCACCGGCGACTATGGCCCAGGTATAGCGCCCGCGCCGCCTGCCCATCGCCCGGAAGACGGCCTCCCCGATCAGGCCGCCCGCCGGGATCGAAAACAGAATGATGCCGAGCAGGAATATCTTGGGCAGGATATAGCTGATCGGGACGCTCAGTACAAAACTGACCGCTGCGGCGGTCACATAATCGCGCTGTGTGGCGCTGAAAAACACGTCTTGCTGCTGGTGCACGCATTCCCGGCAGCGGTAGCCGACGGGCGTCCGCACGGCACATTTGCTGCACATGTAGCGCCCACACTTGTTGCAGCGCAGCGAGGTTTCAATGTTGGGGTGAACGGCACAAACAGTACGCGAATCCGGACCTTCGGCGGTAACAGGTTCAGCAGGATGAAAACCGACTTCCGGCATGTTATACAGTCCCTTTCTCTCGCCTCGCCGCAGAGAGCCGGTTGCGTCCATTCGGTTCACGGCGTTCAGGCATTCTCGGTTCCACACGATCCAGTATCGAACGATAAAAGTAATTCCGGTCACGCAGCCGGATGAAACGGCTCAAGGCATTGCTGGATTGAATGATCACCGTGTCGTTGACGTGCAGCGCGGCGGTGCGCTCGCCGTCAATGTTGAGGGCTACGTCCGCCTGTGTTTCGGGCGCAACGACCACTTCAACCGTTGCCCCCTCAGAGAGCACCAGCGGGCGATCAAAGCTCAGGTGCGCCGCGACGGGCACGACCAGGATGTTTTTGAGTTCCGGCGGCAGGATCGGCCCGCCAACGGCCAGCGCATAAGCCGTCGATCCGGTAGGTGTGGCAACGATCAAGCCGTCGGCGTTGTAGGTGGTCGCCCAGGCATCATCGATGTACATATCCAGGACCACCGAACGCGCAATGGCTCCCCGGCTGATCACCACATCGTTCAACGCCTCGCCCTGGCACAGCCGTTCACCGTCGTGCCATGCTTCCGAATGGATCATCATGCGCTGCTCGATCCAATATTTCCCGGTCAGCACCGCATCCAGCGACGGCTCCCAGTTATCCGGGCTGGCCTCGGTCAGAAAGCCCAGGTGCCCGGCGTTGATACCGAAGACAGGAACGTTGAACATGGCGCAGCTACGAGCCGCCCGCAGCATCGAACCATCGCCACCGATAGCAATAACCATTTCGGAGTCGGCAACCAACGGATTGACTTCTGCGACTTCCCAGGTCGTCCGGTGCCAGACGTCGATCTGTCGGGCACGCAGATTGGCCGCGATCTGTTCGACCAGCTTGCCTGTGCCGGGCCGCAGCGGGTGCCCCAAGATACCAATCCGTTTGAACATGACCTTGTCCATTGGAATACAGGCTGACCATTACCCTCAAGCCCTGGGAATCATATTGACGGCTCATGGATTCCGTGTCCGCATTCAGGGAATGGAACAGGGATGAGGTCAGTCAATTATAACCTGGCCCGTGCTCGCGTGCCTACGGTGATTATAGGAACATCTGTTCTGTTTGGCAAGACCCGATACGCGATTGAAACCTGTCACAAATCAATCTCAGTTTGATCGGCGGACTTAGCGCCTATTGCTCGAATGGCCCAATTTGCTTACACTAGCCATAGGTTGTGCAGTATAATCGCGCGAGATCGTTAGGGGAATGGTGTACGTAATCTAGTGTCAGGCAGGTTATAAAATGCCTCCTACAAATCCTCGTATCATCGTCGTGGACGACAACCAGGGTCTGTATAACATTGTTCGGGCCTCGCTAGAGCTGCTTGGCCGCCGCCCGCGACTGATTGAAACCCACACGCCCGAAGATGCCCTGGCCGAGCTGCGCATCAGTTCGCCGGACTTGCTGGTCACGGCCCAGACGCTGCCCGGCCAGACCGATGGCCCCACGCTGGCGACACTGGCAAAGCGAGAATTGGCGGCGCTACCTGTCATGGTGCTGGGCGCAGAGCGCGATCCCGAAATCAGTGAGGATGACCTGGCACAGTCACCTTTCCAGTATTTGCGCCGCCCGTTCGCGCCAGAAACTTTCCTGCGGGCCGTGCGGGTCGCCCTGGATGGCCCAGAAGCTGTGCCACAAGCCGCCCCACCCGAAGACCTCTTCGGCCCTGTCCCGGCCATCGACAGCGACAAGCTGCGTCCGATCCTGTTTCGCCTGATGCGCGAAGCGGGCGCGATGGCAGCCGTCATGGCGGATCGTAATGGCAAGGTCATTACTTACGAGGGCGCAGCGGGTTACGTAGACCGCGATCTGTTGGCCTCCGCGCTGGGGCCGGGCTTCGGTAACACGTCAAAGATTCTGCCGATCATCGGCGACCAGCCGCGCGTTCTCAAGTATTACGACGGCGACAAGATTGATCTGTTCGGGCTGGCCGTTGGCCTGCACCATTTCATCACTCTGATCTTTGAGACGAACGCCGGGGATCGGGCGATGGGTACGGTCAAGCGCCTGGGTGGGATCGCCGTCAACGAGATGCTGGCTATCATTGGCGATGTCGCTTTCAGCGCCCGGCCTGCGCCGCAGGTCACTACCCCGGCACCGGCCAAAGCCGCAGAACATGCCCCTCGGCGCGGACGCCGAACGCAGGAGATGGCGCCAGTGCAGCCTTCACCTGCCAGGGCCGCCGCGCCGTCTGCACCCGCCAAAGCCGCAACGCCGCCCAAGCCCGAGAAACCTGCTGCCGCAGCCATTCCGAACTTCGATCCGAGTCTGTTTGACTCGCTGGACAGCATCGATCTGAGCAAGGCCGATGAACTGTTCGATCCGGACAAACTGGCCGCCAGCTTGTCGGGGAGCAGTGGAAACAAGATATCGTTCGACGATGCCCTGCTACAGGGTATCATTGGCAACGTTGACGAATAGCTGCCGCGTTTGCCGACCACCCAATCGTGACTGACAGAACTGTGAAAGCCGACCCACTGATCGGCACACGCCTGGGCGACTACCGGATTCGCGCCCTGATCGGGCGTGGCGGGATGGCGCGCGTTTACGAGGGTATCGACGAAAAGCTGGGCCGCCGCGCCGCGATCAAGGTCGTGGAAATCCAGCACGAACACGGCGAAGAAGCCACGCAGCGCTTCATCCGTGAAGCGCGGGCCGTTGGCATCCTTGACCATCCCAACATCATCAGCGTTTACCAGTTCGGCGAAGAACAAGACCTGTATTACATGGCGATGAAGTTCGTCGAGGGGAAAACGCTGCTCAACATCCTGCGTTCGCTGAGGGAACGCCGCAAATTTATGGAACCGGCGCGCGTGGTCAGCATTGTCTCCGACGTAGCCGACGCGCTGGATTACGCGCATAAGCGGGGTGTCATCCACCGCGACATCAAGCCTTCAAACATCATGCTGGCCGAAGGCAACCGTGCTGTCCTGACCGACTTCGGCCTGACCATGCAGCTTGGTTCCGAGACGACGCAGGGCACAGCCTTCGGTACGCCCCGCTACATCGCACCGGAACAGGCCATTTCGTCACAGCGAGCAGTGCCGCAGAGCGACATCTACTCACTGGGTGTCGTCCTGTACGAGATGGTCACAAACCGTGCACCCTTCGACGACGACTCGCCGATGAGCATGGCCCTCAGCCACATCACCTCTATTCCGCCTGCGCCCCAATCGATCCGGCCCGACCTGCCTCATCCCGTCCAGACGGTGATTCTGAAGGCGCTCGAAAAGCGCCCGGAAAATCGCTGGCAAACGGCCACCGAAATGGCTGAAGCGCTTCGGAAGGCTTACCAGGGGGTAGAGCCAGACGTGGTGCTGACGCAGGAAGCGCTGGATATGCCGCCGACGGTACAGGCCGCTTCGCTGCCAGTCGCGCCGCCGCCCGACGATACAGCAATGCTTTCCACGCCGGTCATCACGCCAGACGGCGCAACGTCGCGGCAGGGCGCCAGGCTTCCGACATGGCCCGTCATCATCGTGCTGGTGGTGGTGGCGGGTGTGTTCCTGGCACTCAGCATGGTCTTCCGCAACGAGCCACCCAGTTACACCGGCCTGCCGACCACCGCAACGCCTACCCTGCGTGTACGCCTGATCTACAGCAAGGACGCCTTCGCCATTTACAACCCCAGCGGGCAGGTCATCTCGCTGGAAGGCGTTTCGTTTGTCCGCAACGATCCGGCAAGTCGTCCCTTCGAGGCATCCCAGCTTGGCGAACGCACGCATAAGGCGCTGCCTGCCGGGCAATGTTTGCGCATTCGCGCCCGAAATGTCGATGATCGGGCCATGCCGCTGGTCTGCGGCCCGCAAACCAAGCCCTACATTTACGAAGACCCGAATTTTGTCTTCTGGGCCATGCGCAGCGACCAGGACACGACGACCACTTTTCTGGTGAACCGCAACGGGCGCACCCTGCAAACGTGCTCGATGCGCCTCAATACCTGCGAATTCCCGCTGTCCTGAAAAACCTGGTTCCAACCACTCGACAACAACGAACGCCTGTGCTAGTATTTTCTGGCGCAGTTCTATTTCGACCCACTTGGATCACCCATGAACCTCCAACTACAGGTTGCCAGACCCTACGATTTTGCCCGCAGCGTCCGGGATTATGGCTGGATTGCCCTTGCGCCTGTCCGCTGGTTGGATGAACTGAATGCGCTGCGCCGCGTCGAGCGGCTGGACACTGGCAAAGTGGTCGTGCTGCACGTCACCGGGCATGAAGCGGCTGAGGCCGTCACGCTGCGAATCGATGTTCAGACCAACGGCAAGCTGACCCGGCGCGAGCAAGAGGAAATCCGGCGCAAGGTGCGCTGGATGCTGAAACTGGATGAGGATTTATCCGAGTTCTACCAGGCGTGCGCCTCCGACGCCGCGCTGTGGGAAAAGCTCAAGACAGGCCGGGGGCGACTGCTGCGTTCACCTACGCTCTTCGAGGATGTGGTCAAAACCATCTGCACCACAAACACCACCTGGTCACAAACAAAGGGTATGGTTGAGCGTATCGTGCGCTTCCTGGGCGATCCCTTCCCAGGCGATCCGGAACTTCACGCCTTCCCGACGCCAGAACAGATTCTGGCGGGCGAAGCGCTGTTCAAGGATAAGATTCGGCTTGGCTACCGCAACGACTACGTGCTGCAACTGGCCCGCGAAGTTGTGGAGAAAGGCCGTGACCTGGAGGCGTTGAAAACCAGCGGCTTGCCTGCCGCCGAGATGCGGCGTGAGTTGAAACGCATCAAAGGCATCGGGGACTATGCAGCCAGCACCTTGCTCATGTCGCTCGGCTACTACGACTCCATCGCCGTTGATACCGAGGTGCGCGCCCTGGTCGTCAAGAAGTACTTCAACGGCCACAAGCCGACAGACAAGGAAATCGCGGCAGTTTACGACCACTGGGGCAAGTGGAAGTACCTGGCCTACTGGTTCGACTCGGCCTGATGCGGCTATCATTAAAGCAAAACACCTGGCGCGCGAACCAGGTGTCTCAATGAGGTCGGGGCGCCCGGATTTGAACCGGGGACCTCTTCGTCCCGAACGAAGCGCGCTAGCCAAGCTGCGCTACGCCCCGCCACAGGCAGACAGTATACAGGGTTCCAGGGAAAAATCAAGAGTTGGTTCGCTACATATCGTGATTTTGAGGACTGAGGGATATTGGCGATGGAACAGCATAAAGTGCGCGTGGCAAATCTGGCTGACGTGAGTGGGCGGCGTTGCAGTGTGGTCTATGCCGATGGGCATCCGCTGGCCCTGTTCATGGTCGAGGGCAAAGTCTACGCCGTCGATAATCGCTGCCCACACATGGGCTTCCCGCTGGATCGTGGCTCGGTACAGGACGGCATTTTGACCTGCCACTGGCATCACGCACGCTTTGACCTTGCCAGCGGCGGCACGTTCGACCTGTTCGCCGACGACGTGCCGGTCTATCCGGCGTGGATCGAGGATGGCAGCGTGTGGGTTGATCTGACGCCGCAAGCAGATCCGTATGCCCGGCTGCAAGAACGGCTGCGACACGGCTTGAAGCAGAACATCTCGTTGGTCATCGCCAAAGCGTTGATTGGTATGGCCGATTATCCAGAAGGCAACCGTGACGCTTTCCGCATCGTGCTCGATTTTGGCGTGCATTATCATCGAAATGGCTGGCAGATGGGGCAGACCATCAATGCCGTCATGATGAACCTGCAAGCGTACCTCGACCCCGCCGTCCGCCCGCACGCGCTGTACCAGGGCGCGCTGGCAGTGGCCGAAGCCTCAGATGGCATTCGCTTCACGCTTGACCCGCTGCCCCGGCAGGACATCGATCTGCCCACACTCAAGCGCTGGTTCCGCCAGTTTGTCGAAGTACGCGACAGCGAAGGAGCCGAACGCTGCCTGACCTCTGCCGTCTGCGCTGGCGCGTCGCCGGGCGCACTGGCCGACATCCTGTTCAGCGCAGCCACCGATCACCGTTACCTGAGTATCGGCCACGTGGCCGACTTCACCAACAAGGCTTTCGAGGCGCTGGACGTGGTGGGTTGGACGGCGGCTGACGCTTCGCTGGTTCTTTCCAGCCTGATCCAGAACTACACCCGTGCCTCTCGACAGGAGGAATCCAACGCCTGGCGGCATCCGATTGATCTGGTGGCGCTGCTGGATGACGCCTTCGGGCAGCTTGAGCAGGCGCTGGCCGAAGGGCAGGCCAGACGCGGAACGTGGCAGCCCATCCCGGACGCACTGGTCGAGACGCTGCTCTCCGATGACCCGGCAGCCATCGTCTCGGCGCTGCTGGACGCGCTGCGGACTGGCGCGACAGAGGAGGCGCTGGCTGCTACCGTGACTTACGCTGCCATTCGGCGGATGGTGCATTTCCACACCTCCAACGAATTTGGCGATTGGGACACCGTGTTACACACGTTGAGTTTCGCCAATGCACTCCATCAGGCCATCCGGCGGATGGGTGAAGCGGTCTCACCGGAGATTTTGCGGGGCGTCTTCGACGCCGCGATGAGCATTTACCTTGATCGGTTCCTCAACATTCCCGCCGCGCCGATTCCACAGCCCGGCACGGTTACGGCCAGTCCCGAAGCGTTGCTCGAAGAACTCCTGGATTTGCTCGATCACCAGCAGGAGATCGATGCGGCTGGCGATCTGGTGGCGCGTTACATGATGGCCGGAGCCAACCCGCTGCGCTTGATTGCGACGCTGGGACAGGCAATGGTACGCGAAGACCGTGATTTCCACACCATCCAAAGCCTGGAAGCGGCAGTACGGCAGCACGAGCGCTGGAAGGGGACGCCCGCCGCCACTCACGCGCTGATCGCGGCAGCCCGCTACCTGGCTGCTCATGCACCCACGTCGCGGGCGGACACGCAGACCTTTCGCATAGCCCGCCGCCTGCACCGGGGCGAGAAGGTCTTCGAGGGCTGATCGCACGAAAAGCCGCCGCTTAACGAAGGGGCATGATGATCGTCTGCCCTGCGGGCGCGCCGTTTGCGTCCAGCACATCGATGCCGTAGAACCGCGCGCCGTCGTAGGTATACATCCCTGTCCGCAGCCACAGTTGGGCCAGCGGCGGATGTCCTTCGCCCAGCGATACGTTGAATTCCTGGACGATGGTGTCGCCCTGTCGCCAGTAGCGACCTAACCAGAATGGGCCGTCGATCTGGCCCCACTTCTTGCCATCGCCGTCCACAATGTGGTTGAACACGCTGAACAGCACATTGGGCTCGTTGGCAGTCCGCTCGATCCGCCACCAGGTCCGGATCGTCAGCCCGTCGCCGCGCTCGATGAACTGGACGCGTCGCAGCGTCACACCGTTCGCCAGACGTCCATCGGTCACGTTCACCGCCGAAGCAGGTTGCAAGTGATTTCGGACAGCATCCGCGTCCAGACGCCAGATCGCCAGCGGATCGGCTCCGGGGCGCGTCGGGAAAAGGCGCGGCATATCCGGCAGACGTTGCCCGATCACAGCCTGGTACTGTGCGCTGCCAACATAGACCGCTGCATGATCCGGCAAAACGAACATGCGTGTTGCATTCACGAATCGCACCGAGGGCAGCCCATCCAGCAGGACGCGCCACACGGTGGACGTTTCATCGTAGGGCGGCGTATCGCCTTCGCCGATCACCAGCACGTCGCCGGGGTGCTCATTCAGGATCGCGCCGCGCACGTCGAGCAACACATGGAGGGGCGTCCCGAACCCGCCTGGCGTGTCGTGCGCATCCAGAAAGCCGAACAGAGTGACAGTCAACCAGACTTGCAGCGCCGCCACCGCCAGAATCGCCACAATGGCGACCAGGCGCATAACCTTTGTCATTGTTTGTGCACATGACAATGCAGACTGACTCCCCTCTCCACTCCGGTGGAGAGGGGCTGGGGGTGAGGCAAATACCGGGTGAGGCAAACCCAGTACCCGCGCCACGCCTGCGCCTAGCACAATGTATGCAGCAGGCATCATCGGGATCATATAATGCGGGAACGGTGCAGTCCAGGTCACGGTGAAGACCAACGGCGGGATCGCCAGCCAGGCCACCATCACCCCATCGACAGGCGCACGTGCGTCCCGGCAGCGCAGGCTGCGGATCGCCAGCCAGGCGCCCGACAGCAGCACCGCCCAGGCGATCAGGTTGAATATGGGGTAGGCGTCGGGCACACTGGCAAGATATTGCTGAAAGGCCACTGGCCCCGCCAGCGAGTGGATTTCCGTCCCGGCGACGGTCAGCGCCGCAAGGTGGATCGCATCACCGCTGACGACGATAGCGTGCGGGTTGCTGCCCGACGACAGCACCCTGGCGACCTGCTCGGGGTGCGCGAATCCGGCCTGTATCAACCCGGCAGCGAAGGGCAGCGCCAGCGCGATCAGCAGGGCGACACTCCACACAAAAGCCCGCGTCAGCCGTCGCCGCCCGAAGGCGATCATGAGAGCCGTCAGCGGCAGCAAAACAAATGCGCCGTAGTGGATTTGCAGCGTAAGGGCCAGCAGTGGCAGGTGGACGAACTGCGCCCACCGTTTGCCCTCAATGAAGCCGAGCAACCCGCTGGCGAGGGTGGCGATCACAAACGGTGGCAGCAAGTCCTGCGCCCAGATTTTGCGGGAAAAGATCACGCCCCAGGGACTGACCGCGTACAACAGGGCGGCGGTGAGAGCTGCCGCCGGGCCGTAGTAGCGCCTTGCCAGCGCCCACGTCATCCCAACACCGATCACGTTCAGCAGCCCGACGAACAGGGTCGCCAACGTGGGATCGCTGCTCAGGAAGAAGGGAATGGCGAACAGGTACACGCTGACCGGCGCGTTGGGCAGACCCACCGACGATCCGATGCCAAGCAGTGGGAAACTGCGCCCGCGCGCCAGATCGAGCGCCAGTTGCGACAGGTTGGCTTCATCGCGCTTGAATTCGCTGACGCCTGGCGCGCCCATGCGCAGCACCGCCGCCAGGAGCAGTATGACCAGCACGACCAGCCCTTCGAGACGGCCAGGAGAATTGGCCCTGCGCCTGGCCTCACCTGGCCCGGCAGGGACGCTGCGACGGTCTTGACCGGATTCCCCCTCTCTGCGAAGCGGGGCCAGGGGGTGAGGCAAACCGCCCGCTCTGAAAATCACCGTTACGGCTGTGTCAGTGCCAGCAGGCGCTTGAGTTCCGCCAGGAGGTGGGGGAAATTGACCGGCTTGACCAAATAGCCGTTCGCGCCAGCGGCGGCGGCCCGTTCTCTGGCGTCCACATCCGTCCGGGCAGACATGATCAGGACGGGTAGATTGGCGCTTTCGGGCTGGCGGCGGATGCGTTGGCACACCTCAAACCCTTCAAGGTCCGGCAGCATCAAATCTAGAATCACGGCTTCGGGCTGCTCCACGCTGACCAGCACCAGACCATCCTCGCCATTGAATGCGCCCACCGTCTCGTAGCCATTGATTTGTAGAAAGCTCTCCAACATCTCTACGGTAAAGGGTTCGTCATCGACAATCAGTAGCTTGGGCACGTATTTGCCGCCTTTCTTCTGGTTATGTGGTGTGTCGGGCCGGCTTATGTCGTTTCGCTGTAAATCGCCTCGTCAATACCGCGTAACATATTAACCGCGAGCCACGCCGTGAGCAACAGGGCCAGTGCAAAAATGCCAAACACGATCTCCTGGTTGCTAACCACGTTGTACAGTGAAAGCTGCTCCGACAGCGCAGGCAACCCCGCCGGGGCATACGAATATTTGCGGGTGAATAATTGCAACAATAGCCCCGCCACGCCGATGGCAACGGTCAGCGGGGCCGAAAAGATCAGGTTGAATGCGCCCTGCACGCGCCCCCGAAATTCCTCCGGCGGGATGGCCTGTGTCAGCGTGCCCAGCACCGCCCGCGCGATGATCACGCTGAAGCCGATCAATGCCGTGAAGCACAGCACCAGGCCAAAGGGCGGATGTAAGATGAACGCGCCGACGGCGATCCCATCCAGGAGCATGGCGAGCGCCACCAGGCGGTTGGTCGGCAGATATTTGGAGAGGCGCTGTATCAGGATACCGCCAACAACAATGCCGACTCCCAGGATGCCGATCACCGCGCCGAAGCCGCCCGCGCCGATGTTCAGCGTCTTGTTCAGATAGTCCAGCACCAGGATAATCACCGCGCCAAGCCCGGCGGCGACCATGACACTCAGCCCCATGATGTAGCGCATGGAGCGTGTGTGCCAGATGTAGCTCAAACCTTCGCGCAGTTCGCTCCACACCCGGTTGAACCCGCTGTACTCCGAATCGGCGGGCGGAGCGCGATGGCGCGGGATCGACATCAGAAAGATCATGAGGGCCGAAAACAGGTAGGCGCTCCCGTTGAATGCGAAGGCCAGGTCTTCGCCGAAACGCTCGATGAGCAGGCCCGCGCCGCCTGCGCCGAAGATCAGCGCCACAACGAAACACGCTTCGAGCAGTGCGTTGGCCCCGGCCAGGTCGCGCTTTCTGACGATGGCCGGAAGGGCCGATGCGCGTGCCGGGTAAAACAGCGTTTGCGCTACCCCAATAACGAAGATGGCCGGGTAGAAAATCCACAGCCGGTTAGGATCGTGATTGACCAGCAGCAGGGAGAACATCGCCAGCCCGCGCACCAGATCGCTCACAATCATCGTCCATTTGCGATCTTGTTTATCGACCAGCACGCCGCCGATCAGCCCGAAGAGAATCTGCGGCGCGGCCAGCGAGACGGCCAGCAAGCCCGTCGCCAGGGCATTGCCGCCGCTCAACGGGCCGATCACGGCCAGTGCCGCGATCAGGGTAAACTGGTCGCCGATGTAACTGACAAGCTGCCCAAACCAGAGCGGCACAAAGTTGCGATTGCCAAACAGCGCCCGCAGTGTCTCTGCATTCAGGCTGGCGGCGACGGTCAGGGCTTCGCTCGTCTCCTCCGCTTTGAGCGGATCGACTTTGATACTCGGCTCGGTGGCGTCCGGGTCAACCAGGGTGTCGTCGTCCGAGTCCGGCTCGAACGGCTGCCGGGGAATCAGGTTCTTCCGGTCAAGGTTGTCGTTCTTGAAGTCACGATCATCCAACGTATGCTCCCGCTCTTAGCCCAATGACCACGATTTTAGCGTAGCTCAGGCTGCTTTCCTCAATGAGACGCTGGTAATAGGGGCGATTATAGGACATTGGGGTGGCGAGCCGAGAGAAATTTTCGATGAGAAATCCCATCGTTAGCGGCGAGCCGGGTTACATATGGCTGTGTACGTCCCGTCCGATGCCTGGCAGCAGTGCGCAGCCGTACTCTCGCCGCTCCACGCTCGAAGCAGTCGAACCAGCCGGTTGGCTCGTTCCGTGCCCCGTTACGGGGTTGCTCTCACAGCCATCTCCGGCTTGCTCATTTTCATGCGGGCGCGCTGGTAGACGATGATCTGGTCAATCGTCTCGTCAAGCGGCGTCACCGGCTCCCAGCCGATGATGCGTTTGATCTTGGCGATGTCGGGGACGCGGCGGCGCATGTCCTCGAAGCCAGGCTGATAAGCCTGGTCGTAAGGAACCATCACAATCTCGGACGAACTGCCAGTTTGCGCGCGTACCCGCTCCGCCAGCTCGTAGATGGTGATCTCCTGGTTACTGCCGATGTTGAATACCTCGCCCACCGCCTGCGGCGATTCGGCCAGCCCGATGATGGCCTGCACCACGTCGTGGACGTTGCCAAAGCAGCGCTGTTGTGTTCCATCGCCGTAGACCTGTATCGGTTCGCCCTTGAGTGCCCACTGCACAAAGCGCGGCAGCACCATCCCGTAGTGTCCGCGCTGGCGCGCACCGACGGTGTTGAACAGGCGGAAGATGACGACGGGCAGATCAGCCGCTTTGTGATAGGCCAGCGCCAGAAATTCGTCCAGTTCCTTCGAGGCAGCATAGCTCCAGCGGCTCTTGGTGGTCGCGCCGAGCGTGCGGTCATCGTCTTCGTTAAAGGGGACTTTTTCGTTCTTGCCGTATACCTCGGAGGTAGAGGCAATCAGCACCTTTTTGCGGTAGCGCCGCGCCGTTCGCAGCACCACCTCTGTGCCGCCGACATTGATCTCGATGGTGTCAATGGGCGAACTGACAATCGAAAAGACGCCCACCGCCGCCGCCAGGTGGTAGATCACGTCACACTCGCTGACCAGTCGATCCATGACCGTCGTGTTGCGGATGTCTTCGATGGCGAAATGGAAACCGATGCGCTTTTCAAGGTGCGCGATGTTTTCAAACTGCCCGGTGGACAGGTTGTCGATGATGGTCACTTCCTGTCCCCGGTCAAGCAACTGCTCCGCCAGATGGCTGCCAATGAAGCCTGCCCCGCCCGTGATCAATGCCTTGATGGTCATATCGAACTGTCCTGAGTGATGAGAGACGAATCGATGACGGACATTATAGCCTGCGTCGCACAGGCAGGCGCAAGGTGTGAGGAGTATGAAGGAAAAAAGCCGGGGTTCCCGTTTGGCCCCTATCCTGGTGGCTCTGTCGCCTCGACGACCCTGGCGTTCAAAACCCGGATCAGGTCCTGTACCGGAACACGCAGGTTGGTGCCGCGCTGGCCCGCACTCACGCAGATTCTTTCTAGCGCCGCCGCAGGCTTATCCAGGTAGACGTTCCAGTCCTTATGTACTAGCGCCAGCGCGCCGATGCCGCCGACCTTCAGCCCGGTCAGGCGTTCGGCATCGGCGTGGGAGGCCATGCTGACTTTTTTCTCGCCCACCGCCGCCGCGAACTTTTTGAGGTCAAGATGGCGGTCTGCGGCGATCATGACCAGCATCGGTTTGCCGCCTGCGGCCCGCTCCACCACCAGGGTCTTGTATACTTCCTGCGCCGGGACGCCCAGCGCCACAGCGACCTCAGCGGCATCGTGAATGCTGTCGTCGTAGGTCAGGGCTTCGTAGGGGATGCCGTGACTTTCCAGCAGACGCATCGAGTTCAGTTTGACGTTGCGTGCCATCGGTTGGTTGCTCCGATCTGGTCCGGTTCTGCCAGAGGGATTCCCAAGTTTTGCAGATGTTTGCCGATCTCATTAATTCTTCTCGCTACTATCGTCCCGCGCTTACCGGGCCAGCAGTTGCTCAAGGGGCGCGGTGCGGAAATAGCGGCGAAAGGCTTCAACCTCGCGGTATGCCGCTTCGAGCCGTGCGCGGGCACTGTCAGCGTTGGGCACATCGCTGGCAGGCGGCGCATCGGCGGTGATGATCAGGCTGCTTCGGTTCCGCCACATCACGGCCCCAATTTTGCCACAGGCTACCAGGTAATCCAGGCCGGCGCGAACCACCTGTGGCGACTGGGCCACTGCGCCGTAGAGCAACTCCGGGTTTGCTTTGCCACCCAGGTGATCGATGACATTGCGGGCTGCTGCCGCCAACTGCGCGAGAAAAGCATCCAGGCTGGCAAGCGGCGGCTGGACGCCCAGGACGTGCACTGTCTCCGGCTGGACGCGCGCCAGCACGTCGCGCAAGGTCTGCGGGTCGGGTGGGATGGTGTACACAATCAGAGTCCGGGCCGGGGTCAGGTCGGCACGGCGTTTGAAAGCCGGATAGTGCTGGCGCGAATATGCCTCGGCCCACACCAGGCTGTCCGGCGCTTCGGCCAGGATCAGCGCCAGGCGTTGAGCCGGATCGGGGTCGCCGCGCCAATCGACAATGTTGAGCGGCGGAGCCAGGACGGCCTGGATTGCGCTTTCGCGCTCTCGAAAATCCACCAGGGCAAGCTGTAAGTTCTGGTTCTCGGTAGTGCTGAGAGTATAGGCGATGTCGAAGCGGCCTTCGGGCAGCGTTTCGCGTGCGCCGCCCCACCACAAGAAAGTCTGCTGCCGGCCCTCGCTATCCTCGACGGTCAGGCGGCGATGCTTCTGCTCGAAACCCATCAGGGCGGTGCGGTTAAGTGCCACGTTGTTCGTCGCCAGGGTAACGGGTGGGTTGCCTTCGCCAAACGGCGCAAGGCGCTGGATACGCTTGCATAGGTCGAGCGTCAATTCGTCAAAGGTGACCACCGCATCGATGGCAAGCGCTGGCGTTTCTGCTGTAAGCTGGCCGCCAGCCAATGAGTCCGAAAGGCGCTGGCGGAACAGGTCGATGTCTTTCACGTCCAGCGAGAGACCCGCCGCGCCCGCGTGCCCGCCGTAGGTGCGCAGCAAATCCGACTGCGCGGCAATGGCCTTGCCGATGTCGAAGCCGCTCACCGTCCGGGCCGAGCCGCGCGCGATGTCCGCCCCGGTGAGCAGGACAACAGGACGGCGATAGCGCTCCGCGAGGCGCGAGGCGATGATGCCCAGCACGCCCGGATTCCAGTCCGGTTGGTGGAGCACCAACACTGCCCAATCGAGCAGCGACGGCGTGGCGTCGATCAGCTTCTGGGCTTCGACCTCGACCCGGTTGGTCTGCACGCGCCGTTCGCTGTTGTAGCCCTCAAGCTGCTGGGCCAGCACCCGCGCCGAGGCCCAGGTACGCGCCAGGAGAAGCTGCACGCTGATCGCCGCATCGCCCAGGCGTCCGGCGGCGTTCAGGCGTGGGCCAAGCTGGTAACTGATCTGCTCGACGGTCAGACTATGCGGCAGGACGCTGGCCGTTTCCATCAGGGCCAGCAGTCCGATCCGCTCGGTGCGACGCAGCCGTTCCAGGCCGATTTGCAGCAGGTAGCGGGTATCATCGGTCTGCATCGCCACGTCGCCCACGATGCCGAGCGCCACCAGGTCGAGCAGGCGCGGCAGTTCACGCTCCCGGTGCAGGGTCGTGTAGAGGTGCTGCATCAGCTTATAGACCACACCCACGCCGGGCAGACTGGCAAGCGGATGGTCGGCGGGCAGGCGGCGCGGGTTGATCACGGCCTGGGCAGCGGGCAGGTGATCGCCGAGATCGTGATGGTCGGTGACGATGACGGGCAGGCCAAGCGACGAGGCATAGTCCAGCGCCTCATATTCCATGACGCCCGTGTCGCAGGTGATCAGCAGGTCGGGCGTGTGCTGGCGGATCTGTTCTTGCAGACTGTCCAGTTTCATACCGTGCGACTCGATGGCGCGGCTAGGGATGTAAAAGGACACGTCCGCGCCAAGCCGCTGCAAGCCATCGACCAGGAGCGCCGTCGCGGTCTGCCCATCCACGTCGAAATCGCCCCAGACGAGAATCCTCTGACCGTCGGCAATGGCCTTTTGCAGCAATTCGGAGGCAACGACCAGATCGGGAAGCTGTTCGGGCGGCGCGGGTAGATAGGCGTCCGGCGAGAGGAAGGCGCGGATTTTCTGCGGATCGCGGAGGCCGCGCCGGAGCAGGATGGCGGCCAGGAAAGCGTCCTGGTTGCAGGCCGCCAGCACAGCGCTGTCCGGCTGGCAGGGTTCCGGGTCGATCCAGCGGTTCATCATGTTCTACAGATCAAGGCCGGGCAGTCCGTGCATTCCCAGGGAAAAGGAAATCTCGCCGCCGTGATGCAGGTCGTGTTCCAGGACATGCCAGATGATCCAGTTGCGCGTGAATGTCTGTTCCGTTCCGGCGTAGCTAACCGTAAAGGGCGTCGAGAGCTCGTCCGGTGTCCATTGGCCGATGGCATTCTTGATCACCTGCCAGCTTGTTTCAAGCCCGGCCAGCAGTTCGGCGGGCGTCCGCGCAGGCTGCGCAGGGCGATCCCATGTCCCGATCTCATCCAGGTCGGCGCGCTCCGGCTCTGCGCCCGCTCCCCGGTGGAACCAGCGCACCCGCACGGCAATCAAGTGCGTCAGCAGATCGTGAACCGGGCGGAGGCCGGGTGCAGCCCGCAGTGCCAGTTGATCGGCGGTCAGAGGCGTGACTGCTTTAACCAGTTTACCCTGGTAAACTTCCCAACCTTCGTAGATGGCGGCCACTGTCGAGTCGATCATGTGTGCTCTCCTGTTAAGCAGGTAGAAAACAGGCGCGGGTTGATCTTTTCCCGCCCCTCTCCAACGGGCAAGGGGAACCGGGAATATAAACCGGCTCAAATTGTCGCACATTTGTTCTTAGTGATCAAGGCGCAGGTACACTACAGAACGAAATCGTCGGGGGCGGCAGGTTCGGGGACAGGTTCGGGCAACTCGAATTCTTCGTCGGGGTGGCCCGCCTGGCGCCCGCGATCACACAGCGAACGGTACTGGCACAGGCGGCACAGTTCGACATTGGGCGTCAGCGGCCACGTCTCGCCTTCCATCGCCAGCAGCCGATCCAGCAGCGCCGCCAGTGTACGTTTGTCACTTTCGTAACGCGCCGTCGAGTACTGGAAGACTTCGGGTTCGGCGGGCGCATTGGTGAACCAGTAGATGAACCGGACATCTTCGGGAGGCAGCGCGCATCCCAGAAGGCCGGGCGCAGACTCGATCAGCAGCAGCGGGTAGATCAGTGTTTGCAGACGGCGATCCAGCCAGGTCCGGTTGGGCCGCCGGGCCGAGGTCTTCCAATCGACAATGGCCGCCGGGCCGCCGGGTTCGTAGGCCAGCAGATCGAAGGTCGCCACGATGCGCTGCCCGTGAATGACCGCCGTCGTGTGCAGTTCTGGACGGCGCTCCGTTCCCGGCAGGTCGGCGGGCGGATGCGCGATGAAAGCATCCCACCAGGGCAGCAGCGCGGCGTCCAGGGTCGCCCGCTCAACGGGCAGGCCGAGCCAGTGCCGCTCCATGACACGATGGAACTGCCTGCCGAGCAAGTCAGCCCGTTCGGCGTCTTGCAGCGGTTCGGCGACGGGCGCAGGCCACGCCTGATCCATCAGGTAACGCAGTTGGAAGCGGCGTGCACAATCCGTGAAATCCTGGAGGCTAGATTGGCTGAGGTTGAGCCGCCTCACCCGCGCAGCCGTACTGTCCGGCTGACGTGTACCTGACCTGCCGGTTGGAGTTGCCATAAATACCCTGTGGAAGGTGCGGACGGGACACCCCTATTTTACCATTTACCAGCCCCACAGGACAGGTTTAGAATGGTCCTATCCGCACTGTTCCTACGTCGCAGCAACATTGATGGATGAGGGATGAACATGAACAGACTATCCCGCCTCTGGTGTCTGGCACTGGTTGTCATCGTGCTGAACGCGCTGCTGTACAGCCTGCCGTCGAGCGTCCGCGCCTCCGACGAGGCACAATGGTCGATTTCCGCACCAGAACCAGGCAGCCCTGCCGATTTCGCTGCGCCGGATACCCAGGGCTTGAAAGTTCTCACCCAGATTGCCGCCGAGAAGACAGCATTCAGGCCGAATTTGAGCGGCGCAGAACGTCCCACGCCACAGCAGTATGCCAGATGCGCGCTGGACAGGCTGCAAAAGCGTTCCATCAACAGGATACTCTTTTCGGTCAAGTTGCCGAAGTACGCCATCAACGGTAGTTGGGATTGCATGGTGCAGTTCGTCGAGGGCCACGATTCCTATGCCGAGGTGAATCTAGACGGCCTCGCCATACGCAACGTTCACATTGCCTATATGGACGGCAGCGCAGAACGCATCCGGGCGGCCTTTATCAAGGAGACGGTCTGCACACGGCTGGCGTTGGAGGAGATGGTTCGGAAGAACTTCTGGCAAACCCTCATGGCGCAGACCAAACTTTCGCGCGACGACATCATGGATTTGCTGGCGACATATGGCGACGGGATGGCTGTGTTCTGCCTGCCGCAGCACGAAAGAAAGGCGCTGCATGTCCCGGATTACGTGCCCTACAAGGCTGGCCCCGCCGTCTGCACAGCCATTGAAAGGTTAAGCAATGAGGGCCGCATCCGGCCCGGTGGTTTGGGACAACTGCTTACCATCTGCAAACAGAAGCAGTAGATGTCCGTAACAGCAACGCATAAGGAGAGTGCATCAAGGGGATGATTCTCGCTGCGCTATGGGAGTGCAGTTTCGCCGTCTCACTCCCGTTTGGCAATAATCAACGCTATGACCTGATCAAGACGCCCCCAAATGGTGTTAGTATAGCACCCCCATAGGATGACGACACAGTGGGGGGAACGTGATCACTCTCCCCGGTAAACCGGGGAGCTTCTCAGGCTACGCTCGCCCCAACGGGCCACGTTAACGCCTGACCGCCCGAACCGGGCGGACTGAACGCCAATTT
>JAJPHV010000049.1 GCA_021325095.1 Chloroflexota bacterium | reverse complement strand
CCAGCCATGGCCCTGTGCCTTACCGACCACATCTGGTCAATTCGTGATGTCCTGCTCACGCCGGTCTTTCCGTCCGGAGGTGCGAGATAATCTCATATCACTACCGATGAACGGGCCGAGCGAGTTTCATGTGATTGGCACCATCAAGGATTGGGACATTCGCCACCGCCTCGGTGAAATCAAAGCGCCAACCCTGGTCACATCGGGTCGCTACGACGAGGCAACCCCGGCCATTGCCGAAACCGTGCACAAGGGCATCCCCGGCTCAACCTGGGTGCTTTTTGAGAACAGTTCGCACTCCTCCCACGTCGAGGAAGCGGAACGTTATATGCAGGTGCTTGGCGCATTTATTTCAAAATACGATTCGTAGCTACAATTAATCAAGAGTGCTTACCTGCGGCCAGTCCAGGCGTTTCCCTGCGCCACAAGGAGAGTGCGTTCTTATGTCATCGACTTATGCCCTACGCAAGGAACAGCGTGCCTTTTCATTTGACCGTACTATTCCGCCCGTGTTGACCATTCAGAGCGGGGATACCGTTACCTTTGAAACCGGCGACGCGGCCTACGAGCGCCTCTTCAACGGCGAGACGGTGGAGGCTATCGGGCTGGAAAACTTCAACGCGGTCACAGGCCCCGTTTACGTTCAGGGCGCGGAGCCGGGCGACGCCCTGAAGGTCGAAATCCTGGACATTCAGGTGCGCCGTGCCTGGTCAGTCTGGCTGCCCGATTTCGGCGGACTCGGCGCGCAGACTAAACAGGTGCGCGTCAAAGAGATTCCGCTGCGCAACGGGCGCGCTTACATCAATAACCAGCTGAGTGTACCTGTCCGCCCCATGATCGGCTGCATCGGTGTGGCTCCGGCGGAGGGCAAGGGTTCCACCTTTATGCCCGCCTATCCTTTTGGCGGCAATATGGATTTGCGCGAGATGGAAGCGCGGACGACGCTGTATCTGCCGGTGCAGGTCTCCGGTGGGTTGCTGTCGATGGGCGATCTGCACGCCGCGATGGGCACTGCCGAGCCAACCTGGGTCAGCCTGGAAGCAGCCGGGGCAGCCACCCTGACCATCAGTATTGAAAAGCACATGAAGCTGAACTATCCGCGTCTGCGTGCCGGGGGCAACACCTATTGTCTCGGCATGGCAGATACACTCGAAAAAGCGCATCAGATCGCGCTCAATGAAGCCTACGCTCTGCTCATCAACGAGCACGGCCTGGAGCCATTTGACGCTTATGCCTACACGTCGGCCTGTGTCGGGATGCGTCTGGGCGGCCCGGCGACCTCAATCGTGATGGCTGTCGTGCCCGATCTGGTCTAGCAGCCACAACAGCCTGAACGGATGACTTCGCCGATATTCATCCGTTCTTCATGCCCGGTTAAGATGCACCGCTTATAATTTATAATTGTGTGGAGCGTTCAAGGCATATGGACGACTTGTGCCAGAGAGGAGTCGTGTCATGGCTAAGGAACATGCCCAACAGTTTTTGGATGACCTCTGCAACAATGCATCGCTTCGGGCGCAGTACAACGCTTCGGGAGCCGCCAATGCCGACGCCATTATGGACTTTGCGCTATCGAAGGGCTATGTATTCTCCGAAAACGACCTGCGCCAGGCGCTCAACGACTATCCAGAGCAGTACGTCCTGGATCAGATACGGGATAAGTTGAAGATGCCCAGAGGCCGGCCCGCTGCGAGCACCAAGTTAGGCTAAACGAGCTTCGCGGTGTTGGCAAAGCGTCCAGGCTAAACACCTCAGCCCGGTTGCTCACCATACAGTTGCGGATTTTCCGCCCGATGCCTGGCAATAATTTCGTAAGCCTTTTCCAGCGTGGGGGCGTGCCGCACCTCGGTACGCCCCCCTATGGCCTTGTTGATTGCATCCACCAGCACCTGGACATACAAGGGTGAAGCCACCAGAACATTGATTCCCTCGTTGGCGTGTGCTCTGCGGGCAGCGTAGCGAATGGCCTGAACCAGATTGGGCGGTACACTGATCATTTCGCGCAAGTCGTTGATGATGTCAACACGGTGCTTAACGCTGTCGATCTGCTGGTAGTTCTCGTCGATCAGCGCGTAGTATTCGCTTACCGTCCAGCGTCCCTTGTAGACGTGACGGATGATGGTCCTGGCCTCATCGTCCCACACAATTTGAATGCCCATCTGTGCCTCGCATCGTCTTGCCTGCCCATGACCGGGCAAAATATGAACTGTTCAAGATACGGTTGGCATTCCAATAATACAGCAGGAAAAAGCCAGCAGCGGTAAACAAAATCCTCACAAGTGCTATCGCCGACCTGAATTCCCCATTGCACGCGCTGCCTGACTCCTGTATGATCCCGCCAGATTTCGAGCGGGAAACCCGGTATGAAAGTCCATCTAAGCACCCTCGGCTGCCGCCTGAACCAGAGCGAGATCGACAGCCTTGCACGGCAGTTCGCAGCGCAGGGCCATGAGATCGCTGACCGTGCCGAGGCGGCGGATTTGTTCGTTGTCAATACCTGTGCAGTGACACGCGAAGCGACACGCAGCAGTCGCCAGTTGATCTACCGTCTGCACCGTGCCAGCCCGGACGCGCGCATTGCTGTAACCGGCTGCTATGCGCACCTTGCCCCGCGCGAGGTCGCCGCGCTGCCCGGCGTCGCTCACGTTGTCGATAATCCGGCGAAAGATTCGCTCGTCTCACTGCTGACCGGTGCACCCCTCGCCCAGATCGAGACGTATGACCGAGAGCCAATCGCACGGGAAGCGCTGGTCGGCGCGGTCAGCCATACGCGCGCTTTCGTCAAGGTCCAGGATGGTTGTGATCGTCATTGCAGCTTTTGTGTCACACGTCTGGCGCGCGGCCAGGGGCGCAGCCGCCCGGTAGCCGAGGTCATCCGAGAGATTCGGCAGCTTCATGCGGCGGGCTATCGGGAAATGGTGCTGACAGGCGTTCACCTGGGCAGCTACGGCGACGACCTGGGCCTGATCGACGGGCTGTACCAGCTTGTGCGGGCCATCCTGGAACAGACCCAAATACCTCGCCTGCGGCTGTCCTCGCTGGAACCCTGGGGCCTCAGCCCCGAGCTGATTGCCCTGTGGGACGATCCGCGCCTTTGCCGTCACCTGCACCTGCCCCTGCAAAGCGGCTGCGATGCCACGCTGAAACGGATGATCCGGCGCACCAGCCAGGCCGAGTTCCGCACGCTGGTGGATACGATCCGAAAGCGTGTGCCCGACATGGCAATTGCCACCGACGTGATTGTGGGCTTCCCCGGCGAAACGGACGAGGAGTATGCCATCAGCCGGGCCTTTATTCAGGAGATGGACTTCGCAGCGTTGCACGTGTTCCGGTACAGCAAGCGGCCCGGCACTGCCGCAGTGCGCCTGCCTGACCACGTGGCCGAGGAGACCAAGAAGGCGCGCAGCGAGGAGTTACAGGCGATCAGCCAGGCGGGGAAGCTGCGCTACGCCAAACGCTTCGTCGGGCAGACTCTGCCTGTGCTGTGGGAAGCGGTCAGCGGCTCGACGGAAGCGGGCTTTGTCAACAGCGGCTATACGAGCAACTACCTCCGTGTTCGGGCCGTGGTGCCGGAGGTGCTAACCAACCAGATCACGGATACACAGTTGGTCGGCTGTGATGATCAGGCAGTGATGCAGGGCGTCCTTTCCGGGAGGAACGGCGTTTCATGAGTTCCGATTGTGTCTTTTGCAGGATTGTGCGCGGCGAGCTTCCAGCATCGGTAGTCTTTCAGAATGACGAGATGATGGCTTTTCGAGACATCAACCCGTCCGCACCGACACACATCCTGATCGTTCCACGCCAGCACTTTGCCAGCGCCGCCGAGATCAATGACCAGACCGCACCGCTCGTTGGACGCATGATGCAAATCGCCGCGCAAATTGCCCGTGACGAAAAGGTTGAGCGCAGCGGCTACCGCCTCGTTACCAACGCCGGCCCGGACGGTGGTCAGGTCGTCCATCACTTTCACCTGCATCTGCTGGGCGGGCGGAGGATGAGGGCGCTCGGCTGAATGAGCGTAACCTGGGCACGTTGCGGCCGCTATTTAGGAATTGATTTTTGGTGTCCTGCCGTTTACAATTGCGCAGTCGGCTGGATCACCTTGATATTGAAACTGAATCCCCCGTGAAGGCGGAAGAGGCGTTCTTCACATCGATTTCTGCCAGTCCCGTTGCCGGAAACACTGAACAAATCAGTTCACCATCTCAGTACCTACGACAAGGGAGACACCATGTGCGGGATTTGCGGCCAATATAGCCGCCAGGGGGCAGACCCCGCGCTCGTAGAGCGTATGGTGGCCCGTCTGGCGCACCGGGGGCCAGACGGTCACGGCACATATGCCCAGGCCAGATTTGCTTTCGGCGCGACGCGGCTGGCTATCATCGATCTGGCGGCAGGCGTGCAACCCATCTTCAATGAAAATCGGCAGATCGCCGTCGTCTTCAACGGGGAAATCTATAACTATCCGGCGCTGCGAGCCACGCTGGAGGCCGAAGGACACGTCTTTGCCACTCGTACCGACACGGAAGTGCTCGTGCATGGTTACGAAACCTGGGGAGCGGACATTCTGACGCACTTGCGTGGCATGTTTGCTATTGCGCTCTGGGATGAGCCAAATGAGCGCCTGGTGATGGCGCGTGACCGGTTCGGGGAGAAACCCCTCTACTACGCCCAGGTCGGTGAAGACTTCCTTTTTGCCTCGGAAATCAAAGCGCTGTTTGAACATACCGACCTCAAGCGCGCTGTCAATGCCGAGGCGCTGCTCCAGTATACGGCACTGGGCTATGTTGCCCCACCGCTGACATTGTTTGAAGACATTTATAAGCTGGCTCCGGGTGAGAGGCTGATCCTTGAGCGCGGCATCCTGAACCGGCAGCCCTACTGGACTCCCAAGATGGATAGGTCACGACACATCTCCTACCAGGACGCAGTGACACAGACGCGGCAAGCCGTGACCGACGCCGTGCAGATGCAGCTTATAAGCGACGTGCCCATTGGTGCTTTTCTCAGCGGCGGAGTCGATTCCAGCGCCGTTGTCGCGCTCATGAGCCGCGCCAGCCAGAAGCCGGTTCACACCTTTACGGTGGGCTTTGATTTCCCGCCAGGCAGCGCCGCCGATGCCAAGTTCAACGTGGATGTACGCTACGCGGAGCTGGTTGCCAGGCATTGCGGTTCGCAGCACCACGTCATTAACGTCAAACAGGACGAGTCACTGGCCGAGGTACTGCCCCACCTCATCTACAGCCTTGATGAGCCGATCCCGCAGCCTGCTATCGTCCAGACCGCCTACGTTGCAGCGCTGGCACGCCAAGCGGGTGTGCCTGTTCTGCTCACAGGCAATGCCGGGGACGAACTCTTCCTGGGCTATCCGCACTTCCAGGCCGACCAAATCCTGGCACGCTATCTGCGCCTGCCCAGGCTGATCCGTACAGCCGTGTTGACGCCGCTGCTCGAACGCCTGCCGGAGCGCTTTGCCCTGGTTCACAAACTCGCCCACAAATCACGGGTGACTGACCCGGCCTGGCGCTATATGGAGTGGCTCCGCAACGTCGATTGCGAGACGGTGGCCCATTTATTGGACAAGCCTCGTGACTGGGTACTGGCCCACCTTCGCTCGGTGCTGGCGCCGAAGCTGGCCGAGCCAGTTACGCCACACTTCTCAGACCGGCTCGCCTTCGCCAGCCTGCTGCTGCAGGTGCCCGAAAATGGCAATCTGCGTGAGGACAAGATGTCAATGATGAGTTCGGTGGAGACTCGTTCTCCACTGTTGGATTATCGACTGGTCGAGTTCGTCTGGTCGTTACCACTGGAATATAAGCTGCGCAATGGGGATTTCAAGGCAGTGTTTAAGGCTGCTATTGCCGACCTCGTACCTGCTCAGGTGCTGACCCGTCAGAAATGGGGCTTTTTCCCGCCCGCTTCTGAATGGCTGCGCAAGCCTCTGCACCCGCTGGTCGAGACCTATCTGTCACCCAGGTACGTCAGATCAGCAGGCTATTTTGATCCAGACATTGTGTCTCGACTGGTCGCCGAGCACATGGCTCATCAGCGTTACAACCTCTGGGCCTTGTGGACCTTGCTGACCTTCCACATATGGCACGCGCTGTACATCGATGGCAGCTTGAAACTCGACCATGAACTGTCGCCTGTGGTATTGGCACCGTGAAGCCTACGTGCTACGCGCCAACCAACTTCCGCTTGGCGGCTGTATATTCGTCTGCGTCGAGCACACCGGACTGGTAAAGCGCGTGGAGTTCGCGCAGCTGCGACGGCAGGTTGCCAGCCTCGATGGATGGCGCGGCTCTACGCTTCGCCTTCCACCGGTGTATCAGATCATTGAGCGTGTGGTAGAAAGCCTGTAAATGGGGCGCGTCGGGGATAACCAGATCGCTGCCCAGGTAGTGGACGATCAAACAGGCACTGTGCTGCGCTGTGGCCTCGACGTATTGAACGGCACTGATGTCCTCGTAATCGTAGGCGGCAGTGAGCCAGGTCACGCCGGGGCGCGGGAAGCCTTCGCGCTGTAAACGGGCGCTCACCATGCGTTTTTCTGTCGCCAGCAGCAGTCTCGCCGCCGGGCAGACGTAGCCGAAAATCGCTTCGTCCGGTTCCAGCAAACCGATCAGGTTTTGCCGCCGCTGGGCGGGGTCGTAGCTGTTATCGCAGTGGGCAAGTATCTCGTCGAGGGTCAATGGTTGCATCACGTTCAGCGTTCGATCAGTCTGATCCCCTGTGACTGCATGATCCGGGCGACGGCCAGCGCGGGCAGACCGGTGAGCACCAGATAGGGCCAGATGGGTTGCTCTCCGCGTAACAGCGCTTCCGCAGCCCCGACCAGGGCCAGCCCGCACGCCGTCACGATAAACATGCTTCCCAGAATGCGAATCGTGCTCAGATAGAAATCGTGGCGCACACGCGACAGCGCCACCACACCAGCGCATAGCGGCAAAAACAGGCTGGCAAGCGCGCCTATCGCCATAATGGATGCAGTCATCTCGCTCTCACCTGGCTATGCCTCCAATTTTGCCAGCAGCGCCAGGGCTTGCTGTGCACCGGGTCGGTCTTCGATAGCGTCGAACGAATCGGCCAGCAGTTTCACCATCTCGGTAAGCTGGCTGTGTTGAAGTTCGGCCAGATGGCGCAAACTTTGCAGGCTGCGCCGCGCTATCTCCTCCTGCCGGATGCCCAAGATGCGAAAGGCCAGACGCTGCATGATATTTAATGGCGGCAGTTCCGGCGCAGGGACCGCATCGGCCAGTTTCACCAGGTCTTTGGCAGCAATCGGTTGCAGACGGGTCAGCGCGTCCTGAAGCCAGCGGCGGTTTGCCCCCCGATCCGCCAGGATATGGTGTGCGTTGGCGATGGCTGTATCGACTCGCGCTTCATTGATGGCAAGCTCTGCCTCGTGCAACGCCACTTGCAGACGGTGGCGCGCCCGCCCATAGCGACTCTCGTCCTCAAGCGGGATCGGCCCCTGGCGCTGTTCATCGGCACGATACAACAGCCGCATGGCGTGCAGCCGCAACACACTGGCGACCAGGCTGGCGTCGTCGCCATAGGGCTGTCCATCACGGATTTGGCTGTCTTTTTCGGCGGCCAGCGTTTCGCTGAACGCGGCGCGATCCGCTTCGCCCATGAGCGAGGCGTTGCGGTCAACCCAGGTCTGGAGCGCAAACAGGGCATCGTCCAGCGACTGGCGCCTGGCCGTAACGTCAATCGTCAGACTGTTCACCGTTTCTCCTAACGTTGGCATGAGTCTCCCGGCCAGTGTTCCCAACAATTCAGCCTGATGTACGGATCAGGCTGAAAGGCTAACGATTCTATTTTAGCATAAAGCGCCAGAAGCGGTGATAAGGGTTCGCCTCCGGCGCTTTGTGAGAGAAGTTACTACTGCTGTTGCGGCGGTAAGACCTCAATCGTACCAAACTGGTTCGGATGGATCGCACAGTAGTAAGCATACACGCCCGGCTTGGTGAATTTCAAGGTGAAACTCTGAGTCGGGGCCAGAATACCGCTCTTGGCGACGCCATCGGTGGGCAGTTCCGCACCGCTCTTGAGGTTGGCATTGGCGGCATCGGAGACCAGGCCATGGAGCTGCTTCTTGGAATCCATCGTGGGCGCGAAGATGTCGATCCGGCCTTCTTTCGCCAGCGGGAAATTGACCGTATGCGGGTCCATCCCTTGTGGAACCGTCCAGGTGACACGCTGGCCGACCTGGATCGTGGCATCTTCCGGATAGAAGCGCATGACGGCGGTGTTGCCTTGCTGCAAGCCAGCCGAAACCTGGAGCGTATCGCCCTTGACTTCGGGCAGGAACGTCTTCAGGGCAGCCATAATGGCTTTGTCGCCATCCTCAAGTGCAGCCTTCACACCCTCTGCGCCTGCCTTATCCACGTCCGCAGGGGATGGAATGTCAGTCTTGTCATCGACGACCACAATCGTGCCGACCATGCCGGGGTGCACGTCGCAGACGTAGGTGTACGTGCCCGGTTCAGCATTCATGACCACCGAGAAGGCAAGCCCGGTTGGATTGACGAGAGCCTGAACACCGGAATTCGCACCCGGCTTGAAGGCGTCGCCGCTCTTGGCGTTGGGAAACAGGATGGCCGGATTGAATTCAGGCAGTTTCTTGCCGTCGATGTCGTTCACGACCACCAGATCCAACGGCTTCTGATCGAAACGCGCATTGTGGAAGCCCCTGAACTGCCAGGTCACCGTATCGCCTTTGTGGACCTTGAGGGTCTGCGGGAAGAAAGCCAGGCTTTCCAGGCCGTAGGATGTGTCCGTTCCGACGATGACGTTATAGGTTGCTGCGGCAGCACGGGTGTGTACCAGGCTGGTTGCCAGCCCGGCCAGAGTCATGATGACCAGTGCCACCACAACGATTGGTTTGATGATATTGCGAACAGTTTTGGGCTTGTACATGGTTTTCCCCCTGTCGGTGTACTGTTTAGCTTTGGGCTTGTTTAGCCTGGACTTGTTGGATTCGAGACACGATAAGCAACTCCGGTCAACGCTTCTTACGGCACTTACGTCATCGGCCCCCTTACCTTCCTTTCCGATGGCGTACCCACGAAAGCCTGGCCGGTTAATGAAGAGCCGGATGAGCTTACGCCATAGATTAATAGACCTGCGACTCGTGCGTAGAGGTCACTATACGACTAATTTGAAATCAGCACAAGTCTGACACCCGGAGAGGGAAAAACGCCACCAGCCTCAAGTGAGCGGCGAGAACGGATGCCGATAAGGAAGGCGAGAACCCCAAGCGCAGGGCATCCGCGCTCGCTCTGCGCGAGGCAAATGCCCGGATCAGGTCGCAATCATGTAGCCGACGCCGTGAATCGTGCGGATAAACTGCGCTTCTTCACCGCCCCGTTCGACTTTGGCACGCAGGTTACGCACGTGCGCCCGCACCAGGTCGGGATCGCCGGTATGAGGCGGGTAGTCCCACACCGCTTCCAGCAGGCGTTGCGGCGAAAGCGCCTGATTGGGATGTTCCATCAGGTAGCGCAGCAGCCGGTGTTCGGTGGCCGTGAGCTGGATCGACTCGCCGCCCACCTGCACCCGATACGTGTCGGAGTCCAGGCGGACGTTACCCAATTCGATGATCGGCTTCTTCAACTCTTCGCGCTGCCCCCGGCGGAGCAGTGCGCGCACCCTGGCGGTTAGCTCTGGCAGTTCAAAAGGCTTCATCACATAGTCGTCGCCGCCCGCGTCCAGACCCGCTACCACGTCCTCTGTATCGTCGCGGGCTGTCAGGAACAGCACCGGCAGGTCGATAAAGCGCGGGTCGGCCCGCAGGTGCTTGCACAGCGTCAGGCCATCCATGCCGGGCATCATAATGTCGAGAATCACGACGTCCGGGCGGCGCGCCACGATCTTTTGCCAGGCTTCGTTGCCAGACATAGCGCGCCCGATCTCGTATCCTTCGCGGCCTAAGGCACGGGTCAGCGTACCAAGCAGATCGATTTCGTCATCAACAGCCAGGATGTATGGCACTCTGTCGCCTCCTACCCCTTTTGGCCCCGCACGGGCAGCCTGACACGGAAAGATGTTCCCTGGCCGACCACCGTGTCCACCTCGATCTTTCCCTGCGACTGGTCAACGATCTGCTTGCAGATATACAGACCCAGGCCCGTGCCCTCGCCCGCTGGCTTTGTTGTAAAAAATGGCTCAAACAGGTGCGGCAAGTGTTCCGGCGGAATGCCGGGGCCGTTATCCTGGACGGTCACTACAAGCTCGTCGCCCGCCAGCTTCGAGTTTATCAGAATCTTCGCTTTCGGGATATTGACCAGTGCGTCCTTGGCATTGAGCAGCAAGTTCAGCCAGAGGTCTTCCAGGTGGCCGGGCGCAGCCCGCACGTAAACCGGGGCTGCGTCGTCCAGATCGACTTCCAGCCGGACGCTGCTGCGTTCGACGTGGGTCGTCACCAGTTCCAGCGTATTCGTAATCGTTTCATTCGCAGAAATCCACTGCAACGCCTCGCCCGGCGAACTGCGGCGCGCGGTGCTCAACAAGCGCTTGACAACCGCGTGGGCGCGCTGTCCGGCCCGGTAAATGGCCGTTACGCCTTCGTGAAGCTCGTCACCTTCCTTCAGGTCTTGCAGGATGATCTCGGCATCGACCATGATCGTGGTCAGTGGATTATTGATCTGATGAGCCACCACGGCGGCCAGCTCACCCATGGTCGAGAGCCGCGCAGCCTGCACCAGGCTGGCCTGTGCCTGCCGTAGATCGGACAGGCTTTGTTCCAGGTCGTGATAGAGCCGCGCGTTTTCCAGCGCGGTGGCAGCCTGGGCCACCAGCGCCCAGGCCAGACTGATCTCTTTGGCCGAGAAGCGCCTCGGTTCCAGCGTGTCGTAGATGGTGACGGAGCCAAACGTCTTGCCCTTGATGATAAGCGGCAGGCAGAGCATAGTCGCCGCGCCGTAGGCAGTCATGGCCGCCCGCACCGGTTTGGGAAGGTCGGCATCACGGGCTGTATAGTTGAGGGTCGAAACATCTTCAAAAGCCGATACGTTAGAGGGGAATATCACACGCTGCGGGCGTGGATCATGTAGAAAAACCGTCGTGCCAAACTCGACGACCCGCACGATCTGGTTGCCGGGCAGCAGAGAGAGGATCACGCAGTTTGCCCGCGACATATCGAGTAGTTTCTGAGCGTCATTGAAAATGGCAGCGGTGGGCAGCGTACTGGAACGCTGCATGATCAGCGCCAGGATACTCAGGGCGACGGCGCGTACCTGCGCCCGGAAATCGCTGGTCACTTCGGGCGCCGGGCCACGATAGTACAGTTCCAGCGTACCGATAGCGGGCTGGTTGCCAGAACGCACCGGAATCATGATCAGGCGTTCCGCGCCTTCGCGTTCAAGCCACTGCTGTTCGGACGTCCACTTGCCGCCCTGCTGCTCACGGGTTACCGCATAATAAGCGTTCTGGCTGATGGCTTGCAGCATCACCGGGCGGTCATCGAGCCACGTGACCGGCCCCTGTTCGGGCCGCCAGACGGCGCGGCGGGTGCTTGCCAGGGGGCGCAGAACACTGTTAGCCGGATCGTCCTGGCCGATCAGGCAGGCACTGACGCTGAGGGCCTGAATGATCTGCTGGCAGATGGTGGACAGCACGTCGTCCAGCGCCAGCGTTGAGTTAACTGCCTTGCCTGCCTCGACCAGGGTGGTGAGCTGCCGGTTTTGCAGCAAGCGCTCCTCGTACAGCCGGGCATTTTCGATAGCAATGGCGGCGTGTGCGGCCAGATCGAGCAGTAATTCCTGATCGTGAGCCGTAAAGACGCGATCAACCAGGCGGTTGTTGACACCCAACACGCCTATCGTCTGGCCCTTGTACGTCATCGGGACGTACAGGAGCGATTTCACGAAATACTCCGTCTTGACCCGCTGCCAGCCCCGATCCCCGATCAGGATCGGTTCTCCGCTTTTGTACGCGCGCCCGACCAGCGGGTCTTCGGTTTTGATGCGGAAATTCCGCGCGCTGGCGTCATCGACACCCTTCATGGCTCGGATGTAAAGTGCTTTGCCTTCCTCGTCGGGCAGCAGAATCATGCCTTCCTCGGCATGGGTCAGGGTCGTCGCTGCCTCGACAATCTGGTTCAGCACCTCGCTCAAGTCGAGCACAGACGAGATCGAACGGCCCAGGCTGGACAGGGTCTTGAGTTCGGCCAACTGCTGCTGAAGATGTGCGTCCAGCGCCACCCGCGACGGCTCGGTAGAATCGTCGCTCGTGCTGATGGGTCTCGGCCTGGTGAGCGTGCCCGTTGCGCCATTCCGGGCCGGTGGCAACTCCCCGGTGCTGGCTTTCTTCTGGCCCAGCAGGTCAGACACACGGCTGAGGAGTTCCGTATCCTCGTAGGCCCGCCGGAGCGTGTGGCGGCCCGCCCCAACCTGCGCGTTGTCGGTCATGGTCAGAATCTTCAGGCGCGAAAAGGTCGGATGCGCGGCAATGCTATCCAGGATGGCACGGCCCTCGCGGTCACGCATGGCCGCGTTAACCAGCGCCAGGTCGAACCGGGTATGGTCGGCGGCCAGGGCATCGCCAGAGTTGTAAGCATTTTGCACGTAATAGCCAGCACCTCGCAGCACGGCCACGATCCGATCCGCCATTTTTAGATCGTCCTCAACCACGAGGATGCGCGCTGCATTTAGATTGGGGACTATGTTCATAAGGATCGCACTGTTCTACTTCAACGCTGCCACCAATTCTATACGTTTTTCGGTTTTACGCCGAACGGCTCAGTCCGGCTTGCTCAGGCGTGCACGGCGTTTGGCCAGATCGGCCTCGACCTGTGAGTCGGGTGGCTGGGGCTGCCTCGTTTCTTCTGACTCCTTCGCCTCGGTGGCAATGGAGATCGATTGCCCCGGTTCGGCGTTCTGGGCTGGAGTCAGCATATTGCCCACCGTGCTCTCGACGCGCTCACGCGCTTCGCGGAGCAGGTTGGAAAGCACTGCACCCGGCGTGTGTTCAGCCTCAGTCTTCGCCTCGCCAGCGGGCGCAGACGCCTGCTGGCGGCGGGCATCGCTGACCAGTGCTTCCAGCATGTTGACGCGCTCGATGAATTCAGAGGTGGCGCGCCGGTGCTGATCCAGTTCAGCCTGTAACATGGTGGCAAGCTGCTGCTGGCGCTGCATCTGCTGAATCAGGTAGCGGGCCGTAGCCTCGTCATTACGTTGTAGTGCTGCGTCGGCCTGCTGGTCGTAGCTGTCGATCTGCTGCTGAAGCTGTTCCAGCCGCTTCAACATGGCGTCTTCCTGGTTCAACGCCGCGTCGATCTGCTGGCGCAGCCGGGCAATCTCGCCGTCGATGTCTTTGCCCAGGCGCTCGGCAGGCACTCTGGGCATTCCGGCAGCGTCTCCTAGAAAGCTATTCAGGCTGGATTTAACCAGCACGTTCAGCTTATCAAGTAGATTTGTCATAAGTCTAATTGTATTGAAGGGCACTTCACCGCGCAATCCCCTTGCCCGTGCGCTGCGCTATAATGAGCGCGAACTTCAGGAGGCTCAATTTGCAGCGATTCGATGGCGACGGCCCTGTTTACTACCGCTTTGAGCAGTGGCTGGATACACCCTCCTTCACCCATGCCGTGTTTACGCGCAATGGCGGCACAAGCCGCGCGCCCTGGGCAACGCTCAACGTCGGCGGCACGGTAGGCGATGATCCGCACGCCGTTCAAGAAAATCTACGGCTGGTTTACGCCGCACTGGAACTGGACGGGGAACGGGCCTGCACGGTCTGGCAGGTGCATAGCGCGGACGCAGTCATCGCCGACGAACGCCCGCCGGGTCGGCGCTGGCTGGCGCGCGCCGATGGCCTCGTGACGAACCGGCCTGGCGTCCCCCTGACCATGCGCTTCGCCGACTGTGTGCCGATCCTGTTCTACGATCCTGTGCATGAGGCCGTTGGCATTGCCCATGCGGGCTGGCGTGGAACGGTGCTCAAAACGGCTGTCAGCACCTTGCGAACGATGCAGGCCGCCTACGGGACGGCCCCTGCCGATGTCCAGGCCGCCATCGGGCCGAGCATTGGCCCCGATCACTACCAGGTCGGGCCGGAAGTGGTCGAAGCGGTGCAGCAATCGTTCCAGACGACGGACGGCCTGATCCGCCACGCGGCGGATGGCAGCACTTACCTCGACCTCTGGGAAGCCAATCGCCGCCTGCTGGACGAGGCCGGGGTGAGGAAGATCGAGGTGGCGGGCCTTTGTACGGCGTCCAATACGGCGGAGTTTTTCTCGCACCGCGCCGAACGGGGCAAAACCGGGCGCTTTTGCGCGATTATCGCACTCAAAGATGGGCAACATGACAACCCTTTGTGAACGTCTGGCTGTGGTGCGGGCCAATATCGCTGCTGCCTGTGCCCGTGCCAATCGACCACCGGACTCGGTGCGGCTGATTGCCGTCAGCAAGACGCACCCGGCAGAGACGGTGCTGGAAGCGGTGGCGTGCGGCCAGCTCGAATTTGGCGAGAACCGGATCGAGGAGGCAGCACCTAAGATTCACGAGGTACAATCCCGGACGACGGCCCGGCTGACATGGCACATGATCGGGCACGTCCAGAGTCGCAAGGCCCGCGACGTGATCGCCGTCGTCGATATCATTCACTCCCTGGACAGTCTGAAGCTGGCCGAGCGCTACTCGCGGTTCGCCGTCGAGTTGGGGCGGAATGTGCCCGTGTTGCTGGAGGTCAATGTGTCCGGCGAAGCCAGCAAAAGCGGTTTCCCCGGCGCCAACTGGCAGACTGATCCACAGCAAAGGGAGTCGCTCTGGAACGTGATTCAGCGTATCATTGAACTACCGGGCATTCATGTTGAGGGGCTGATGACGATGGCCCCCCTCGTGGACGATCCCGAAAAGGCGCGTCCGACCTTCACCGCGCTGCGCTGCCTGCGAGACGCGCTGGCTGCCAGCTTTCCCCAGGCAGGCTGGGGCACACTGAGCATGGGCATGACCGACGACTACGCAGTGGCGATTGAGGAAGGAGCGACAATGGTTCGTATAGGCAGGGCCATTTTTGGCGAACGTCAGGCGATGTAGGACGCGGAGAGGGCGTTGTGGCAAAGGTACTGGCAGACATCATTAGCCTGGTCTTTCAGATATTCAGCTTGCTGCTCCTGGCGCGCATCCTGATCAGTTGGGTGCAGCTTGATCCGTATAACCCGATTGTTCAATTCTTGCACAGCGCGACGGAGCCGGTTCTGGCTCCGATCCGGCGCAGGCTGCCGCCAACCGGCATGTTCGATCTTAGCCCGCTGGTTGCTATCATCGGTGCAATGATCCTGCAACAAATCTTGATCCAGCTTGTCTATAGTCTCTTCTAGCAGAGCAAAGGACTTCCCAAATACACCGGCGCCATGAGAGGGAGGGGATTAGATGAACCGAAAATTTGAGATTACGGATGCCAAGCGTGGGGCTGCCTTTACAGTGCGCGTCGTGACGCGGGCACAGCGCAACGAGATCGTCGGCGTACAGGAAGACAAGAGCCTCAAAATCCGCCTGACCGCGCCGCCCAACGACAATCAGGCCAATGAAGCGCTCATCAAATTCCTGGCCGAGCGCCTGGGTGTGCCCGAAAAAGCCATTGAGATCGTGGCAGGGCGCGAGAACCGCGACAAGTGGATCAGCGTCGAAGGCATCTCCACCGCCGATGCCGAGGCGCGCTTGCAGCCCGATTCGGATGCGTCGGACACCTAGACCAGGTGTCGAATACAGGCTGTTTGCTTGCCCAAATTCGTGCGCCGCACTCGAAAATCGACAGGCTTCCCAATCCGCGCAACAGTGCAATGACGGGTAGCACACCTGAGGATGCACTGTCTCGCGCGGTTGTTACTTGTTCTACCCGGACGATCCGCCACACAAATCATAGACACGCCCGGCAGCCACAGGAGAAGCTGCGCAGCAGCTTGACGATTCGGATGGGAACGGAGGGCGGAGATGGAACACCCCGAACACCACCACGATGAGCACAGTCATCATGAGGCGGCGCAGGCTGGAACCGCAGAGGGGCATGCTCTGCGCTCTCATCCACTGCCCCACCAGCACGCGCAACATGCTCAGGCGATGGGAGCAATGGGCCACGCCGGGCATAGCCGGGCACACGTCGATCACACCGGGCACGAGCAGATGTTCCGGCGGCGCTTCTGGCGGTGCTTGCTCCTGACCATTCCGGTGCTGCTGTATAGCCCAATGATCCAGACCTGGTTTGGCTTCCAGATGCCGGAATTCCCTGCCAGCCAGTTGATCGGGCCAGCCTTCGCCATCGTCATCTTCCTGTACGGTGGCCTCCCCTTTTTGCAGATGGCCGTACCGGAGATCCGCAATCGCACGCCTGGCATGATGACCCTCATCTCGCTGGCGATCACAGCAGCCTTTGCCTACAGTCTTTTCGCCGTATTGGTAGCCCCGATGAGCGGTTTCTTCTGGGAAATGGCGACGCTGATCGACATTATGCTGCTCGGCCACTGGCTGGAAATGCGCAGCGTGCGGCAGGCATCCGGCGCGTTGAGCGAACTGGCGAAGCTCATGCCGGACACGGCTGAACTCGTTCAGGCGGATGGCAGCGTGAAACAGGTTTCAGTCGATAGCCTGCACAACGGCGACCTGGTGCTGGTGCGGCCTGGAACGAGTATCCCCGCCGATGGGGAGGTGGTAGAGGGCCACTCCACCGTGAACGAGTCCATGATCACGGGCGAGTCCAGGCCGGTCAGCAAAGAACCAGGCGCGAAGGTCATCGCCGGCACGCTCAACGGCGATGGCAGTTTGCGCGTGCGTGTGACGGCGACGGGCCAGGAGACGGCACTGGCGGGTATCATGCGCCTGGTCGAGCAGGCCCAACAAAGTAAGTCCAACACGCAAATTCTGGCGGACAAAGCGGCGGGCTGGCTGTTCTACATTGCACTGGCGGTGGCCGCCCTGACGGCCATTATCTGGACGCTGGCGACGGGGCTGCGCCTGGACATTTTGGAGCGCGTCGTCACCGTCCTGGTCATCGCCTGCCCGCACGCGCTTGGCCTGGCGATCCCGCTGGTCGTGGCGATCAGCACGTCGCTCGGCGCACATAACGGCATTCTGGTGAGGGATCGGCTGGCGCTGGAAAGGGCACGGCAGATCGACACGGTGATCTTTGACAAGACCGGCACGTTGACGGAGGGGCGTTTCGGCATGGTCGATATGACCGTCATCGACGGGTGGGCCGAAGAACAGGCGCTGGCGCTGGCGGCAGCCGTCGAAGGCGATTCAGAACATCCGATTGCCCAGGGCATCCGGCGCAAAGCCGAAGAACGCCACGTGCCAGCGGCGCAGGTGAGCGATTTTGAGGCACTGAAAGGGCGCGGCATCAGGGCCACCTATCAGGGCCATTCCGTTTACGTGGGCGGGCCACAACTGCTGGAAATGCTGCATCTCCGTCTGCCGGACAGGCTGGCACAGTTTGCCGAGAAGGCCAGTGGCAAAGGCCAGACGGTCATTTATCTGGTGCAGGATCAGCAGCCTGTCGCCGCTCTGTCGCTGGCAGACGTGATCCGCCCAGAGAGCAAGCTGGCCGTGCGGCGGCTGCATGAGCTGGGCATCCAGGTGGTGATGCTGACCGGGGACAGTCGGGCGGTTGCGAACGGCGTGGCAGGCGAACTGGGCATTGATACCGTGCTGGCGGAAGTCTTGCCGGAACACAAAGAGCACAAGGTCGCCGAACTGCAACGCGAGGGCAAACAGGTGGCGATGGTTGGCGACGGCGTAAACGATGCCCCGGCGCTCACCCGCGCCGATGTCGGGATCGCCATCGGCAGCGGAACGGATGTGGCTATCGAGTCGGCAGGAATTATTCTGGTACAGAGCAATCCACTGGATGTGGTCAAGATCTTCGAGTTGAGCCGGGCAACGTACCGCAAGATGATCCAAAACCTGCTATGGGCGACGGGCTACGTGGTCGCGCTGCCGCTGGCCGCAGGCATCCTGGCCCCTATCGGCGTTGTCCTCTCCCCGGCGGTGGGCGCGCTGCTCATGTCCATCAGCACGATTGTGGTGGCGATCAACGCGCAATTCCTGCGTGGCCTGAAGCTGGCGGAGGGACAGCCGTCCCAGGGTCGGTAACTGATCCGCATCTTTCGACCTATTCGCGGGTGCTCTCGGTCACGTATTGGGAGACTTCGATCAAGTTTTGATCCGGATCGCGAAAAAGGCACAGGTTTCTTCGACGTGCCTGACCGTCAGTACCAGGTGATCCAATCGGTTGATCTGCATCCGCTGTAATCCTTCACCCGGTGTACTCGCACGGGCAATGATACTTCGATCCTTCTGTTTGGCGGTCTGGGATGCGCCTGACGATCCCTACTACAAGCCGAACGTAATTCCTGGTATATTTATAGTTATTCAGTGGCCCAGACAGAGCCAGCTTGACAGTCTCGGGCGGATTGTGATACGCTGGTTGTGAGCGCTCACAATAATCCGCGAAGAGACAGTCTGGTATTCCATCGGTTGACCATCCTTGCGCTTACTGCCTCTGCCCCACTGATAAGGAGTATATATGCCTGGTGTTCGCTCCAAGCGCGTCACTCTATACGACGTAGCGAGGCAGGCAGACGTTTCATACCAGACGGTTTCCAGAGTCATCAACAACCACCCGAACGTGGCTCCCGAAACCCGCCATCGTATTCTGCAAATCATCGAGACGTTGGGCTACCGGCCCAGCCATACGGCCCGCAGCCTGGCAACACAACGCTCCTGCACGCTGGGCATTGTGACCTTCGGGGCCATGTATTACGGCCCTTCCCAGATGATGTTCAATGTGGAACGTGCGGCGAAGGCCAGGGGTTACAGCCTGCGCCTCTCGACCATACTCAATGCGACACTGGACGAACTATGCGAGGCTGTCGGCGGAATGCGCGATCAGCTTGTGGACGGCCTGATCATGATCATGCCCACGCAAGGCATCCCTTACCCCGATCTGCTTGCGGCGTGCGGCCAGATTCCTTTTGTCCAGACCGACACCGAAGAATCGCCCGATATGGCGTCCGTCGTCATCGATCAGCGCGCTGGCAGCCGGATGGCGACTCAGCACCTGCTCGACCTGGGCCACACAGCCATCTGTGAGATCAGCGGGCCGCTGCACTGGTTCAGCGGTGCGGCGCGACACGAAAGCTGGCAGCAAACCCTGCGGGCGGCAGGGGTGACGCCCGGCTTATCCTTCGCAGGCGATTGGTCAGCCGCCGGGGGCTACGCCGCCGCCAAACAACTGCTGGCGGAGAAGGCCCATTTTACCGCGCTGGTGGTGGGCAACGATCAGATGGCGCTTGGGGCGATCCGCGCCCTGCGGGAACACGGCCTTCGTGTGCCAGAAGACGTGTCCGTTGTCGGCTTTGACGATCTACCAGAGGCCGCCTATTTCGATCCGCCGCTCACCACAGTGCGTCAGAATTTCGCCGCGCTGGGCGAGCAGAGTGTCGAATACCTCTTGTCCCTGATCGATGATCCAGAAACGCGGCTGGAACAGCGCACACTCCAGCCGGAATTCGTGGAGCGGTTGAGTACTCGCCCGCGGCGCTGAATCAACGGAATTAACCATCCATCACTGCGGCCTGATCTGCGCCCGGACTTCGAGCGTTTCCCGCACCACCGGACTTGCCAGCGGGTAGGGTTCGTGTTCGGCCTGCCAGTGCGCGTGATCATGGGCCGCCTCATCCGGCGCGGCCCGATCCGTCCACAGGCTGTAACTGACGTAGTGCGTTGGCAGGTTTAGATCGCGGTGCAGGCGCTTGTAGAGCACCCCGGCGCGACGGGCCTCAGCCTGTGCCGACTGCGCCCACAGCCGTTCAAAGATGGGTTCTGTATCGACTTTCAGATAGAAGTGCCGAACCGTCACGACCTGACCCGGCAGTGCGCTGCGCAAGTCCCGCGCCGAACCTGCCACGCCCTTCGAGTGTCGAACAAAATCCTCGTGTGCGTGGCCCACCAGGGGGTAAGCAGGTGGGTCGCCGGAACGGCACATGGCCCCGATCAGGGCCAGGCGTGACTGCCACCATTCGTAGGCGAGGAAGCGCGTAGGCTTTTCGACGTCCCGGTGCAAACGCAGGAACAGGCATCCTGGCTGCTGAATCACCCTCGCGGCGAAGTCTCGCCAGAGCGCTTCGAAGCTCATCTCACTGCCGGGCTGCACGTTGTAAGCGCGCAGCACAAAGAGCTGATCCGGCGCAGCCGGGACGCGCTCGATCCGGTTTTGCAGTTCGCGTTCGTCGGCCATTCAGCCCTCGCCCAAAACCTGTTCAGCCTTCGGCGGGATGCTGCCGCGCCACACCTCACGCCCCTGTGCGTTGAGCAGCACAAACAGTGGCGTCGTTTCAAAGTTGTAGCGCGCTCCCAATGCCTGCCCCATTTCGGTATGGATGCTGACACGCAGCACATAGGCGCGGTTGCCAAGAGCGGCTTCCAGTTGCTCGGTGGCTGGCCTCAGCGCCACACACCCCAGTCAATATTCAGACAGAAACTCGATCACGGTTGGTTTGCCGCTGCCGATCAGCCGTTCAGCGTCGGCCAGCGTCCTCACTTCCGGCGTGCCGCTCGGGCGCAAGACCCACCAAAGCGCCGCCGCCAGCAGAGCCAGCGCCAGCGGCGTGCCGATCCGTAACCAGATCGGGAAACGCTGCACCCGCCACATCACCAGCCCGGCCACCACGATCCCAAAACCGGCAACCCAGACAAACGAATAACGGTTGAATATCATACGGCTCCTGCCCGGCTCACTTCAACGGTCAGGATTGTACCGCGCCCGTCGATTGCCGCACGATCAACCTTGAGGGTAACACGATGTCGGCGGTATCGGCGGCATTGGCCTGCTGCTCGATCATATCCAGGATCAGGTTCGTCGCCGTGTAACCCATCGTGAACCCGGACTGGCTGATCGTGGTCAGCGGCGGGATGGTGAAACGCGCCATGTCAATGTCGTCGTAGCCGATGACCGATACCTGACCGGGAACGGCAATCCCGGCTTCATACGCGGCCTGGATCAAGCCGATGGCGAGGGTATCGGTGGCTGCAAAAATCGCCGTCGGCGGCGCAGGCTGTGCAAAGAGGCGCTGCCCGACCTCCAGACCGCCCTCCGGCGAGCGGGTGGTCAGCACGACGCCGATGTGCTCCTCGGCGCGCCGCTCCCGCATAAAGCGCTCGTAGGTCGCCACCCGCAGCGTGCCATCGCTGATGCTCGGATCGGATACACACAGGATGCGGCGGTGGCCCAGCCCCCACAGGTGTTCCATCGCCAGCCGCGTGCCCACTTCGCTGTCGGTATACACGCCCGGGAAGGCGCGGCGGTGCGTCCGATCCGTGACGCCGACCACATAGTGATGATGCTCGGTCAGGTATTGGACAGCCTGTGCGTCATCCTGCATGTCGCCGATGATCAGGATGCCGTCGGCGTGGGACTGCTCAAACATGGAGCCGTAGTCGATAGTCGTGTCCGGCTGGCGTTCGACGTGGCCCAGGAACAGACGGTTGCCACGCTGGATGGCCGCCGCATTGATGCCTTTGACGATCTGGGCAAAGAATGGCTCGGTAATGTCGCGGACGATCACGCCCAGCAGCGAACTGTGGCTGCCGCGCAGTCCCCGCGCCAGCAAATTGGGCTTGTAGCCCAGTTCAAGCGCAACGGCCAGGACGCGCTGCCGCGTGTCGTCGCGGATGGGCAGGCCCGATTCGCGCCCATTCAAAATGCGGGATACCGTCGTCACCGATACCCCTGCCTTCTGCGCAATGTGTTTGAGCGTAGTCGCCATGTCGTCTCAGATCAAGTGCTGGTCAAGTGCTGGTTGCCGGAACCGATGTTTAGCTCTATTATAGTCTGAAAACGTTAAGCGTCATCGTTAAAGCAGGAGCAAACAATGGATTTAGAACTTAGGGACAAAGTTGCGGTCATCACCGGGGGCAGCGTCGGGATCGGGCTGGCAGTGGCCGAAGGGCTGGCTGCCGAGGGCGTCCACCTGGCGTTGTGTGCCCGCGACGAAGCGCGCGTCGTCCAGAAGGCAAAGGAGATCGCGGGCCAAAGCGGTGTCCGCGCCATCGGCGTGCGGGCCGACGTGAGCAAGGCCGAAGACATTGAGCGCTTCGTCGCCATCGTTGAGAAAGAGTTCGGTGGTGCGGACATCCTCATCAACAACGCCGGGACAGGCAGCGGCGAGACGATCATGGATTCCACCGACGAGAAGTGGGATTATTACATGGACCTGCACCTGATGGCGGCGGTTCGGCTGACGCGGGCGCTGGTTCCCTTCATGCGGAAGCGGGGCGGCGGGGTGATCCTCAACAACGCCTCGATCTGTGCCACGCAGCCCCTTTATTACGAGCCGATCTACAACACCAGCAAGGCCGCGCTGGCGATGTTCAGCAAGTGCGCGGCCAACGAATTTATCAAGGACAATATTCGCGTCAATCTGATCAACCCCGGCCTGATCCTGACCCCCGATTGGGTCAAGACGGCCAAGCAGCTTACCCAGGGCACGGACACAACCTGGGAACAATACCTGGACAAGATCGCCAAAGACAACGCACCGATTGGCCGCTTCGCCACGCCCGAGGAACTGGCGCACTTTTTCGTCTTTATGTGTTCGCCGCGTGCCAGCTATTGCGTCGGCTCGTCCTACTACGTCGATGGCGGCTGGCTGAAGGTGATCACCTGAGATTAACCTCACCCCCGGCCCCGCCGATGAGTACATCGGTTCCGCAAGCAGAGAGGGGGCAGGGGGTGAGGTCAAACACTTTTTGTCACCGAAATGAGGTCAAGCCATGTTACGTGCAAACCTGATAGAACCCAAGAAAATGATCCTTGAACGGGTCGCGGAGCCGGAGCCAGGGCCGGGGCAGGTGCGGCTGAAGATCGAAACCTGCGGCGTCTGCGGATCGGACATCCACGCTTATTACGGGGAGCACCCGTTCATCCAGTGCCCGATTGCACCCGGCCACGAGTTCTCGGGAACAGTGGAGAAGCTGGGGCCGGGTGTGACGGGCTGGCAGATCGGCCAGAAAGTCACCGCCGAGCCGAGCCTGGTCTGCGGCCAGTGCGAGAACTGCCGCAACGGGTTGTACAACATCTGCGACAATTTGAAGGTGATCGGCTGCCAGACCGATGGTGGCTTTGCGGAGTATCTGGTTGTCCCCGCCAACAAGCTGGTCGAAGTCCCCGCCAACATGACCTTTGAACAGGCGTCGTTCATCGAACCGCTGGCGGTGGGCGTCCACGCCCTGCGACTTGCCCCCGTCAAGCCAGAAACACGCCTGGTCATCCTGGGTGTTGGCACAATCGGCCTGGTGCATTTGCTGACCGCTCACGCCTGGGGCGTCAAAGACATCACCGTCACCGATACCATCCAGAGCAAGCTCGACCTGGCACTCGAATTGGGCGCGAAGCACGCCGTCAACGTCGGCCAGACCAGCCTGACCGACTTCGCCCGCCAGACCTACGGCACAGAACGCGCCTTTGACGTGGCAGTGGAGTGCGTCGGCGTGGCCGGAACCGTCCGTGATGGCATATTGACGCTCAAGAAGGGCGGCACGATGGTTGTGGTCGGCGTGTTCCCGCACGATGTCCCGGTCAGCATGGGCCTGGTGCAAGACCGTGAACTGAAGCTGGTTGGCTCGCTCATGTACCGCATGGCAGACTTCACCGAGGCCCGCGACCTGATCGCGGCGGGGCGCGCGCCCATCGAACCGCTGATCAGCGCCCGCTATCCGTTGGAGCAGATCGCGGCGGCCATGAAAGCCATCGACGAGCACCCAGAACGCAACATCAAGACCATGATCCATATCCGCCCGCAGCACAACGGGCACTAGTCGCTTTCCTTCTCCCCTCTCTGCGAAGCGGTGAGGGGCCGGGGGTGAGGTATTCAATGACGATCAAACCCATCGTGACCATTGGCGACGCCCTGGTCGAGATCATGCGCCCTGGCGTCGATCAGGCGCTTGAGGAAGCGGGTGAATTTCGCGGGCCGTTTCCGAGCGGCGCGACGGCCATCTTTGCCGATGCAGTAGGAAGGCTCGGCGTGCCTTCCGTCTTCATCGGCGCAGTAGGCGACGACGCCTTTGGGCGCTGCATCACGCAGCGGCTCGCTCGTGATCAGGTCGATATTTCCGCCGTGCGCGTGGTCAAAGACCGGGCGACGGGCGTGGCTTTCGTCATGTACCGCAGCGACGGCAGCCGCCAGTTCGTCTACCACGCCGCGCACGCCGCAACCGGCCAGGTCGATTCGTCGATGGTCAGGCCGGAAGTCATTCAGAATGCGGGCTGGCTGGAAATCAGCGGCACAGCGCTGACTGTCGGCGAAAGCTGCCGCAAAGCCACGCTCTACGCGCTCGATCTGGCGGTGAAAGCAGGTGTGCCGGTCAGCTTTGATCCGAATATCCGGGTTGAGATGCTCGGCGGGCGCGCCCAGGCCCGCGAACTATGCGACCCGGTGCTGCGCGTTGCCCAGGTCATCGCGCCGACCCTGAACGAAGCGCGCGGCCTGGTTGGGCGCGACGCGCCCGATGACGTGGCCCAGGCATTTCTGGACATGGGCATCCAGCAGGTCGTGCTCAAGCGCGGCGAACAGGGCTGCTCGATCTACACCGGCGACTCGCGCCTGGACATTTCTGGCTTCAAAGTCCAGGAGGTCGATCCGACGGGCGCGGGTGACTGCTTCATCGCCGGTTATCTGGTCGGGCTGTCGCGCGGCCTGACTCCTGCCGAGGCCGGGCGCTACGCCAACGCGGTTGGCGCGCTGAGTGTGACGCGGCTCGGCCCGATGGAAGGCGCGCCCACCCACGCCGAGGTCATGCAACTGTTACAGGCGCAGTCAGTGTAATATCTGGCGGGCCAGCATGATGGCCGCGATGGCCGTCGAGTCGCGTAACTGCCCGCTGCGAATCAAAAAATCGACGTTCGCCATCGGCACGGGCGTCACCACGATCTCATATGGCTCGTCGCGCGGCAAGCTCGACTCGACCAGGTCTCGTGCCAGGTAGGCGTAAATGCGCCAATCCGCGTGGCGGGCCAGCGGCCTGAACTCGTGCAGGAATTCCAGGCGTTGTGCCCGGAAACCGATCTCCTCCTGCAATTCAAGATTGGCCGACTCGCCAGGGGTGTCCGCTTCAGCCGCGCCCGCAGGCAGCATCAACACAGGGCTGTTGTCGAACTGGGTCGGCTCCGTGATGAACAGGATTTCGCCCGCCGCATTGACCGGCACGATCACCACGCCATCGGAGGATCGTACAAACGGCTCATCCCGGTAGCCCCGGTGCAGCGAGAGCCAGCGATGTTTGCCAATGAGCGTATCCGCCATATTACTGATTCTCCTGGGTACAGGGTCGCTACACTTCCATCTCGATATTCTTGACCAGTTCCGACAGGAACTCCGTGTTGCGGATGACCAGCCGCCGTCCGTCATAGGTAATAATGTCCTGTGCCTGCCAGTCGCGCAGGATGGCGTTGACCCATTCCCGTGTCGAGCCGATGATCGAGGCCAGCGTCTTCTGGCTCATCTGGCTCGCCAGGATGTAGCCTTCGGCGTGCGGCTGCCCTTCCTGCTCCACCAGGTTCAGCAGCGTCTGGGCCAGCCGCGCCGGGACATCCCACAGCGCCAGCGCCTCGACGTGCTGCGTTGCCGAGCGCAGCCGCCGGCTGACGTAGGTCAGCAGGCGCAGGGCCACCTCAGGGTGGCGCATCACGTGCGCATGGAAATCCTCACGGCTGACTGCCCCGACCACCACGTCGCCCTCGGCCCGTGCATTGGCGGAGCGCGTCCCACCGTCGATCATCGATAGCTCGCCCACGACCTGCCCTGGCGGCAGGATGGCGATCACAGCCTCGTCGGGCGTGTTTGCCACGCCCACCGTGATATACAGGCGGCCCGAAATAACACCGTACAGGTGGCTGCCCTCGTCACCCTGCCGGAACAGATACTCGCCTGGCCGCAACTGGCGATAGCGTGCCAGCGGCTTCAACATCTCCAACAGTGGTGGGATTTTCGTCGGATAACGTTTGGTCAGGCTCTCACCAGGCGGTATCACCGGATAGCCCTTTCGTTTGATCAGGTGGTGGTGTCTATTGTACCGCCACTCGCACACAATATTGCAACCCGTGCGGGCATTGAGTATGATGACAACAGCGACAGGGGGAGTAGCGTGGGCCGCGTCTTCATCAGCCACAACCACATCGACGATCCATAAAATTCGGCGCAGGGGACACCGGGTTTCAACCCGGCCCGGATGCGCCCCTCCTCCTTTCCGAGTAACCCTGGCGGGTAGAACGATGCGGGTAGAACGATTG
>JAJPHV010000109.1 GCA_021325095.1 Chloroflexota bacterium | reverse complement strand
GCGGGTAGAGCCGCCAGCCCTGCCACTCCGTCCTGTGCCTGGCGCTGCACCTGGCTAACGTTCCGCTTCGTTCCAGTGGGCCAGACCGTAGGCCCCGACTTTCATAACTTTGAGCGAGAGCAGAGCACATTTCAACCGAACCGGCCCCAGATCGATGCCAAGCCGTTCCAGGATGTCTTCTTTGCGGATGGCCCGCGCCTCTTCCAGCGTCTTGCCGATCAACATTTCACCAAGCATAGAGGCCGACGCCTTGCTGATGGCGCAGCCATCACCCTCCCAGCCAATATTGGCGATCTTACCGTCCTTGACCTGCATCGTCAGCCGCAGCCGATCTCCGCACAGCGGGTTGCTTTCTTCGTGATCGATGTCCGCCGGAGACAGGATGCCCCAGTGACGTGGGTGGCTGTAGTGATCAAGGATGTCCTCGTGATAGAGATCCACGTGCTTATCCTCATCGGGCGAACAGCGCCCGGACTCTTTCCAGTGCCTCGACGAGATGATCTACCTCGCCGGAGGTATTATACAGGTAAAAACTGGCCCGAACAGTGGCCGGCAGGCCAAACTTTTCATGCAGTGGCATGGCACAGTGATGCCCGGCGCGAACGGCAATGCCCGCGCTGTCCAGGCCCTGCGCAACGTCATGGGGGTGGATACCCTTCATGGTGAATGACACGACGCCCGCACGCAGATCGGCGCTCGGCCCGAAGATTTTCAGACCCGCAATCTGCGAAAGTTGCTGCATCGCGTAACCCACCAGCGCCGATTCATGCTGGTGGATGGCCTCCATGCCGACCCCCGCCAGGTAGTCTACCGCTGCGCCCAGGCCAATCGCCTGTGCGATGGCGGGTGTCCCTGCCTCGAATTTCTGCGGCAGGTCTGCATAGGTCGTCCGTTCGAGCGTCACGCTGCTGATCATGCTGCCACCGCCGAGGAAGGGCGGCATTGCATCCAGCACGTCACGTTTGCCATACAGCACGCCGATCCCGGTTGGGCCGACCATCTTATGGCCCGAAAAGGCGAAAAAGTCTGCGTCGAGCGCCTGCACATCCACGACCATGTGCGGGACGCTTTGGGCCGCATCGACCAGGGCCAGCGCGCCAGCCGCATGTGCCCGGCGAATGATCTCGGCCACCGGGTTGATAGTTCCCAAGACGTTGGAGACGTGCACAACCCCTACTAGGCGGACGCGCCCGCTCTCAAGCAGTTGGTTGTAGGCGTCCAGATTGAGCAGACCGTCCTCCGTCACGGGGATGTAGCGCACCCGCGCCCCTTGCCGCTCCGCGACGATCTGCCAGGGCACGATGTTGGAATGGTGTTCCATTTCCGTCAGCACGATCTCATCGCCCGGCCTGAGTGCGGACAACCCCCACGCATAGGCGACCAGGTTGATCGATTCAGTCGTGTTGCGAGTAAAAATGATCTCCTGCGCCGATGCGGCGTGAATGAAATCGCGGACTTTGGCCCGCGCGCCCTCGTAAGCCGCCGTCGCGCGCTCACTGAAGGCATGGATGCCCCGATGCACATTGGCATTGCTTTCACGGTAATAGCGGTCAAGCGCCTCGAGGACGACGCCTGGCTTCTGCGACGTAGCCGCACTATCCAGGTAGATGAGCGGCACACCGGGCCGGACTTCCTGCGCCAGGATCGGGAAATCACCACGAGTTAATTCGACAACCGAACTGGTGGGTGCTGCAACCATCAGATTTTGCTCCAATATTCACTGTATCCCTATAGGATACACCCTGAGTATTAGATTATCACAATATTTCTCAGATTAATATCTGACAATTTACCAGTTCTTGTATGCCGAATGGCACGATCAGGTCGGCGGTTGGGCGTCCTGCACTGGCACATTCAAGCAAACTGGAAGGCTATACTTGTTTCTCTACGACATGCGACAAGCTGACTGCCTAGCGGAAGGACAATCTTTCATGAGCATTCAACGGTTGAATCACGTCCAGATCACCATTCCGCGCGGCGCGGAAGCCCAGGGCCGCCGATTCTATTGCGGCGTGCTTGGCCTGCGGGAAATCGACAAGCCGGCCTCCTTGCAAGGGCGTGGAGGGTTCTGGCTCCAACTCGACGCTATACAGATTCACGTGGGGACGGAAGACGGCGCAGAGCGGCTGGCGACGAAGGCGCACCTGGCTTACGAGGTGGACGACGTAGAATACTGGCGGGTACTGCTGGAAGGGCAGGGCTGCACCATCCTGGACTCCGTGCCGATCCCCGGCTATCTGCGTTTTGAGACACGGGATCCCTTTGGCAACCGCGTGGAATTCATCCAGCCGCTCAATCCGACGGGCTGATCCTCATCGCTCAAACAGGTCCAGAATGTACTCAAGGGACAGGCCCTGGCTTTCCAGGTGGGTGCGCAGCTTGCGGCGAGCGTCATGCACCAGCTTGTACAGCGCGTTGCGGTTCGTGCCCATCCGATCCGCAACCACTTCCAGCGGCACGCCTTCGAGAATAATGGCTTCCAGCGCGATCCGCTGGCGATCTGTCAGGGCTTCCTCGAAAGCGCGGGTGATCTTCTGCATGACATCCTGCTTCTCCATCGCCGTTTCAGGCCGCTCCGGTGCGCCGCCATTGGCGACTGCCGTCGCGGTGGGTTGCAGGTCGCCGTCCATTGTCAGGGCATCCAGGCTGAAATCTTTGTAGCGGGCGCGCCGCATCTCGCTGATCGCTACACGCACAGCCACTTTGGTCGCCCACGTCGTGAACTGGCTGTCCCCACGAAATGAATCCAGGCTGGAGAGCACTCGCAGCGTGGCGTCCTGGGCAAAATCTTCGGCCATCTGTGTGATTTCTTCCGGCGCAAGGTCAGCCAGGTCACTGCGCTCGCGGCTCAGGTAATAATAGATGCCCCGTTGCAAGCGTGTCCGTAAATCCTCGATTGCCTGTTCGCGTGCTGCGCCTCCGGCGGTCAGATCGTGAATCCATTGAGCGTTGGAGCGCTCCGCCATCGAAAGTATCCCTTCGTCGTACAGCGCCGGTAAGTCCGGGCTGCCTGTGTGCCAGGTAATTATAGCGGTTGAGTGCGCCTCGCTCCTATGAACGACCCAGGGCGGGAATCGCGGACTGCGGTACATCGTACATAGACATTGGCCGCGTTTGTGGTACAATAGGCAACAGGTAGGGTTACTAAACCGCCGGGCTTGATTACTGCAATTTGTGCTTCCCGTCTCATCAAAGCCAGCCACTTCTGCATTTGTCTGCCACGTCAGCTTAATGGCTCTATCTAAACCATTAACCCATATGCAGGAGTGTCTCATGACCAAGAAGTTGTACGTCGGCAACCTTTCCTACAGCGTGACCGAAGAGCAAGTACGCGAACTGTTTGCGCAAGCTGGAGAGGTGGACAGCGTGGCCCTCATCACGGACCGTGAAACGGGCCGCGCTAAAGGGTTCGGCTTTGTCGAGATGAATACCGAGGAAGGCAGCAAGGAAGCCATCCGGCGTTTCAATGGCTACACGTTGGACAACCGCAACCTGACGGTGAACGAAGCCCGCCCGCGTGAAGAGCGTTCGGGCGGTGGCGGCTATCGGGGTGGTGGCGGCGAGCGTCGCAGCAGTGGACGTTCGGGCGGTGGTCGGGGCGGCTATGGTGAAAGCGGCTACACTGGCAACCGCAAGCGCTTCTAGTCCGGCGCTCATCGGCCAATGAAAAACAACGGCGCAGTGGCATCTCGCCCCGCGCCGTTGTTTATTTAGCGAGGTGAGGGAAATGAACAAAAAGCGCGTATCGGATTACTATTGTGTGGCCGTGCGCCGGAATTACGAATCGATCTGGCGCGTCATCAGCAAGCATGATACCCGCGAACAGGCGCAGGCGGCGCTCGACGAGCGCCGGGCCTACACGGGCGTCTTCAATTACGATAACGCCGAGCTGCGCATCATTTCGCGCGCCGAGGGCAAAGCCGAATTTGGCGCCAATTGGGAATATAAGCCCATCGGCGAAAGCAGGTCGAGACTATCTGCCCACAAGGCGAAAACCTGAAACCGCATCTTGACCAACCCGGTCACATCCGCTACAATGACGCTTCGTTCGCACCGCAGACAGCAGGGGCCGCGCCGATAGCGGCTTAATTAGCCTGCCGAGGTGGAGACTGGTCGCTCTGGCATTAAGCAGCGGTCTTCGCGCGTAGTCTGCGAAGACCGTTTTTTTGTAGTGGCTGCGTAGTGCGCGGCCCACATCATTTTGGGCGAAAGGAGGAATTGTCGCTTGGCTATTACAAAGGCGCAAAAGAGTGAAATCCTTCAGGGCTACCTGGACATGCTCGCCAAGGCACAGGGCATGGTCATCACCGAGTACCGGGGCATGGGTATGACGAATTTCAATACCCTGCGTTCGGCACTGCGCCCGCTGAAGGGCCGCTACACCGTCACCAAGAACACGCTCTTCAAGATCGCGCTGCGCGAGACGGGCTTTGCCGTACCGGAAGATTTGTTGAACGGGCCAACCGCTGTGGCAGTGGCCTATGGCGACCTGGCTAGTCTGACCAAAGCTGTGCTGGCGCGCGCAAAGGAAGACGAACTGCTCAAGCCCAAGGGCGCGATCATGGGGCAGACCATCTTCAGGGCCGATCAGCTTGAGGTGTTGTCCATGCTGCCGAGCCTGGAAGAAGCCCGCGCCATGCTCATCGGGACGCTGCAACAGCCCGCCAGCCGACTGGTCGGCCTGCTGGCGCAGCCCGGACAGGGCCTGGCCGCGCTGCTCAAGGCGTATACTGACCAGCAGCAGGGTGGTGGAGAGTCACAGGCCGAAGCGGCCTGACCGAACAATTGACATCGGGATGAATAACCAAACCAAAGACAACCCGGAACTGAAAGGATAATCCGACAATGGCTGATATGAACCAGATTATCGACGCCCTGAGCAACATGACGGTCATGGAAATCGTCGAACTGACCAAGGCGCTCGAAGACAAGTGGGGCGTCAAAGCTGCCGCCGCGATGCCGATGATGGCGATGCCGGTGGCGGGTGCTGCTGCGGGCGCGCCTGCTGCCGCCGAACCGGTGGAAGAAAAGACCGAATTCACCGTCGTGCTCAAGGAAGCTGGCCCCAAGAAGATCAACGTTATCAAGACGGTACGTGCTCTGACCAACCTGGGC
>JAJPHV010000061.1 GCA_021325095.1 Chloroflexota bacterium | reverse complement strand
GTAACCGCCGCTGTTCTCGCCAATCTGTACGTTCTCTTTTGTTTCCCATCCTGCCATTTTATCCCATCCTGCCGCCCCTTTATTTCTTTTTGTTTGCGTCAGTAGAAGTTTCCAGAAAATCCGACCCATCCTGGCTACTGCTCTATTGCCTCATCCGGCTGATCGCATCAAGTACGCTATAATGCCTGCCACCTCGTTGGTAGTTGGCTGAAGGATATACGACGTTGGACATGCTGTTGATCTCGCGCTGTCCACCTTTCCCACTGCACCAGGGAGATCGGTTGATTCCCTTTCACCTGGCACGGCAGCTTCGCGCGCGACATCATCACATCGATCTGATCGCGTACTACAACCAGCACAGTGACCTGGAAAACATCCCGCGTTACGAACAGTATTTCCGCGACATTTTGCTGATCCACGAACCGCAGCGCTCCTGGCTGGACTATTATCAGCGATTGCGCGACCCGGTGCGGATGTTCCCGACAGACGCACGTGGTTCATGGTCTGCGGAGATGTGGGAGGCCATCAGCGACAGGTTGGGCACGAATCGCTACGACATCGTGGAATTGTTTGGTGGCGTGCAGGTCTACGAGTTCCGCCACCTGGTCAAGTCCCTGCCGAACGTCATCGTTCCCTACGAGTCGTACAGCCTGTTTCTTGCCCGCAATCTCGCCAACGAAACGGGCTGGACACGGCGGCTGCTGTTGCGCGCCCAGTTGAGAGCGGCGCGGCGCTATGAGAGGCGCATGTTCGAGGGCTTTGATCGGGTGGTCGTGCTCTCGGATGGCGACGCGCAAGCCCTGCACGCGCTTGCACCGGATTTACCGCTGCACGTCATCCCCAATGGTGTGGACACCGACTATTTCATCCCCACCGGGCACGAGGCCGAAAGCCCGACGCTGCTCTTTACCGGCAACTTTGCCTACCCGCCCAACCTGGATGCGGCGCTGTACCTGGTCCGGGACATCCTGCCGCGTGTCAGGCGGCAAGTCCCGGCGGCGCGGCTGTTGCTGGCGGGCAGCAGCCCGCCGTCCACGTTGAGAAAACTGGCGAGCAAAGATGTCGAGGTGACGGGCCACGTGCCCGATCTGCGTCCTTACATGGAGCGGGCGCTGATCTTTGTCAGCCCACTGCGTTTTGGGGCCGGCATCAAAAACAAGGTGCTGGAAGCGATGGCGATGCAGAAACCCATTGTGGCGACGCCGCTCAGTTGCGAGGGCATCAGTCTTCACGACGGTGTGAACGCCCTGTTTGGACGCACGACCACTGAACTGGTCAGCGCCGTCGTCCGGCTAATCAAGGATGACGCCTTGCGTCAGCGAATGCGGCTGGCAAATCGCCAGTTGATCGAAGCGCATTATACGTGGCGACGGGTGGCTGACCAGTACGAAGACCTGTACAAGCAGGTGATCCAGGAGCGCAGTCCGCAGGTGCGATCAATGTAAAGGCCGTAAACTGGTGATGGCATACAACAGCACCGCGAGCAGCGCAACTCCGAAGATGAGCGGGGCCGACCACGTTTTGACCAGTGGGTTGCTGTCCTCTACGCGGTAGCCGGTGGGCGTAGTCAGGTCGGTGCGCAGCCGGTATTGGGGTGAGATGAACCAGGCCAGCACGATCCCGGCAAAGAAACCGCCGACGTGTCCCCAGTTGTCGATAAGGATTGGCCCGGCGCTGAGTTGCGTGTAGAGGCCAAAGCCAAAGTTCAGAAGGGCCAAGAAAACCAGGGAGCGGAGTTCGCGCTGCGCCGCCTGCCCCAGCAGCCTGCGATTGTGATACAGGAAGATCATCTCTGCACCGAAAATGGCGAAGATGGCCGTCGAGGCGCCGACGGATATGCCGCGTGTGAAGACGAAACTGGCAAGGCTGCCACACAGCCCGCCCAGGAAGTAGATCAACGCAAAGCGCACGTGGCCGAAAAAGCGCTCGACGGATTGGCCGAATGACCACAGCGCCACACCATTGAAGAAGATGTGGATCATGTTGGCGTGCAGGAACATGGCCGTAAACAGGCGATAGTACTCGCCGTTGAGCAGAATGCGGCGGAAGTCAACGGCCCCCATTTCGAGTAAGGGTTGAGCAGGGAAGTAAAGCTGATCGGTAACCAGTTGGGCGATGAACACCGCCACGATAATACCAAGCAGCGTATAGGTGATGTACGGGCGGCTGGTCGGTAGGCGAAGCGCCACCACCTGCTCACGGGGCGGTGCTTCTGGCGGTTCCGTTGAAGTTTGCATAAAATCCTCGGTGGACAACCCTGGAATCTGGCTCAAGGCGTGAGTATACCGTTGGAGAGGTAAATCCGGCTCGCTATAATCAACCCCTAACCATCGCGTGACATGATACTCGCAGAGACAGGAGGAAGCGCGTTGCCATCGTATGACTATCGCTGCAACGACTGTAAGCGCCGAGTCGTGCTGACCTATAAAACGTATGCGGAGTACGATCAGGCCGTTCCGACCTGCCCACGTTGCAAAGGCACGAATCTGACCCGGCTCATCTCCGGTGTGGCGATTGCCAAGTCAGAAGAGAGCCGCTTCGCCAGCCTGGACGACGACACGGCGCTGGATGACCTGGCTGACGCCGATCCGGCCACGCTTGGGCGCTACATGCGGCGCATGAGCCAGGAAATGGGCGAAGACCTGGGCGACGAATTCAATGAGGTCGTCGGGCGGCTGGAACGCGGTGAGAATCCGGAGGACATTGAGGCATCCATGCCCGAACTTGGGGCATCGGAAGGCGGCGCGGACGCGGGCGACGACTTCATGTGAAAATGGCCTGTCAGCCGCAGCAGGGGTCTGTCGCGGGGCGTGGGGCCAGGTCTGTGGCGCTGATTGTCGGCGCGGCGGTGGCCGCTCTCGTCGCACTGGGGGTTGGATTGAGCGGATCGGGCTGGCGCAGATATTTCAGGCGGATGTCTGCCGTTTGGCTGTAATCGGCGGGCGACATGGCCTGCCAGAGATCGGCGGGCGTGGCGACCCGGTTAGATTGAGCGATAGCGTAGGCACGCAGCCACCTGTAGAATGCCTCGTCGCCGAGACGCTCTCGGATTTCCTGAAGCATCAACGCGCCGCGCAGATAGACGGCATTGATATACAGCCGCAGGTTGGTGAAGTCGAAAGTTCTGGCATCGACGTAGCCCTGCGGCTGGTACATCTTGACGCGGAACTGCCACCACCAGGGGACGAGCGCCGGGTATTTGTCTTCCAAATAGAGCAGTTCGCTGTACAGGGCAAGGGCTTCGTCCAGGTAGGGCGCTTCGCCCTGGTCGTTGCCGATCAGCGAATACCACCACTGGTGCGCGATTTCGTGGGCTGTGATGACAGTCAGCCATGTATCGGGCTTGCCTTCATAGCGGAGAAACCAGTCGTGGCTGACGAAGACCATGCCGCTGAATTCCATGCCGTCGGCAAAGTCGCCTTCTGCCACGACCAGTCGCTTATAGGGCAGCGGCCCGAACAGTTTGGTAAAGCGGTTGACGGCCTGGCGTGCCGTTTCGAGGGCGTGCTGCGGCCCGCTGATGGGTGTGCCATCCGGCGCTTTGTTGGGTTGCAACTTGGCGAAGTAATACAGATCGATGGTCACACCGTCGTCGCTGGCCGCTGTCAATCTGGAAAAGCCAGCACTGACAGACAGCGTGAACGTCCGCAGGTCGGATGCCTGGAAACGCCACGTGTCAGCGCTCACTCGTTCGGCCTCGCCTGGCCCTACCACATCCATGTTGCCCGCCGTGCTGCGCACCTTCACCGTCACGTCATAATCGCCCATGCGCGATACGCTGTATTCCCCCACCGCCCACGACTGGGGCGTCAGCCAGCTACCCGGACTGCTATGCGTAAAGGGCGCGATCTCCGGGAGCCACTCGCCCAGGTTCAATTGGCGGTCTGAGAAGCCGAAATAGCCCCTACCGAGATACCCGCTCTGGATGGCAGCCAGATGGATGGTGAAGCCGAGCGAGACCGTCAGCGTGCAATCCACATCGAGCGGACTCTTTAAGCTCACTTCCAGGCGCGGCCCGGTCAGGCTGAATTTGTCCAGGTTGTCGGCCTCCACACCGGTCAGTGTGAAAATGCCGGGCTTGCGGTTCGGCTCCACGTTGAAGACGATCTGTTGCAGAGGCTGTCCGGTATCGTTACGAAAGGTGGCCTGCATCGTCGCCGTCACGCTGCGCGCGTCCACATCCACCGTCGTCTCAACTTTGTATTGGGCAGTGGCGGCGTTCGGATCGGGCACGCAGCGGCGGGCAGGAGTCGGCTCCGGTGCGATGTGCGTGGCAGTGATGATCGGCGCAAACGTGGCCTGCCCGCCGATCAGGGTAGTAGGCGTGGGTGCATCGGTGGGCAGTGGCTCAACGGCGCCGCGCCGACAGGAGACGAGCCAGAGAAGGAGAAGCGCGAGATTTAGCCCGGCGCTGAAGTACCGCCGGGACTGGTTTGGAGTTGGCTTCAGCCGACTTCGTCGATTCAGCCCTGTGCCTTGAGCTTTGGGCGACTGTTGGCGCGTCGCCCGATTTGCGCTATCTTCTGAATATATGACTGACTCTGGCATTGACACAACCGTTTTTGATCTGGCAGGGACGCATTATGACATCGGGGTCGCCATTGCACGCGGCAGCTTGCCGTTCGTCGTTCCTTCCTGGTGGCCTGCACCGCCGCCACTGGCCTACGCGCAAGCCTGTGCCGGCGAGATCGCCGCGCTGCACCCGGCCTTGCTGGACGAGATACACGGCCACGCGGACGGACAGCATCTATCTTACAACGAATTGATCCGGCTGATCTGTCGCCAGCGGCTTGGCGGGCGGGCAGCGGTTCCGCCTGTCGTGCCTGAACAGGGCGGCTGCATCAGCTTCGCGTGGCGCGCGCCCAACGGTCACATTCTGGTGGGCCGCAACTACGATTTTTACAGCGTGCAGCGTATTCGCCAGCGGATAAGGCTTCGCCCGGACGGATCGCGCCCGTCGGTGGGAATGCGGGGCAGCGTCCCGGCAGGGCGCTATGACGGCGTGAATGATGCCGGGTTGTTCGTGTGCCTGCACGTCGTGCTGGCCGACGAACCAAAATCTCCGCGCCCCGGCGTGCCCTTCCACCTGATTCCGCGAATCCTGCTGGAAACGTGCCGTTCTGTCAAGCAAGCGCTCGATCTGATCACAATCATGCCGCACCTGCACAGTTTTAACTACCTGCTGGCCGATCCGAACGGTTTTGTAGCGGCGGAATGCCACGCGGACCGACTGCGCATCCTCTATCCGCAAGGCGATATTCTGGCAGTGGGCAACTTCTTCCGGCATCCCGACATGGCCGTTTTGCAACGTCATCGGCAGCAGCCTGTTTCGCGGCGACGGGTCGCTTACCTGGAGTCCGGTACATGGCAGGGCAGCCAGGTATGGCCGTCCGTTCAGGATACGCTGCGCGATCACGAGGCACCGGTGTGTGGGCACGACGGAGGGCATACGACGTTGTGGTCGGCGGTGGCCGATCTGACGGCGCGGCGTATTGTCTACGCGATAGGCGCGCCATGCTGTACCCCTTATTCCGAAGTGCTCTGGCCCACCTGATCCGGTATAATTGCCCTTGCTCCAACTGAGCCAGCCGCTTCCCTCTCCCTGCGAAGCGGAAAGATCGAGAGGTGACGTCCGCTCGTGAACATCACTGAACTGCGCGCCCTGTATGACCAGGATCAGCGCCAGGACGTTGAGTATCCTTTTGTACGCCGCGAGGTCACGCCTCCTGGAGCCGAACCGCCAGCGGCGGCGTGTAATAGCCTGGCCGATGATACGCAGGCAACGTCGAGCCGCCCGATTCTGGAAAAGTTCGGATTTCAGCGCATCAGCACTGCCTACGCCTGCACCTGGCACGTTCGGAAGGCAGAGGCATAGAGGGCTGGAGAACATGGATGCAGGATTGAGCGGGTTACTTCTCGCGTTTGTCGTCCTGGCCGCCGTCGTGATTCTAGCCAACGTCGCCGAAAGGCAGACGGCGCTGCGTCCGGTGCTGTTTGTCGCGCTGCTGATCCTGAATTTCCTGTTCGTCATCGTCTTCCTGGCCGCGCCGAACGTGACCCGCACCGTGCCCAGCAACTCGACGCTCGTCGCGGTGCTGGCGCTGCTGTTCGGCAGCCTGGCGAGTCTGGTGCTGCTGCTGCCCGTCCGCCGCAGGCTGGCGCGACTGTTCCCACAGGCGCATCTCGGTGAACGCGGCTTTGATCCCGAGTCAATGGTTCACCTGACGGCGCTGGTCTTCTGCATCTACTTCGTCGGGGATCGGGTGCTGGAATTCCTCGTCGCGGGCGGCATGGCCGGGTTAGCGGAAAACTTTAACGCGCCGACGGCCAACAGCCTGTGGGTGCAGATGCTGATCTTCGTCCTGTTCGCAGCACTTGGCGCTGGCCTGGGCACGCGCCGCCGCCTGAGCGACGTGATTCAGCGGCTTGGCCTGCGCGCCCCGACTGTCACCGAATTGGGCGCGGCGGCGCTCATCGCCTTTGGCTTGTACTGCGCTGTCTTCGTGATCAGCAACATCTGGGAATCGGTGACGCCCTCGGAAGTGATCAAAGAGCAGACCCGGGTCAGCGAGTTACTGAGCGAGAGCATCAACACGCTGTCGATGGGGCTGCTGATCGCCGGGACCGCCGCCATCGGCGAGGAGATCATTTTTCGCGGCGCACTGCAACCCGTCTTTGGCTTGTGGCCGACGGCCATCTTCTTCGCGCTGGTTCACATCCAGTACACACTCACCCCGGCCACGTTAATCATTGTCCTGGTCGGTGTCGGCTTCGGCTGGCTGCGCCGCCGCTACAATACCACCACGTCCATGGTGGCCCATTTCCTGTACGACTTCGGCCTGATTGCGCTGTCCATCTATGGCCGCTACCTGATCGACGTGATGGGAGTCCGCCCATGAGCGAGCTACGTGCCCGTCTCCGCAGTCTGCGCGCCGTTCACAACCGTCCGGCGCGCCGCTTTACCGAGCGGCCCGAACCCTACTACGCGCCGCTGGACGGCGAGGACGACGGCACACCGCAGCCGCTGGAAGCGCTGTTGCCCGGCGACTTGCACGAGACGCCGGTGGGCGCGGTCTATGTCGTGCGCAAGCTGCACCCGCGCGATCACACACACGGTGATGGTATCCTGGACGAATGGCTGTCGCAAAGCCTGAGCGGGGCAGCTATGTTCAGCGACAGGCGGCTGGCGGGGGTCGATCCGCGCCGCTGCCTGTTCCTGGATACGGAGACGACGGGCCTGGGCGGTGCGGGAACGCTGGTCTTTCTGGTCGGCGTGGGGCTATTCACCGACGATAGCTTTGAGGTGCGGCAGTATTTCCTGCGCAATCCGGGTGAAGAACCGGCCATGCTCCACGCCCTCCAAACCTTGCTGGACGGCTACGATGCACTGGTCACGTTTAACGGGCGCAACTTCGATGTGCCACTGCTGGCGATGCGCTACAGCCTGAACCGCCAGCGATTGCCTTTTGACCGCTGGCCCAACCTGGATCTGCTCTATCCAGCGCGGCGGCTGTGGCGGCGACGGCTGGAATCGTGCCGTTTGTCGTCCCTGGAAACGGCGATCCTGGGTGTGCGGCGTACCACGAATGACGTGCCCGGCGCGCTCATCCCGCAGCTTTACCACGAATACGTGCGCACCGGGGACGCGCGCCAGATGGCGCGGGTGATGTACCACAACCTGAATGACGTGCTGTCGATGGTGACGCTGGCAACGCAGCTTTGCACGGTCTTTACCGAGGCCAAGCCTTCGGCGCTGCACTGCGACGATCTGCTCAGTCTGGCACGGTGGTACGAGTCGCTATCTATGCTGAAGCAGGCTGAGACTGCCTACAGCGCTGCGCTGAATGCCGCCCACCACGAAGCGGATCGGAAGCTGATCCTGGAAAGTCTGGCGCTGCTGCTCAAACGGCAGGATCGCCGTGAGGAAGCAGCCATCGTCTGGGAAGCACTGGCGGCGCTGGCCCCTTCGAATCCGCTGCCCCGTGTCGAACTGGCAAAGTACCACGAGTGGACAACGGGCGATCTACCGCAGGCGATAGACTGGACGGAAGCTGCAATACAAGCCATTCAGAATTGGCCGCTGTCGCCCTCACGGCAGGCCGAGCAGCACGAGCTACAACGGCGACTGGATCGCTTGGTGCGTAAACGGGCCGAGTAACCTCACCCTCGGCCCTTCTCCGCGAGCAGTTCACACGCCGACACTTACAGGGAGGCGGTCAGTCCTATGTCGATGACAGTGTATCGGAAGTTCGTAGAGATATTGAGCCAGGCCATAAGCGCAACGATAGTGCAACTGAAGCTGCGGAACGTCGGGCCAAACCAGTTGTGTAGAACACATACGAGCGCCTCCCAAAGCCCTCCGTCATGCGTCCTTCCTAACCCACTTGCTCGGTCAGCCATGCCTGCAACTGCACCAGGGCCGGTGCTTTGCTTGCGCCTGGCCCCAGCGTGGACATGCCGCCACAATAGTTTCCCCAACGCAAGCATTCACAGGTATCGCGGCCCTGCAGGTGCGCGGCTAGAAACCCCGCGTTGAACACGTCGCCTGCACCTGTCGTATCCACTGCATTGACGGCCAGGGCTGGCTCGTGATATAGCTCGCCGTTGCGCCACGCTGTCGCGCCTTCTGCCCCACGCTTGATGACGACGTAAGGGACGATCCCTGCCAGTATATCCAGGGCCTGTTCGACGGTATTGGTGCGCGTCAGCTTTTGGGCCTCGCTGGCGTTGGGCATGAAGATGTCAACCTGCGAGAGGATGTCACGCACCAGGGGCGATTCCAGGGTTTCGTCACGGTGCTGGCAATCCATCGACACCTCGATCCCTTGTGCGCGGCAGCGATCCAACAAGGCCGGGGTGCGTTCGTCTACCTGCAGCCCGGTAAAATGCAGGTGCGGGAAGGTCGCATGTTCCAGGGCGTACAGCGCCAGATCGACGACGTTCGGCGTCCTGTCCACGAAGCTGATGAATGCTCGATCATTGGGGAAAGACAGGGATACGGTGACGCGCCGCTGTGGGTTTTCGAGGCGCTGCAAGAGCGTTGTATCGACCCCTTCGACCAGTGCCTGCTCAAGCGCAAAACGGCTGAAGAAGTCGTTGCCCAGTGCGCCCGCCCACCCGACGTTGACGCCCAGCCGCCGCAGTGCGATCACACTGTTCATGATGCCGCCCGGAACGACGGCTACGTCCTGGGTGTAGATTTCCTGACCGAGGGCCGGGAAACTCTGAAAGCCTGTGAAAATGATGTCGCAGAAGTAACAGCCAGGGATCACGATGTCAAAATGACGCCTGGGTTCGGGGTTCAGTTCCATGTCCCGACGATGTCCTTGTGAGCTTCGATGAATTCGTTGACGAGTGTCTTTGCCAGTGGATAGGAGCCAATCAGCGGATGGGCGGCCAGCGCTTCGGCGGCCAGCTTACGCGAGCGTTGTAGAATAGCCTGGGCGGCCAGCCGCTCGTAGCGTTTCACATCGCGCATCAGCAGGTATTGTCCTTCCGGCACGTCACCAATCGGCTGAGGATGCGGGCCATTCGCATCCACGACACAGCCGATCTCTACCACGTCGTCGTCGCGCATTCCGGCGATTGCACCCTGGTTGGGCACATTCAAGCCCGTGAAGTGCGGCACGCCCGTCGCAATCGCCTCCACGCAGCCGAGCGCGACTCCGGCATAGCCTTCGTCGTCCTCTGCAACCGGGGCCATCTGCGTCCGAGGCGCGCCGTGCCGGGCATGGGCCATGTAAGTAGCGCTGCGCTTGCCCATCACGTCCTGATAAACGGCCAGCCCCTCGGCGGGGTGGCGTACTGCATCCACCTCTCGCAGTCGATCCAACAGCTCGCTCGTCAGCCGCAGCACCTCTTCGCCGCGCGTTTCGGGCTTCGCCAGCAGCGCCGCCAGTGCCTCATCGCGGTGGTAGAAATAGTGCAAATACTCGTTCAGGAACATGCCCAGCGACTCACGCAGATCGGGATCGAACATCGACATATGCGTGGCCTGGATGAACTTCGGGTCGGCCAGCAGCGCGGGCAGCACCTCCTCACCGCCTTTGCCGTCGGCGTCAGGGTCGATCCGCACGCTGCGCGTCCACGACAGGTGATTCAGCCCGAATACCTCGTGGCGCACTCGTCTGAGCGGCACGCCCAGGTAACGACTGGCAGCATTCTGTGCTCCATTGGCGCTGTCACAAATGCCAAAGACGCGCGGCACACCGGCATCGTGTAATCCCTGGGCGACCAGTCCTGCCGGGTTCGTGAAGTTGTAAATCCATGCACCGGGCGCAAGCTGTTGGGCCAGGCGGCAGTAATCGAGGATTGCAGGCAGGCTGCGCATCGCCATCGCAAAGCCACCAGCCCCTGTTGTCTCCTGGCCCAGGACACCATGTTTGAAGGCGATTCGTTCGTCGATGGCACGGCCCTGCTCAAAGCCGGGGCGGATCGTCGTGATGATGTGATTCGCGCTGCGGATCGCTTCGCGGGCGTCGGTGGTCAGAATCACCTTGAACGGGGCATTCTGCTGTGCCGCGAGGGCCTTGCACAGCCCACCGATCAGTTCCAGTTTGGCCCCATCGATGTCCATGAGCCAGAGTTCTTGGAGGTTCAACCGTGCCGCGCGCCGCACGAGCGAGGGAATGATGCGGGGCGTGCGTACCCCGGCCCCGCCGATGACTGTCAGTTTCATACCACTCGTTTCTGTAAAGCGTCGTACCCGTTACTGCCCTTGACTATAACTCAAGGCAGCCCGTTGACATATTTCATTTTTGTATGATTTTGAAGAGTGGCATCGCTACTTGCCCCTGACCTGGGCGAGCACCTGGGTGACTTTGCCATTTTCGCCGAAATATTCAGGGCTGGCTTTGCTCCATCCGCCAAAGTAGTCAATCGTGAACAGGTCGATGATAGCGGGGAAGCGCCCACCGGTCCCGGCGGCTAATGCTGACTGCGTCGCAGCCGGGGTAGTCGCGGCACTGCCCTTGATGATCGGTGGACGGAAGCCGTGTTTACTGAAGACGGACTGGACTTCGGGCGTCCACAGGAAATTGAGGAATGCCTCCGCCACCTCGCGCGTCCCGTGCTTATCGACATAGGCATCCACCACTGCCACCGGGTTCTCGATGAGAATGGTCGAGGTTGGGTAGACCGCCTGATAAGTCGCACCGGCTGCCTGCCCGCCCAGGATTTCGTTCTCGTAGGTGATCGCCACGTCGCCCACACCCTTTTCAAAGTTGAGGATGCTTTCCCGGGCTCCGGCGTCCATCACCTTGACGTTCTTGAAAATGTCGCCGATGAACTTAAGCGCGCCTTCCTCGCTGGACTCGTAGCCCTTGACCTTGCCGCGTTTGGCGGCGCCCAGGGCGGCCAGAATGTTCCACTGGGCGCCGCCGCTGGTGGCTGGATCAGGGGTCAGGATTTCCAGGCCCGCTTGCGTCAGATCGGCCCAATCCGTGATCTTCCTGGGGTTGTCCTGGCGCACGGCCAGCGCCACGACAGACGCTGACACAATGCCTTTGTACGGGTTGGCCTGCCAGTCATGCGTGATCAGCCTGGCCTTGACCAGCCGTGTAATGTCCGCTTCCAGTGACAAAGCGGCGATGTCTGCCTCGAAACCGCCCGCAATAGCCCGCGACTGCGCACCCGATCCCAGATAGGATTCCTGGAATACCACAGTCTTTCCTGTCTTGTTCTGCCAGTATTTCTGGAACAGCGGGATGATCTCTTCATAGGCTTCACGCGGAGTTGTGTAGGCGCCCAGAATCAGGGTGATGTCACCTGATTGAGCGCGTGCGGTCTGTCGAATTCCGATCAGGGCAGTTGAACTGAGCAGCACCGCCAGAATCAGGACTGCGATCATTCGGCCAATGTTGATGTATTTGGGTTCCACGACCATTCTCCTCGTCGCTTGCAGTACCCGTTCAGAAAAGTGGTTATTCGAATATGAGAGCTACGCTGTAGGACAACAAAAAACCCCGGCAGTAGTCCGGGGTCTTGGTCATCTGGTGAACAGGTGTGAAGTTACCAGGCCGAACTACAGCGACAGTTCAGACAGTCACAACACACTGTACAGCATCGGGTCTTGGGGGCCATCCTGCAATTTCCTGAAAGCAAAATGTCAGATCAACCTGTGAAGGACAGCACAGCGACGGGCCTGGCTTCAGCGTGGGCCACAGCGAACGCCATCGTTTTCCGACTGTGGGTTAATGGTAGACGATAGGCCGGCACTTGTCAATGTGCGCCGGCACAGTTCAGCGTTTGCGCTGAACGAGAGGCGGGGTTGTTGGCTGCCGGCTGCCAGCGCGCGGCTCTACAGTAATCTGAATATTGTCATAGGTAGGGATGGGCACAGCCGTCCGAAACACCAGCAATCCCAGGCCATCCTGATCGACAGGGAACGTTCCGACACTCGAGATCTGACCGTTGCGCTCGACCCACAACTGGTATGCTGTGCCTGACTGTAAAGGAGGAAAGTTCTTGACATACAGCAGCGCGTATTCTCCCTGCGGATCCCAGACGATGGCCGCGAAAGGCGTGTCTTCTGCGCCCATGCCTGGCTGCACTGCCGGCAGATCGAGGCGGTTGGAAGCCCCCAACCCGACGAGCATCAGTGCCGTATCCTGGTCGTGGAGGCGTGTAGCGACTTGATCCTGATAGCGGCGAATCTGATCGACTTGCATGAGCAAAAGGATATTTGAGGCCAGCAAAACGATCAGAATCCCGGCGGCCAGAACTGCCGCCAGTCGCCCGTATTGTGCGCGCCGCGCCTGTGCCAAACCTCGCCGTTCAGGTTTCAGCTCGGCGCGCTGCCGAAGAGATGCCCGCAAGTTTTCGGCCAGAGCGGGCGAAGGTTGCACCTGCGGCACGCTGTAATGAAGAGCCTCTGCCAGCCGTGAATAACTGGCTAATTCCTCCGCCGCTTCAGGGCAGGAGGCGAGCATCGCCTTGATAAATTCCTCCTCATCCGGGTCTGTTGCGCCGATACTGTAGGCAGGAATGAGTTCCAGGACATGCGCGCACCCATCGTCATGGGCACTGCCCGAAGCGTTGAGTTGGGACTGGTCATTTTGTGGAGGCTGGTTAAGACTCACTGCTCCTCCAGGCGTGTCAGATAAGTTGGCGCACCAATGATAGTGCGCTATCCCCGGCAACTATTCGCATCTTCGAGCTACTAATAATCGTCCAGAATCGGGCCTTTGGATTTGTGAGATGCACCCATTCAAACATTTAGCCGATCTTATCACCCACCGTCAATCGCCGAGCCGGATTCCCACAGCATCCTGAGCTTCTGTAATCCCAGGCGAAGCCTCGTCTTGACCGTTCCTAACGGCAGGTTGAGCAGTTCTGCCAGGGCGCTATGCGTCAGGCCACCGAAGAACGCCAATTCGATCACCTGTGCCTGCTCCGGGGGCAACTGCGATAACAGCGAGCGGAGCAAACGGCTATCTTCCAGCCGAGGATCATCCGGGGGGTGTGGCTGTTCTGCGCGCATCAAGTCGTCCTGGAGGATGCTGGCCTGCATATCGGGGCGGCGTTGTTCGTGCCGGATGCGATCAATAGCACGGTAGCGCGCTACGGTGAGCAGCCAACTGCTGAACAGGCCCCTATTGGGACTCCACGCCTCGGGGCGATTCCAGACCAGGAGAAACGTATCCTGCGTGATCTCTTCGGCCAGCTCACGGTTCTGCAAGATGCGCATGGCAAGGCTGTAAACCAGGCTGCCGTAGTGGTGATAAAGCTCGGTCAACGCCCCTTCATCTCGTTGAGCGACGCGATTCATCAAGTCAATGTCACTTGAAGGCTGTTGACCTTGCGTGCCCATTGCATCCCACAGAATAAGCTGACCTGAAGCCAGTGCGCCGCCCTGCATGATGTTACAGGCATAAGCGTGGCTTGTCCAGTGAAGCGCAACGGCCCTGAGATTCGAGCAAAAGGAAACGGAGCGAGGTTTTCCGGGTTGAAACGACTTGTCGAAGGACGGTTCAAGGAAAACCTCATAAAGAAGAATAGCGGGAAAGCAGGGCACAACAAGCGCGGGCCCGGGCGAAAGCCGAGCGGCGGATGAAACGGGTGAAGCGAAAAGAGAACGGGGAACTGCACCGTAATCAGCAAGCGATAGCCAAACGGTTAGTGGCTGGCGAAGTGCCGCTGGTCATGGCGACAGTCTGGGATTTGTGGAAGGGCTGCTGGATTTTCTGACGGGGCTGGGCTTCTGGGAAGTGCTGAACATCGATGGACAAGGCCTCAAGCGGAAAATGCTGAGGGTTGTAGTGCGGACAGATAAGACTCTGTTGAAAAGCGAGGACGATGAGACAGGTGATATGTAGTGCGCGCGGAAAGCTGCGTTGTGGGCAGTTCCGCAAGGCGCTCGAATTCAGCACGCAAAGCAAGCTCCCATTCAAAGGACGCAATGAGTTCGTCGGGTTTTTCTTTGACGACGCGGAAAAAATTGATGAGTTCCTGGTCTTTGTCGTTGAGCACTTCAACCGGGCT
>JAJPHV010000133.1 GCA_021325095.1 Chloroflexota bacterium | reverse complement strand
CGTGCCCGTGAGGGCAAACTCGTGATGAGTGTAACACAGACAGGAGGAAAGCGCACATTCCCCACCGAGCTAAAGCTCCGGTGTCCCCTTTGCGCAGAATTCTATGGGCAACTGAGGGCGGCATAAAGTTGTCATGCGCCGGGCCAGTCAGTCGGCGCGGGCATCCCGGCTGAAACGAGCAGACCATCCAGGCTTGGCAGACGACGGACTGGACAGCGCTCAAAAAAGCCAAACGGGAAGGCTACACCCTGGTGTTTGCCGATGAGAGTGGCCTTCGACTGCTGCCGATGCGGGTGTGCACCTGGGCACTGCGTGGGCAAACGCCTCGCTTGAGCGTGCCGTTGAGCCGCCAGCATCTGTCAGTGATGGGCGGCCTCACCCTTGTCGAGGCCAGGATGGCGTCCATTTTCTACGCCACCTGCTGCGCCAGATTACGGGCAAAGTACTGGTCATCTGAGATGGTCTACCCGCTCACCGCAGCCAGCTCGTCAAAGACTTCCTGCGCACTGAAGCGGCTGGACGCTTGTGGCTCGTTGCTCTGCCCGCTTATGCGCCTGACCTCAATCCGATTGAGGCCCTCTGGAACTATCTCAAGCGTTTTGAACTCGCCAATCTTTGCACGCGCTCCCTCGATGAATTACGCTGACATCTACGCAGGGCCATTGAACGCCTCCGCCATCGCAAAACCGTCACCTTAAGCTGTTTTCAGCATCAATTTCACTATCTTTAGTTCTTATCGTCCGGCTCAGTAGCTCCCTTTGTCCGGTTCAGTAAGACCCTGTACCATCCCGCCTCCGTTTGCAACGCCGTAAGGCTCACCAATTGCCGAACCAGGGGGCAGCTTGAAAGTCGGCGCAGGCGGCGTCAGCTTTACAGAATCTTGATGAACCTTGCCGCCAAATAAATATTCCGTTAACGGCCCCTGGGTCTACACTCTGAGCGGCAAGGCCAGTTAACGTACAGGGAGTGATTTCTCTTGAGACCCATTGCCATCTTGTGTGCTGATTCTGACCGGCAGTTGTGCAAGCTGCTGCGTTATGGATTAAGGGGCTATGGCTACCAGGTGATCACCACGACCAAGCCCCAGGACGCCTATACTTTCGCCGCACAAAAAGCGCCCGATTTGATCCTGCTTGACACGGATTTAGGAGCGTCACTCCGGGGATTAGAGGTTTGCCAAAGCCTGCGCGAATGGTACAGCGCGCCTATCATTTTTCTCTCCAATCGGCAAGACAGAAGCACGATCATTGCTGCGCTCAACCTGGGAGCCGATGACTATGTAACCAAACCGTTTCACGTCGATGAACTGGAAGCGCGTATGCGTGCAGTTCTGCGGCGGAGCGCGGTCAGCGCCTCCGACTCGCCGACGGCGGAACTACGTGTCGGGGATTTCGTTCTCAATCTGGCTCAACGCCGTGTTTATCTCTCCGGCAAGGAAATCCATCTTACGGCAACCGAGTACCGTATCCTCCACACCCTGGTCATTAATGCCGGCAAAGTCCTGACCTATAGCGATCTGGTGGCCGATGTCCGGACAAGGCAGAAGACACCACCAGAGCACTACTTGCGCGTTTACGTTAACGCCATCCGCAAAAAGCTCGACGAAAAGGCGGATCAGCCTCGCCTGATTTTCACCGAAAACGGGATCGGCTACCGGTTCGTAGACATCCCGAAGCAAACTTTGAGGGTAGAAACGAGACAGCTATGACAGCTATGAAGCAGCGCATTATGGTACAGATTGCTGACCCTGAATGGACCCGGGAAGCGCTCTATGACGCTTGTATCCTTGCACGCAAGCACTGTGGTGAGGTCGCTCTTGTCAAAATGCTGGCCGTCCAGCATCTGAGTTGGTTGGGGACGTCTGAAGGTTTGATGGGGTTGAGCGAACTGGATCGCGCCGCCATGAAGAACTGTGAAGCCACTGTGGAGGATTACGGGGTCAACTTTTCGAGCCATGTCTTCCAATATTTTAGTTTGCCTGAGGCGGTTGTCGAAGCGGCTGAATACCTCGACGCCGACATCGTGTTCGCAACCTTGCCCAAAAGCCTCGTTCCTCAATGGCATGAATTCCAGATGTGCAAGCTGCGGCATCGCCTGGCAAGGCGACAGCGAGTCCTGGTAGAGCATAAAAGCCCCGTTGCAGAGCGTCCCACAACGAAAACGCTGCCGGCGCGCATTCTGGCGTCGCTGCTGCATCCTCATTCGTGAGCGCACAGGCGCAGTTGCCTTTACGGTCTTACCCCTCAAAGAAACGCCATCTTGATCTGGTTTCGGTTGAATAATCACGGTCAATTTTCGCACCTGGGGAGGTTTGTGCGTATGGACCTGCTGTTCATCGGGCTGACGGCGCTGTTCTTCATTCTGTCCTGGGGCCTGATCAAGGTCTTCGAGAAGGTTTAGGAGGTTGATATGCCATTGCTATACATCATCGGCGGCATCGTCGCTTTGCTGCTGATTTACCTCATTGTGGCTTTACTGAAACCAGAGGTGTTTTAATGACACTCAACGGCATTCTGCAACTTGTCTTCTACGTTGTTGTGCTGCTGCTGCTGACCAAGCCGTTCGGTTTGTATATGGCCCGTGTTTTCGAGAAGCGGCCTGTCTATTTCCTGGATCGTATCCTGGGGCCGGTAGAACGGCTGACCTACCGCCTGTGCGGCGTAAAGCTCGACGACGAAACGGACTGGAAAACCTACGCCAGTGCTATGTTGCTCTTCAACTTCGTGGGCTTTTTAGCCGTCTATATCTTGCAGCGCCTGCAAGCATCGCTGCCGCTCAACCCGCAGCATCTTGGCGCGGTGGCCCCTGACTCGTCATTTAATACGGCTGTCAGCTTTGTCACAAACACCAACTGGCAGGGCTACGGCGGCGAAACGACGATGAGTTATTTGAGTCAGATGCTCGGCCTGACCGTGCAGAACTTCGTCTCGGCAGCGACGGGCATTGCCATATTAGCAGCCTTCATTCGTGGCCTGGCACGGCGCAGCGCCCAGTCCATCGGCAGTTTCTGGGTCGATATGATACGCAGTACGCTGTACATTATGCTGCCGCTGTCGGTGCTTCTGACGCTCATCCTGGTCTCGCAGGGCGTCGTACAGACCTTCAATGGCTACCAGAAAGTACAGTTGGTACAGCCGGTCAGCTACGAAAACCCGGTGCTGGACGCAAGCGGCAAACAGAAGACTGAAACGGTTACGGTTACCGAACAGACCCTGCCCCTTGGCCCGGCGGCTTCGCAGATTGCCGTCAAGCAGCTTGGAACAAACGGTGGTGGCTTCTTCAACGTCAATTCGGCACATCCCTTTGAGAACCCGACACCACTAGCCAATTTCTTCGAGCTGTTGTCGATCCTGCTTATCTCCTCCGGTCTGACCTACACCTTCGGCAAGATGGTCGGCGACACGCGGCAAGGCTGGGCAGTGCTGGCGGCAATGGTCGTAATCTTCGTGGCCTTGCTGGGCGTGGCGACAGTGGCCGAACAAAACGGCAACCCGGCCTTTGCCAAACTCGGCGTTGATCAGAAGGCCAGCGACCTCCAGGCCGGTGGCAATATGGAAGGCAAAGAGACGCGCTTTGGCATCGTCAACTCCACGCTGTGGGCCACTGCCACCACTGGCGCTTCCAATGGTTCGGTCAACTCGATGCTCGATTCGTATACCCCGATTGGCGGTCTCGTGCCGATGTGGCTCATCCAACTGGGGGAGGTCATCTTCGGCGGTGTTGGCTCCGGGCTGTACGGGATGTTGATCTTTGCGATCATTGCCGTCTTTGTGGCGGGGCTGATGGTCGGGCGCACGCCGGAATATCTGGGCAAGAAGATCGAAGCCTTTGAGATGAAGATGTCAGCCATCGCCATCCTGGTTCCACCAGCGGTGGTGCTGATCGGCACGGCAATTGCCGTCGTATCCACCGGGGGTCGGGCGACGATCTGGAACACAACACCGGCCTCGCACGGCTTCAGCGAAGTGTTGTATGCCTTCTCGTCGGCGGGCAACAACAATGGCAGTGCCTTCGCCGGACTGGGCGCAAACACGCTCTTCTACAACACCGCACTGGGCATTGCCATGCTCTTTGCCCGCTACTGGGTGGCGCTGCCTGCGCTGGCAATCGCCGGTTCGCTGGCCCGGAAGAAGGTTGTTCCACCCAGCGCTGGTACGCTGCCCACACACACTGCGCTGTTTGTGATACTGCTCATCGGCGTGATAATCATCGTGGGCGCGCTGACCTTTTTCCCGGCACTGGCTCTGGGGCCAATTGTCGAGCATTTGCAGATGATGTCCTGAAGCCACGGGCTTCCGGTTACTTCGGTAAGGACGTTTGGACACATGAATGCAGAAACCAGAGCAAAGGCCCGCCCGCTGTTCGATCCGCCGATTGTGCGGCGGGCGATCATTGATTCGTTTTGTAAGCTCGATCCACGCCACCAGGTGCGCAACCCGGTCATGTTCGTGGTCGAAGTCGGCAGTGTTTTGACCACACTGCTCTTCGTACAGGCCCTACTGGGTCGGGGTGAAGCCCCGGCGGGGTTCATTCTCACCATCGCGCTGTGGTTGTGGTTCACGGTGCTGTTCGCCAACTTTGCCGAGGCAATGGCCGAAGGGCGCGGCAAGGCGCAGGCCGATGCCCTACGTAAGGCACGGCGGGACGTGATGGCGAAAAAACTGACCAGCCCCAACTACGGCGCCAAATACACGACGGTCAATGCCACGCAGCTTCGGAAGGGCGACGTGGTCCTGGTCGAAGCAGGCGATTTCATCCCCAGTGACGGCACCGTTGTCGAAGGGGTAGCATCTGTGGACGAAAGCGCTATCACGGGCGAGAGCGCGCCGGTCATACGCGAGAGCGGCGGAGATCGCAGCGCGGTGACAGGTGGTACGCGCGTTCTTTCTGACTGGCTGATCGTGGAGATCACCTCAAACCCTGGCGAGACCTTCCTGGATCGGATGATTGACATGGTGGAGGGCGCAAAGCGCCAGAAGACGCCCAACGAAATCGCCCTCAACATCCTGTTGGCCGGGTTCACTATCATCTTCTTGCTGGCGACGGCGACGCTGTTACCCTTTTCACTGTACAGCGTGCAGGCGGGCGGGCAAGGCGCACCGATTACGGTCACCGTACTGGTGGCGCTGCTGGTCTGCCTCATCCCGACGACCATTGGCGGCCTGCTATCGGCCATCGGCATCGCCGGGATGGATCGGATGATCCAGGCCAACGTGATCGCCATGTCGGGGCGAGCGGTGGAAGCGGCGGGCAACGTGGACGTGCTGCTGCTGGATAAGACAGGCACGATTACCCTGGGCAACCGGCAGGCAACCGACTTCATTCCGGCTCCCGGAGTTGATAAGAAGATGCTGGCCGATGTCGCGCAGTTGGCGTCGCTGGCCGACGAGACCCCAGAAGGACGCAGCATCGTCGTTCTGGCGAAAGAAAAGTACGGTATCCGTGAACGCGATGTCCACGCCCTCGGCGCCACTTTCGTGCCCTTCTCCGCACAAACGCGCATGAGCGGTGTCGATATGGATGGCCGCCATATCCGCAAAGGAGCCTCGGACGCCATCGCCGCCTACGTGGATAAGGCGGGCGGCTCCTTCCCGCCTGCGGTCAAAAATGCGGTCGATGATATTGCCCGCCAGGGCGCAACACCGTTGGTGGTAGCTGATGGCAAGCAGGTACTGGGCGTGGTCCAGCTCAAGGATATTGTAAAGGGTGGTATCAAAGAGCGTTTCTCCGAACTGCGCCGGATGGGGATCAAGACTGTGATGATCACCGGCGACAATCCGCTGACCGCGGCTTCGATTGCAGCCGAAGCGGGTGTGGACGACTTCCTGGCGCAGGCGACGCCCGAAACCAAGCTCAAGTTGATCCGCGAGATTCAGCAGGGTGGCAAGCTGGTTGCCATGACGGGCGACGGCACGAACGACGCCCCGGCGTTGGCCCAGGCGGACGTAGCGGTGGCGATGAACACCGGCACACAGGCTGCTAAAGAAGCGGGCAATATGGTTGACCTGGACTCCAACCCGACGAAGCTGATCGAGATCGTCGAAATCGGCAAGCAACTGTTGATGACGCGCGGCGCGCTTACCACGTTCAGCATCGCCAACGACGTGTCGAAGTACTTCGCCATCATCCCGGCGGCCTTCGCCACGACCTATCCGCAGCTTCAGGCACTGAACATCATGGGCCTGAGCACGCCGACGAGCGCTATCCTTTCGGCGGTGATCTTCAACGCCCTGATCATCATTTTCTTGATCCCGCTGGCGCTTCGCGGCGTGCGGTATCGTCCGGTGGGGGCCTCGACTTTGTTGCGGGATAACCTGCTCATCTATGGTCTGGGCGGGCTGCTCGTGCCGTTCATCGGTATCAAACTCATCGACGTCTTGCTCACAGCGCTGGGCCTGGCGGGCAGGTAGAAGAGGAAAATGGCGATGATGAAGCAACTCCGGCCAGCCCTGGTGTCGCTGGCCGTGCTGAGTGTGATAACGGGGCTGTTGTACCCGGCAGTGATGACGCTGATTGCGCAGGTGCTCTTCCCTTACCAGGCCAACGGCAGCCTGATCACCCGGAACGGCAAGGTCGTTGGCTCGGCGCTGATCGGCCAGAACTTCGACGACCCGAAATATTTCTGGGGTCGCCTCTCGGCCACTAACCCTGTCCCTTATACAGCCTTCAATTCCGACAAGCTGACGGGGTCTTCCGGCTCGAACTACGGCCCGCTGAACCCGACGCTACTACAAGCTGTGCGGGCACGGATCGAGGCCCTCAAAGCCGCCGACCCAGGCAACACTGCGCCCATTCCGGTTGATCTGGTGACGGCCTCTGGCAGCGGCCTCGACCCGCAGATCAGCCCGGCGGCAGCCAAATACCAGGTCAACCGCGTGGCGAAGGCCCGTGGGCTGGACCCGGCCAGAGTACAGCAGATTGTTGACCAGTTCACCGAAGGTCGTACCTTTGGCTTGCTGGGCGAACCGCGCGTCAACGTTCTTCAATTGAACCTGGCGCTGGATGCCGAACCAGGCCAAAAGCGGCCTGTGTCGGCAACGGAGGCAGCCACGCCATCGGCGATGGCTTCTCAGTGAAAGCAGAAGCTCATTCAGAGCTGGAAGATAGGGGTAGGCGATTTGCTCTACCCCTTTGTGGCTTATCTGAGTTGAATGTCATCATACATGTGACGAGAAATCAGGGTAGTGTCACGCCATAGGGTGAACTATGAAGCAAGACGAGAACCGACCTGACCCGGATGCCCTGCTTGAAGCGGTACAGCGAGAAGAGTCTCGACAGCAGCGGGGGAAACTCAAGATATTTTTTGGCATGTCGGCGGGTGTTGGCAAGACCTATGCCATGCTTGAGGCTGCGCAACAGCGACTGGCCGAAGGAATTGACGTGGTGATCGGCTATGTTGAAACGCATGGTCGAACTGAGACGGAAGCACTGCTCAAAGGGCTACCGATTATCCCCCGGAAAAAGGTCGAGTACCGAGGGGCAACCTTTGAAGAATTGGACGTGGACGCTGTCCTGGAGCGCAAGCCCCAACTGGTTCTGGTCGATGAATTAGCGCATACAAACGTCGAAGGATCGCGTCACCCCAAGCGTTATCAGGATGTACTCGACCTGCTGGCTTCAGGTATTGATGTATACACAACCGTGAACGTGCAGCACCTGGAAAGCCGGGCCGATGCTGTTGCCCGCATTACGGGAATTATTGTTCATGAAACCGTGCCCGATACGCTGATTGATATTGCCGATGAAATTGAACTCATCGATCTGGAACCCGAAGAACTCCTCAGGCGCCTGGCCGAAGGAAAAGTCTACACCCCAGAGCGCGCCGAACTGGCGGCAAAAAACTTCTTCCGCAAGGGTAACCTGACAGCCCTTCGTGAAATGGCCTTGCGTTTGACGGCTGAACGGGTCGATCAGCAGATGCAAGATTATATGCAGGTCAAGCACATTCAAGGCCCCTGGAAATCGCTGGAACGGCTCATGGTGGCGGTCAGCCCCAGCCCGCTTTCAGAGCGTCTCATCCGCTGGACACGGCGTACAGCCTATACCTTAAAAGCGCCCTGGTTAGCAATCTATGTCGAACCCGCCACGCCCCTGAACGAAACGCAGAAAGCACAACTTGTCCGCAATCTAGCTCTGGTTCGCAAGCTGGGTGGCGAGGTCGTTTCAACGTCCAGCGAAGACCCGGCGCGTGAGATAATACGCATTGCCAAACAGCGCAACGTGACCCAGATTATTGTGGGCAAGCCCGCTCATAACCGCCTACAAGAGTTCCTCGGCGGTGGTGCGATGGTCAACCGCCTGATCCAACTCAGTGGTGACATTGATGTCTACGTGATCAGCGGTGACAAAACAGAAAGTGCTGAACACCCCGTCTTGCCACGTCCGGCAATCCATTCCGGGCGAAACCAATATCTGATAGTGTGTGCGGTGGTGATTGTCGCTATTGGGATCAGTTATGCGTTGGCTCCGCTGGTGGGTTATGTCGAAACCGCTCTCTTCATGCTGTTTGTCATCGTCCTGCTGGGCAACTTCGTAGGGCGTGGCCCGATTCTGCTGGCGGCCACCTTGAGCGCCGTGCTGATCGATCTTCTATTCATCCCGCCCCAATTCTCTTTCAGTATATCTTCCCTGCAACATGGCATGATACTCGGTTTATATTTCTTCATTGCGTTGGTCACGGGCAACTTGACGGCTCGCCTAGCGACACAGAAACGGCTGATGCAGCAGCGGGAAGATAGAACCGCCGCACTTTATCGGATGTCCCGCCACATTGCCGCGGCCACAAACCTTGATGCCCTCTTGAAAATCGCCGTCGAGTACATCTGCACGGTTTTCGATGCAGACGCAGCAATTCTGCTGCCAGATGCCACAGGGAAATTATCCACTGCCCCACATCCAGCCAGCACCCTGAAGATCGATGAAAAAGAGCGGAGTGTTGCCGAATGGGCTTTCGATCACAATCAGCCGGCCGGACGCTTCACTGACACATTACCCAACTCAACTGCTCAATACTTGCCCCTCGCCACGCCCGGTGGTGTTGTCGGTGTACTCGGCATTGGACTGAAGCAGGCGCTCTCTGTGGATCAGGAAGCCTTACTAGAAACATTTGTCAGCCACATCGCCCTGGCGGTTGAACGAGAACTGCTCGACGAAGCCGCGCGTCGAGCAGAAGTCTTGGCGGAGTCGGAACGTCTCTACGCAACTCTGCTCGACTCGGTATCCCACGAACTTCGCTCTCCGCTCATCAAAATCGATCAGGCAGCCAGCGCTCTCCTCGATCCAGATAACCTGTGCAATGCGCAGATCCAGTTGTCCAGCGGGCAAAGTATTAAAGCAGCCAGTAGCCAGTTGAACCAACTGGTCAGCAACCTCCTCAATATGACACGGCTTGAATCAGGCCATTTGCGGCTTGATCTACAGCCCTGCAACATCCAGAAACTCATCAACGACAGCCTTGCGCGTGTTCGGCAAGAATTGATCAATCACGATCTGGTCATCGACGTTGCTCCCAATTTGCCGGAAGTGCCATTGGATTGCGCGCTGATGGAACAGGTCATGGTCAACCTGTTGCAAAATGCCGCACATCACACCCCGCCCGGCGTGCGAGTGCGCGTCACGGCGAAAACGGAGGAATCGGAATTGGTCATCAGCGTGGCAGATCGCGGGCCGGGCCTTCCGCCTGAGGATACGAGCCGGGTGTTCGAGAAGTTTTATCGTGCGCCGCAGACGCAATATCGTGGAACGGGCCTGGGCCTGTCCATTTGCAAGGGAATTGTCGAGGCGCATGGCGGCACGATCTCTGCCGAAAACCGCCCTACGCGGGGCGGCGCGCGGTTTACTATCCGGCTGCCGCTGACTGACAAGGTACAGCGAACACAAGCAGCCTCGTCTGCGAATTCTGCACCCCCGAGCGAGCGGTCCGCAGCGACCAGCAACTCGTGAACGCCTTGTGTGCCGAATTGCTGCGCAGCGTAAGCATAGAGATTGCGCCATCCGAGTTCTCCCACAGCACCCGCAACAGCCTTACATAGTCGAGGTTTTCAAGATGGCCGAGGGGCTTCGGCCATTGAGGACGTCACTGGGCGATTGACCTCCGCTTCATAAACGCGGGAACCAAACGCGGTTATGCTGCGTCAGGAATGAGGAAAGTCGGCGCGGCGCGGTTATTATAAGGCAGCGTGCTCTGCCGTCACTATGATGAGTTGAGGAGGCCGTCAATGTCGCCAACGGGAACATCCATACGGACGGTTGCGTTGGGCCTGGTTCTGGGGCTGATCGCCACCGTGCTGGCCTTTGGGCAGGCTCTGGGATTGGGCTTTACGCTCTATGTCGCCATCCTGATCGCGGTGCTATTGTCATATTCGCGCGTTGAGAAAGTGCGGCCTGTTCGCCGCAACCTGGCGCTGCTCGCGCCGGTGCTGTTCTTCGCGGCCATGTTGGCGCTGCGGGCCGAAGAAACGCTTACCCTTTTGAACCTCGCTGCGCTGATCAGCGCAGCGTTGCTGCTAGTCTACTTCTTCGCCAGCGATAACATCGCGCAGCAAAGCCTGTTCGCCTACCCGATCAAAGCGATGGTCAGCGGTGTTGTGGTCTGGTTTCAGCCCATCAGCGAACTATTGCAGGCCCGCAAGTGGCTGTCCTCGCGGCACGCTGGCTGGCACAGCCTGGCGCCGTTCGCACGGGGCGCGGCGATCACTGTGCCTGTCGTGGCCGTATTCGTCATCCTGTTCAGTTCTGCCGACGAAGTGTTTGCGCGCCTGGTGAGCCACTTGCTCAACACGTTTCTACCCAGGCTGACCGACGATCTGGCCGGGCAGATCGTGTTTTTCACCATTTTTAGCTGGACGGCCATTGGCGGGCTGGCTTTTGCGCTGCTGGATCGCAAGGCCAAGCGCGCGCCAAACCCATCCACCGACACCAGCGCGCCAGCGCCGGAGCCTCCCGCCGCCCCGATCTTCAGCCTGGGCTTCACCGAGACGATGATGCTGCTCGGTGGCGTGGTGATCGTCTTCGCGTCGTTCGTGGTGATCCAGTTCGTATACCTGTTTGGCGGTGAGCGGAACATTGCCAACTTCAGCTACGCCGATTACGTCCATCGCGGCTTTGCCGAACTGGTGGTCGTCGCCGTGCTGACGCTGGGGTTGGCGCTGACATTAAACGTCGTCGCGCTGCGCCGTACCCGCCGCGACACGAACCTGTTTCGGGGCCTGAGCACTGTCCTCGTGCTGCTCACCGGAGTGATCCTAATATCGGCCTTCCAGCGGCTCCGGCTGTACGAACTCGCCTACGGCTTCACGACGCTGCGGCTGGCGATCTACGTTTTCATCGCGTGGCTTGGAGTCCTGTTTGCCGGGTTTACGCTATCCCTGTACTGGACGCCGGCGACAATCAATGTATTCAGCCTGACGGCGCTGATCGCCGTGTTCGGCTTCGTCGCCACGCTGGACGTGTTGAACCCGGACGCCTTCGTGACATGGCAAAACCTGAGCAAAGGCGATATCGACCCGTTGTATCTCTCGACACTCTCCGAGGAAGCCATCCCCGCGCTGATCAAGCTGGTGGACGCGGAGGAGCCAGGATTGCGCGCCATTGTGCGGCACACGCTCTACATTCACCAGCAAACCCTCAAGCAGTATCGAGATAAGCATGATTTCCGCGAGTTCAACCTGGGCCGTGCCAATGCGCTGATCGCGCTGGACAGCGTGCAGGACAGGCTAGTCGGCGAGCAATACCGCGCTGTCAGCCCGACCTATAGCCTCGACAAACTCCAGGCATTTTTGCGTAAAGGCATGACGACCCGCCAGGTCGTCCGACAGTTGGGTGCGCCGCTCTGGTCATACGCTTCGAGCCGCGACTTCTACAGCCGTCGCGGAGAAGATAATTTTGTCGTCGTCTACACACTCGATGACAACCAGCGTCTTGAACTGGATTTCGACACAAAGAACGGGCTTGAATCGATGTGTCTGATGGGCAAGACGGGCGGTTGCCAGGCACTGCCGCTGGCGCAGTAGAGGGGGCCTAACGCGCGACGGTGCTACTTGCCGGCAACATCGATCAGCGAGGATGGAGGACGTTGAAGGTCTGGTGTACAAGGTGATGTTTCCTGTGATCATGAACGTCCTCATTGTAATTCAGATTCCATCCGGCGATTCACTACTGCTCACGGCGGAGCGCGAGATTCTGCGTTATACTATGCATCATCTTACGAGTAAGTAAATGAAGTGAGCATGACCAAAGCCAACCTGACAAGTGACATTCTCGCGGCACTGGTGGCCGCTTCCCCCGAAGGTTTTTTCAAACAGACTGAACTGCATAAATACGCTAACGGTGTTGATCAGCACGCCGCCGTCATTGCGGCTGCTGTCGCCAGCGGCAGGGTCGGGCAGGAAGGTAACGTTGTCTACGACACGGCCCGCCTGACGCCGGAGCAGGTGCGCGAACGCAGTGCCTTGTACAGCGGCACGTTTCCCTCCCTCAAAGCCGATGGCACGCCGGGGATGCACCCCATCGCGTCACGGATGGCAGCCCGTGAGAGCCGCCTGCGGCAGTTGGGCGACCCGGTGCTGAAGCGACTGGTACAGGCTTTCGAGAACACCGCGGGCTATTTGCCCGTTGGCGAAGTCTGCACGAAGCCAGGTGACGAGGGCGCGCTGATGATCTTGCAGGACATGGGCCTGCTCAAGCGCAGCGACGACCTGGTCTTTGATCCCCTGCGCATCACGCGGGGCAGCCTCAAGGAAATCCACCAGCACCAGGTGATCGAGCCGGTGCGCCAGCAGTTGCACGACCTGTTGGCAAGCAAGCCGGGCCAGACCGCAGCCCGTGCCGAACTGGTCGAGCGGTTTGGTGCAAACGTGTTAAAGACTGCCCTGGAATCGAACGAGTTTGCCACCTTTACCGTACCGCTGCCCGTCGGCGTATCGGTCTGGGTGCGGCTGTCGGGAGGCGATGCAGACACGGCCTGGCAGGTCGCTTTCCAGGCCGTTCAGCCCACCGACGACGATTGGCAGCCTGCCCTGGACAAATCCGGCGATGCCCTGCGACCCGACATGCAAGACGGCCTGACCCGCCGCGAAAAGGTGCTGGCCCGCACCTATACGCTGGGGGAGGCGACGACCCGGCTCAAGGTGCGGCAGACGACTTTGCCCAACGCCATTGCCGAAAAATTGGTCAGCGCGTTCGTCGATCCAGAAGGCGTGCAGCGCATCCCGGCGGGCGAGGTCGAAGCGCTGCTGGCCGATCCTCAGCGCATGGAAGCGATCACCGACCTGGAACTGATCCACGTCCGGGAGCTGGCGATTGTGTCGGGGGAAGCGCCCCAGACCCTTCGCAACCGGATATTCAAGGCGAAGATCAAGTTCCATCGTGGCCGGGTACGCTGGGGACAGGTGCGCGGGCGATGGAATCTGCCTGACTCGCTGGCCGACTTCCGCGTGCTGTACGCCGAGCGCAAGGCCAGTTGGATGGCGGAGCGCGAAGAGCAAAAGGCTGCCGAGCGCCGTCTGCGTGACGAGAAACGTCAGTTGGAGCGTATGCTCCGCGACGAGGAACGCCGCCAGCGCGAAGAACTGCGTGCTCGCCTGCTGGCCGCCTTCCCAACCTGGCAGCACGCGGGCCGCGTCGATCAGCGGGTCATTTTCCACGTCGGGCCGCCGAACAGCGGCAAGACACACGTGGCGCTGGATGCGCTGTCCATCGCCAATAACGGCTGGTATCTGGCTCCGCTGCGCTTGCTGGCCTTCGAGGTCTTTGACCGTCTGAACGAGCGGGGCATCCGCTGCAACCTGCTGACGGGCGAAGAGTTCATCCCCGTGCCGGGCGCGCTGGTGACCGCTGCCACAATCGAGATGTTTAACCCGCAACGCAGCGGCGAGTGCGTGGTGATCGACGAGGGGCAAATGCTGGCCGATCCGGATCGCGGTTGGGCCTGGACGCGCGCCCTGATGGAAGCGCAAGCGCCCGACATCCACGTGATCGGGCCGCCCCACGCCCGCCCGTTGATTGAGCGGCTGGCAAGCGCGGCGGCCATCCCGATGGAGATCGTGGAACACCAGCGGCTGTCACCGTTGCAGGTGGCGAGGGAACCCTGGCCGCTGGAACGGCTGCCAGAGCGCACGATCCTGGTGGCCTTTTCACGTCGGAATGTGCTGCATCTCAAAACGGAACTGGAAATGCGCCGCCGTCGCGTCTCGGTGGTCTACGGCAATCTGCCGCCTGAAGTGCGGCGCAAGCAGGCAGATCGTTTCGCTGACGGCCAGACCGAGATTTGCGTGGCGACGGATGCGGTGGGCATGGGCCTGAATCTGCCTGCGGATCGGGTCTGCTTTTACGAATTGGAAAAGTTTGACGGCAAGAACATGCGCCACCTGACACCAAGCGAAGTCCACCAGATCGGCGGGCGGGCCGGGCGTTACGGCCTCTCGACAGTGGGTGAGATCGGCGCGACCAACCGGCGCTCGTTGAAGATGCTCCAATCGCTGTACGCCATCCCGCCCGAAGAACTGACCCACGCGCGGGTTGCGCCCGTCGTCGAAGACCTGGCGCTCATCCCCGGCAGCCTGGCCCATCGCTTCGCGCAGTGGGCCGAACTGCAATCGATCCCCGACACATTGCGCGACGTGATCCGGCCTGCCGACATCGACGAACGGATTGCCCTGGCGCGCATGTTGAGTGACCGCGAAGTGGAGCAGTTGGGACTGGCGACGGCGGTCAAGCTGGTGAACGCGCCGACCAAAGAGAACACCCGTCCGTACTGGCGGGCCTGTGCGCAGGCCATCCTTGAGAACATCCCGATGCCTGTGCCGCCGGAAGCGCCGATCCAGATCAGTAACGACCACGATCTGGACTTGACCGAAGAGTCCATCGCCTGTGCGGACATTTACCTGTGGCTGTCGCGCCGCCCGGAGTTCAGCACTTTCGCGCCCGACGAAGAGGCCGTGCGGGACATGCGTGCGGTCTGGTCGATGAGCATCGACGGCGCGCTGCTGCGACGGCTGGATACGCTGGCGCGTTGCGTCAACTGCCGCCGCCCTCTGCCGCTCGGCCACCGTTACAGCCTTTGCGACAACTGCTATGCCAGCCGATCCAGGGCATGGTATTAGGCGGGTGGCCTCACCCCCTCCGCTTCGCAGCGGGCGGAATCATTGAGGCGGCGCAGATGGGGCACTGCTCCAGGCTCCGTAGATACCTGCGCCGATCAATACGCCGACCCAGGGCACGATAAACGTCAGCGGGACGTGCATCGCCAGTGCCACCGCGCCCTGGATGGCTGCCATGAGGATGCCCGATAGTGCGCCATGCCGCAGAGGGCGGGGCGTGCGTTTTGCCATCCGCCCGACCTGCCAGGCCAGCACACCGGCCACCACGCCTGCCTGTGCCAGCAGCAACAGCGGCCCCTGCCGGATTTCGCGGTCAAGGCGGTTCTCGTACTCGGCGGGAATCTGTTCGGGCGGGAAGGCGCGGGCGACTTCGGCATATTGCAGGCGGGCCAGCACCAACCCGACGGTCAGGGCCACGATCCAGCCCGCTGCCAGCGCGACCAGCACAGGGCGGAGCACGTCGAGAGGTTTGAATGGGCGGGGGTGGGCCTCACCCCCTGACTCCGCCAATGAGTACATCGGTTCCGAATTCGGTGGAGGGGAACCGGCTGGTGATTCGTGAGGTCGAGAGCCGGAATTCACTGTCCCGCCTCGGTTGTTGGTTTGGGCGCAGGCTTCCTGCCGGGCCGTTCCAGGGTGAGTGTGAGCGTGTACGGGCCGGTAGTGGTGGTGGTCTCGCTGCCAAAGCGCGTAGCGCGGATCGTATAGGTCATCGTATACAGCAGGCGATAACTTTTGATCTGGGCCGATCCGGGGCGCAAGGTCGGGTCTTTGGCGTCGTCGTTGGCGGCCATGCGCCCGCCCTGCGGACTGAGCACTTCCAGGTATGGGTCGATGTGGCTGCCTTCGCCCGGCTCCATCGTGATCGTCACCACGTCGCCGTAAGTTCCGTCAAAGGTATACAGGTCGATGAAAGTCTTATCGCCGATCTCGCCCTTTACCGTTTGCCCATAGCTGATCGGCCCGGCGTTCCGCGTCCCTGCGGTGATGTTCAGGGCTGCGTTGCCGTTCAGGGCAAAGGCCACGATTTGCGGATACTTACCCGAGTCCGCCACGTAGAGCAGTCTGCCGCCGTCGCCAAGTGCCATCGCTACTGGTCTGCCAAGCTGCCCGGGCTTGGGCGGCGCCGATTCGTCATAGGCTTCCCCAATCACGCCAAGCAGCTTGCCGTCCTGATTCAGGTTGAGAATGCCCTGATCCGCCGTTGCTACGAAGAAGTTGTCGAAACGATCCACGATCAGTGCCAGCGGGCCAGTGTTCGCCAGGACTGCTTTGCCCAGGTCGGTGCTGACTACCTTGCCGCCCGGCGCGATCTTGATAATGCCCGGCGTGTTGCGCCCGATCAGGTAGGCGTTGCCGCTGTCGTCGGTGGAGATCATCGGATAGTCAATGGGCACGGGCAGCACGTCGCTCAAATCCCAGGTGGCCGTCCACTCTCCGCCCCGGTTAAAGACTTGGATGCGCAGCCCCTTTTCATTCTCGTCCAGCACGTAGATCGCACCGCGCAGGCCGAAGGCAAACGACAGCGGCGAGTGCGGCCCGAACATGCCGTTGCCCGTGCCCACCCTGCCACCGATGAGCCGTGTCACGCTGCCGTTCTGCGGCATGACAGCCCAGATCGCGTTGCCCACACCGTCAGCGATGAATTGCAGCCCGCTTTGCAGCACGCCCAGCGCGCCAAACTGCCCGATCCCGGCTGGTTTGGTGATCTCGCCGCTCGTGCCGTTGGCGCCCACCTGCCAGATGCCTTGTGTGCGGTCTGTCACGTACAACACTGAACCGTTGCTGCCGACGGCCAGGTCGGCCAGGTCTGTCATTTTGTCCGCCGGAAGTTGCCACAGCACCCTACCAAACGATTCACCATCTACCAGGCCCTTTGGCGGGAAAAAGTTCAACGTATCCACCAGTTCGCCAAAGCGTGTTTTGTTACCCTTCATCCAGCCGGAAACGGTGGAAACACCGCGCAAGACCGCGACGCGCCGCTTGCCGATGGACAGGATGGCCGTGCGCGTTGCCACGTCCTGCCGGAAATCCAGTCTGTCGATCTGTAGACCATCTGCGCCGCCGATCCGAACCGAGTCCGGATCGAGATCGGGCGTGCCTGCGATCTTTTGCAGGATCGGCGTGAAATCTTCGAGGCTTTCGGCCCCGATCTCGCGGAAGGTGCTGATCGTGATGCTGAACAGCAGGCCATCCGGCGCTTTGCCCGCCCTGACCGCCGCCAGATCGCTGGCGCTGGAAGCCGTAACCGTGCGGGTCGGAAGTTGCTCATTCACCTGCCAGTCCGGCGGGTACTCGAAGCTGATGCCCAATTGCTCGTTGCGGTAACTTTGCCGATCCTCCGGCCCATTTTGTGCAGTAGTGACACGAGGCAAGATGGCAAGCGTCATCACCATCAACAGAATCGTTAAGAAACGTCGCATGAGGCCACCGATACTTATGAAAGCATGATGCCGTACATTATGGCCGAACAACGCGAATGAGTCACGCGGCACAATCATCTTATCGCACCAGGGATTGCTATAATGAAGTGAGCCATTTTCACGGAGAATAAGCCATGCGCAATGCTGCTCAACACCAGGAAACGTTGGAGCGATTCGTACAGTGGGGGAAGCGGCGGGATTCGGTTCGGGCGATGATCCTGACCAGTTCCCTGACGACCAGCAAAGCGCCTGTCGATGTCCTGTCCGACTACGATCTGATCCTGGTTGTTACGGACGTTCACCCCTATTTTGAGAGCCGCGCCTGGCTGGGGGACTTCGGGCCTGTGCTGGTCGTGTACCGTGACCCAGTCCTGTTGGAGCGCGGGCATGAGAAGTTTGGCTACGTGACCCAGTACGAGCATGGCCTCAAGATCGATTTCACACTCTGGCCGGTGGACCTTCTCAAACAGATCGTGGCCGATCCACAACTTCCAGATGAGTTTGATGCGGGCTATCAAGTATTGCTCGATAAGGATCATCTCACGGACGGGTTGAAGCCGCCGACCTACACGGCTTACATCCCGAAGCCGCCTACCGAGGAGGAGTATCGGACGAGGGTTGAATTGTTCTTTCACAACCTGACTTATGTGGCGAAGTTCCTCTGGCGCGACGACCTGATCGCGGCGAAATACGTTCTGGATAACGCCGCCAAGCAGGAGGACCTGCGCCCGATGCTCGAATGGCGCCTGGAGATCGATCACCAGTGGTCGGTCAAGCCCGGCCCCTACGGGCGACGGCTAAAACTCTGGCTGCGCCCTGATCTGTGGGCAGAACTGGAGGGCACTTACGTGGGCGCGGGCATAGAGGAAAACTGGGAGGCGATGTTCCGGACAATTAGCCTGTTCCGCAAAGTTGCCATCGAAGTCGGCGAGTGTTTGGGGTTTGCCTACCCGCATGACCTGGATCGGCGCGCGGTGGCCTACTTGCAGAAGGTGAAGAACCTGGATCGGCAGGCAGATACTTTCGCCTAACACGCCAGATGAATTCGGGGGGGCGAATCTTTAGCCTTCACAGACCATCCGGTTGTGTTCTGGCCCGCTTATGGCTAAACTCTCCCCCCATCACGGTTGGCATGGGCCAGGTCGCTCCGTGCCGGGCACGCAATCAGGTAAACGGGCCGCATGGCGAAAGAATTGAAGGTTGCCGATCACTCGCACCCGGCAGCGTACTGGGAAGGTGGAAACTACGAACTTAACCTGAGCTTCGACACGCTGCGCGACAGACAGTGGCAGCACGTGATGGAAACGATCTGGGAGCACCCGTACATCTATGGGCCGCTGATCGAGCGCTACACACCCGGCAGCAACGTCCCGCCGCAGGCCGCGATTCAGACCCCGCCGCCCACCGCTACAATGACGCAGCACGGCCAGATGAAAATCGACGAGGCGGTAATCGGCTGCGACATTCTGGCGACTCGCTCCCTGTTCGAGTGCCTCTCGGTGCTCATTCCGGTTGGCATGTTCGACAACCTGGTGGGCAGTTCGGACATGGGCAGCCAGTCTGCCGAGTTGCAAGCGCTGAACAGCGTGCTGTACGACCTGGCGTTGCGCGTATACGATGTAGCGCCCTTCAAAATCGCCGCGATTGGATACGAACGCGGTTGCCAACTGCCTGCCGAACTGCGCAGCAACGCCGATTTGTGCAAGACGTTCGTCGAGGCGGGCAATGCACTGGTGCACGACGAGGTGCTGCGCACGATCAACCTGACCCCCGACCCGTTGGAGCAAGTGCGGGCGCATTTGCGCTGGCTGGCCCCACAGCAGACTATCACCTGAACGGATTGGCTAATGAAATATCTGACCACTGTCAACGGACAGACGTTTGAGATCGACGTTAACCAGGAAGGCCGCGTCACCGTCAACGGTGAGGAACGCACGGTTGATTTCCAGACCATCACGGAGACCCTGTATTCGGCCCTGATCGATAATGCCAGCTTTGAAGCGCTGATCGAGGAACGCGACGGGCGCTACAACGTCTTGATGTTTGGCGACCTGTATGAGATCGAGGTGGCCGACGAACGCCAGCAGCGCTTGCTGCGCGCCTCGGCGGGCTTTGAACTGGCTCAGGGTGAGATTTCCATTCGTTCGCCGATGCCCGGCCTGATCGTGGCTGTGTCTGTGGTGGAGGGCCAGGCTGTCGAGCAGGGTGCGGCGGTCTGTGTGCTGGAATCGATGAAAATGGAGAACGAGATCAAGGCCCCACGTGCCGGGACGATCACGCGCGTCCACGTGGCAAAGGGGGATCGCGTCGAGCAGAACAAGGTGCTGGTCACGCTTGCGTAAAGGCGCTTCGGCTCCCCAATACCCTTCCAGTATTCAGACCAGGGCATCCAGGCTCGATAGGCCCTCATGGTGGTGGGGAGCAGCCTTCCTCCTTGCCTTCTTCGTGTCCAGATTGGTGGGGATCACCGCGTTCCCACCATTCCTTGACGAGGCAGTCCACGTCCGGTACGCACAGGCTGGTTTCCAGTACAGTCCTTTCGTGTATGCCTCCGAAGGGCGGTTGTTTGCCCTGTGGTGGTACATGCTATTTCAGCCCCATCTGGCTGCATCGCTCTGGCTAATCAGAGTAACGACACTGCTGGCAGTGCTCCCCGGTTTCAGCGCCTGTATGGCGATTGGGCGTGTCGCGGCGGGCAGATGGGGTTTTGCGCTGGCAGGCTTGTTTTATTTGTTCAGCACGTACCATCTGTTCTTTGATCGGCTGGGACTGGCGGACCCGATGGCGGCCTCAGCGATTTCAGTAGCCCTGTATCTGGGATACCGCGTCGCTCGCACTGCCCGCGCCTGGGATGCCGTGCTGCTGGGCATTGTGCTCTTTATAAGTATCAATATCAAAGTCAGTGTTTTGCCCTATGCCATCATTCCGCTTGTCGCAGGACTGACTCTAAACGGGCGTGAGCGTTCGTGGCGAGGAAAACTGCGCTGGACCGTCGTGGCGCTGGCAACGGAGGGCATCCTGGTTGGCGGATTCGCCCTGTTGATGCGTTTGTTGCACCACGATCTGTTCTCCCTGATCGGCGTACACAATCAGACGAGCGGTTTCAACCTGGCCGATAAGTGGAGCCATGTGGTCGATACGGTGAACTTATTCGCGGCTTATGTCGGCCCCATCGGTTTCGCCTTGCTTTTGCTGTCGGTTCTGGCCCTGATCATCCGGCGGCGCTTCTATCTGGTGATTTGCCTCGCCGTGCCGCTGGTGGTGCTCTGGCTCAACCGAACCCAGTATTCGCGCTTCTTTATACCGGCGAGCACAATCCTTTTGCTGTGTGGCGCGGTAACGCTGGCAGACTTTCTGCGGAGCCGGGGTAAACTCCTTCAGGGGTTGGGGCTCGGGGCGGTACTCGCCTACGGATTGGCGCTGTGGTTGCCGTTTGCCCGAACCGCGCTGTATAACCCGGTTGAACTGCCTGTCGCCCCGGCAGATCGACTGGAATATATCCGTTCCGATGCGGGTGGGTTCGGTCTGGCGGAAGCGCAGAGTGCATTGCAAAACTACGGCGCACGTGAGGTCATTGGCCTGCTGTCCAACTGCGCCAACCTTGAGTTTATGATGCGCAACGCGATGCATGTAACCTGTCCACAGCTTAGCCCGGGCGGCTCAAACGTCAGCGCATTAGAACAGTTATTGGCGACCAGCCGCCGCCCCGGCGTCTACGTTGTCCTGGAAGATAACCCGTATGTACCGAAAACTGCACCAGGGCAGGTACTTACCATCATCCAGAGACCAGATGGAGGCCCTCACCTGTCTATCGTCAACCTGGCTCCATAAGGAAACATGCTCACCAGGCTTTGACATACAAAGTCCCAATCGGCAACAACTTATCCTGGTTGCCTCCCGGAGCGCCAATCCGTGTCTGATCCCACCACTGGTAGACGGTCAGATAGATCGAGTACGCCCCTGTCGTAAACTGGCGCGGTATGTGGAGTTCTCTTTCTTCAATATAGAATTGGCCGGGTTGCCATTGGCTGGTCGCCTTCGGGAGCGAGGGATCGGCCAGTTGCGGCCCGCTGTCGGACTGAATAGCCAGTTGTCCCTGGTAGAAAACTTGCACGCCAATGCTGTAGTCGAATGGGAGCGGCTTATCTACCGACCACCACAGGCGTATCCGCACCGTATCCAGTACCCGGCGGGCCAGGGGTGCGGGAATCTGATCGACAGGTTCCATGCCATGAAAACGTAGGCCATTGTCAAAGGCTGTGCCTACCGGATCAGGAGGCGCTTCGTAGAGTCGAAACAGCGCTTCCGGCGGCCCCACAAACTTGCCTGCCATGCGCCCCTGCTGGACTATTTTCTGGAAATCCTTGTCTTCCAGGCTATCCCATTTTAGATACCAGACTCGCCGATAACCGCGCGGATCCGTCACGATTTGCAAGCCCTGTGGGAAATACAGCTTGATCAGGTAATCAAACACCTCGGCGTCAATGCACTGGCAATAACGATCCTTCCATAACGGGTCGATCACCAGGACATCGCCCCAATGGACATTCTGGGCCAGCACCTCGAAGCTGCGTCCCAAAGGGGGCGGCTCCGCCTCGAAGTTCTCGTAGGGTACGGGGGTCAGCATGACGCCGATGAGGACGACGACTGCTCCAACCTTCGCCAGTCGTGGCAAATAGGATAAGCCCCACGCGATCCACAGAGTCGCGCCGAGGGTGATAAACCACCCGTAGACGGAGTCGAACAGGCCCAGAAAGCGCTGAGTGACGTACAGCAGCACCGCCCCCAGCCCCCACACCAGCAGCGCGATGGCTTTCATGCGCAGCGGGCGCTGCCGTGCAAAGATCACGAGGGTCGCCAATATCGCCAGGAGTATCCAGATAAGCGTGCTGTAGCCCGTGCTGCGCAAGTAGAAGGTCGCCAGTCCGGGTAAGAACTGCGGCATTTGAACCGTGCTCAAGGGGCGCAGTCGCCCGACGGACAAGGCCCAGACGTTCAGGATTTCCGGAGCAGCCAGAGCGCCGGCAATGACTCCTGGCAGCCACCAACGCCAGACTGCACGCCGGTAGACCAACAGCGTATAGATGCCCAGCATCAAAAACGCGCCGACTGAGCCATACGCAGAGTAAAACATAGCCGCCATGACCAGCGCCAGAACGATGGCCCGTTTCAGCGACGGACGCGCAAAGTAGCGCGCGGTCAACCAGAAGGCGACGGGCACAAGTGCAAAAACGAGCGCATAGCCGCGTACCTGGGTGGTCAGGAAAATACCCAGTGCCAGGGCACTGTAGGCAACCATGCCAAGCTGGGCAGCACTTTCGTTGCTCAAGCGCCTCATCAGACGGTAGGTGCCGGCTGCGCCAACCAGGAAGGCCAGCACCGACAGATAGCGCAGGGCGAGAGGGTGAATGCCAACCAAATGACGCCAACCGTCGAGCACCATGTAATACAGCGGGGGCCAGGTTGCATCTCGCGCATAATCTGTCTGTGTGCCCAATAATTGCCAGATCGACCACACCTCATCGACGTGCAATTCCTTATGCGTCAGGTTCAGGCATAAAACGCGACCTGCGGCAATCAGCAAGAACAGGCTGGTCACGACAATCAAGGCACTGCGTTTGAAGGTGGGGCTGGTGTTCATGCTCGGCGTTGAGTCCGCTGCTATCCTGGCAAAACCGCCCAGAGTACACAGAGTATACCAGGGGTGCAGTGCGAGCGGATGGGCGATGGCACTACGCCCCCCGCTCCCAGGCGCAGATTCCCAGTCCGGCGGTCACCCCCGTGAATAGGTCTTCGGTCACGAGCTTGTCCGCGCCAAACAGTTCGCCCAGCATATCCAGGAAAGCCGGGATGCTTGACGAGCCGCCCGTGCGCACCACTGCGTCGATCTGGCGGGGCGACAATCCCGATCTGCGCACCACGTCCTGCACGGCCTCGCGGATACGGCGCAGGTCGGGGCGAATGATGCTCTCGAACTGGCTGCGGGTGATGGGTTGCCACAGGTCAATGTCTGTGCCCACGAAGCGCAAGACCTCAAAGGGCGACTCCGAAAGCTGGCGCTTCGTCCGCTCCACCGTCTCGAACAGCGCAAAACCGTAGAAGTTGAAGATCAGGGATTCGAGGGCGTACAGCCGCGCAGGTGCAGAACACCGGGCCTGCATTTTGTGAATAAAGCTGCGCGTTTCCAGAGTTGCCAGCATGGATAGCCCTTCCCAGGCGGTGATCTGCTCGATCAGGTGGCGCGGCACGGGCAGTGATTTGTCGCCCCAGGTCACGTCGCTGCCAAAATGCGGGAGGAGCGTTTGCTCGACAATGCGCTGGTCAAAGCGGTCTCCAGCGATCCCAACGCCGCCCACCGCCAGGATTTCGGCGGGCTGGCCGGGCACAATGCGCATCACTGTCAGGTCAAGCGTTCCACCGCCAAAATCGTAGACCAGGATCGTCTGCGGTGTGGTGATCGAGAGCGCATAATGTCTGGCCGCTGCCACCGGCTCGAACTCAAAATCGACCTGTTCAAACCCCGCCATGAGCGCAGCCTTGCGCAGCCGATCTTCGGCGCGCAGATCGTCCTCGTCCTGCTCCGCCGAAACAAAATGGACAGGCCGCCCCAGCACTACCTGCGTGATTTCTTCGTCGAGCAGCGCACTGGCCCGTTCCCGAACGGCCCCCAGGTACAGCGCAATCAATTCTTCCAGGCTGTACCGCTTGCCGTAAATCACGGTGCCTGAATAGGGCGTTGCCAGGGCACTTTTCAGCGAACGCATCAGGCGGCCCGGTTCGAGTTCATCGACCAGCACATGCACATCCGTCGCCAGCTCACCGATCTCCGCAAAGAGCATTTCGATGCGGCCTACGCGCTTGCGCACCATGCGGCGCTCGCGGTTGATGTTCTGCTCGTTGTAGAGTTCGATGGCCGCCTGCCCGACGTGCAATTCGTGATCGCGCGTCAGGTAGATGATGCTGCGCATCACGCTTGAGGCAGGCTCAAGTGGCAAAACGTTGACATGCTCGCCATCGAAGACGGCGGCGCCGGAATTGGTCGTGCCGAAATCCATCCCGATCCGCATCGTGTTCTCCGTTCCTCTAGCGTGCAAACCAGGCCAGCACAGAGTCATTAGCGGCCAGACCCGGCAGGGGCGCGCCGCTTTCCGTGTGTGCCTTGTAGGGTAATTCGGCGGTACGCACGGTGAACAGTCTGCCGCGCCGCGTCAGGATTATCAGTTCGTCCGCCGCCGTGACGCCGAGCATGGTCTGGCCCTTGAACGGCATTCCGACGGACGTGCCGGGCGCTTTGCGTGGCGTGAGATCGGCAGAGGGACGCACGAACGCCTTGCCATCGGCGCTCAGGAAAGTCAGATTCGTTTCACCCCGCAGCGGCGCAATCCCGGCCAGCTCGTCGCCTTTGGGCAGTTCCATGACCAGGCTTCCGGCCCCTGCAATCGCCTTCTCCGGGAAGCGCGTCCAGCGTCCCTTCTGCGAGACGGCGACCAGATCGGCGTTGTAGGAAGGTGCGGCAGTGACAACGGGATCACCGGGGATCAGGTTGCGGATCAGTTTCTCCTGCCGGCGCGCCACCTGGTTTACTGTGCCGACCAGCAGACTGTAGACGTAGCCACGCCTGGACAGCAGCACCAGGAAGCGGCAGCGCTCGAACGCGGCCTGATCGATGATCGCAGCCACGTTGCGCGGGTTGCCGAGCATGGCCGGGCCATCGGAAGGAACGGGCAGGTCGGTCAGGCTGACGTTGAAGGCTTGCGACTCGTCGGTGATGATCAGCAATTTGGCGGTGGCCTCGGTGAGCAGCAGTGCCACGTCGCCCGGCAGTTCGCGTCTAATGTCATCGGCGTTGTCCACCGGCTGGTTGACCTCGATCCGGTCACGTGCGTAAACCAGCAAGCGCTGCCCGGTTTTGCCCTGGCGCAGGGCTTGCTCAAGCGCCTGGATGCGCTGCTGTAGAGCCTCAACGTCGTTGGACGGATCGCCACGTTGTTTGCGGCGGAGGGCGATCAGTTCGCCGCGCAGTTCCTCATTCTGCCTGTCCAGGAAGGCCAACCTGTCGGCCAACATCCTGATCAGGTCTATCGCCGCCTCCGGGTGCTTCTCGGCTTCAAGAGTCCACCACTGTACGTCCTTCTTATCGAGCATGGGAAGCCTCCGCTGCTAAACGAGGGCGTACCAGTATACGGGTTTTGAAGGTCGAAGGGAAGGGTCAGCATGGACTGCAAATTCCTACACTCCAGGTGCGCTGGTGGGCAGACGAGCCACCCAGGTGTATTGACGATGGAGCCGAAATTTGGCGTTGCGGGCAATGGCCCCTCTCAGAAGCCGGAGAGGAGCCAGATGAGGTTGTCACTGCGCACTGAGCAGTTTAAGCGTGTTCCACTGCACCTGCTCAAGCCGGTTGACCTCCACCGAATAGCGCTGGCCCGGCTTGAAGGTGATCCACGTTGTGTAGTTCGGCGGATTGTAGGTGAAGGTCTTGCTCTGGCTCTCGTCCTTGAACACGACGTTCAAGACTTCCTTGCGCCCGCTCTCTCGCTCCGCGCCCAGGCCGGAGGTCCGCATCGGGGTGAAGTTTGGCCAGACCGGCGTATCGTTGGGACCGCCCGACGCCGTGATGTTGCGTGCGAAGCCCCAGCGATCCACCGTGTAGCTACACCAGCTATCCGGCACACAGACCTGTTTGTTCCGCGTGCAGTATTTATCCCGCCGGGTGAACGAGCCATCGCCCCGGTCAACGTTTTCGGAGCCGCATACATACCGTTCTGACTCGGTATGGCAGCGATCTCGGGCAACACACACCCGGTTATAGGCATCGCCGGGCACGCTGCCCCGCCAATCGCTACCTGATTGTGCGCTTAACTGCTCGACGCTGATAATGCGCTGCCAGTTCATGTCCGACACGGCGATGGACGTGCCGTAGGTGCTGCGGCTGAGGACGACATACCCACCTACCAGCAGCAAACAGAGACCGACGATGGCGATCAGCGCGATCTGGAGACGCGACAGCCCTTTGCGTTGGCTTTTGGCCTTGATGGCGGCCTGCTCCGCGTCGAACTTCATTTTCACCACGTCGTCGCGGATGCCGGCGACCTGAGCACTGTCCATTGGCCCCCTGACGGCAGCCTGCTTCGCGCTGCTCAGGTCGCCGCCGCACTCCTTGCAGAAATTGGCAGCGGCGCTGTTGGGCTGCTGGCAGAACGGGCAAATCTTATCCACGCCCGTGTACTTGTATTTCGGGTCAGTCACTTCTTTCAGGTCGGCGTCTGAGGGGAAATAACGCCATTCGGGGTCTTGTGGCGCGCCGCAGTTGGGGCAGTGCCGGTGATCCACGCCCAGCAGCTTGGTCGTGCCACAGAAGCGGCAGTCCCAGAGCATCTGATAGGCTTTTTCGCCGGGGTTGCCAGGATTGGTATTGGGTGATTGCATTCAGTCCTCGTCAATGCCACGTCAACGATTGCTGACGCTAATTGTAGCCGAAATCAGGAATTATGCTGGCGCGGCAACATGCGGTAAATTGTGATCTGTGATGGGGAAGAGAAAATGATCCGCTGCCCGAATTGTCAGCACAACAACCTTGAAACGGCCCGCTATTGCGCACGCTGTGGTGTCAACCTGGGCGACGCCGCGCCCAAAGATGCGCAGGGACGGCCCCGCTATACCGACAGCATGATGCGCCCCCAGCCCGCCAGACGTTTTGGCAGCTTTTCGGCGTGGCGCTACGATCTGCTGTCGGAGGTGCGAGGCCGGGTGCTGGAACTCGGCGTGCGGAGCGGCGCGAACTTCCGGTTCTACCCGTCGAACGTGCAGGTGGTGGCTACCGATGTCGACGCCGGCGCGATCAGGGGGGCACGGCGGGTGTTTCCGCGCTTCGCCCAGGGGCTGGCCCTCAGCCTGGCCGACGCGCAGCGCCTCCCGTTTGCCGATCAGAGCTATGACGGCGTAGTTGCCACGCTGGTCTTTTGCAGCATTCCCGACCCGACGCGCGCCCTGCACGAAATTGCGCGAGTGCTGCGCCCCGGCGGGCGGCTGTATACGCTCGATCACGTGCGCTGCGAACAGCCTATCGTGGGAGGGCTGATGGATAGGCTGGCCCCGCTCTGGAAGTTCACGACGGACGGCTGCAACCTGAACCGCCGCACCGAGGAGATTATACGGGCCAGCGGCTTCCACGTCCTGGAGCGACGGACGGCGTGGTGGGGCATCCTGTGCTGGCTGATCACGGAGCCGCCCACCCGATAGCTGTGTTTCCATCCCACTTGTTTTGTTCCCCCTCTCCAACTGGAGAGGGGGCTAGGGGGTGAGGTCAACCAACATCATGCCCGACTCTGTTGAAGTCATCGTCAGCGGACACCTGTGTATGGACTTGATCCCGGCCATGTCACGGGTCACGTTGCAGCAAATGGCAACACCCGGCAGGCTATGGGAAACCGGGCCGATGGGCATCTCGACGGGCGGCGCAGTGTCCAACACCGGGATCGCGCTGCATCGCCTGGGCGTCAACGTGCGGTTGATGGCGACGGTGGGCGATGACCTGCTCGGACAGGCTATCATCGCCTATCTGAACAGTCAAGACTCGACGCTCGGCCAGTACATTACCGTGCAGGCCGGGCAGCCGACCTCGTACAGTGTGGTGCTGTCGCCCGAACAGAGCGACCGCACCTTCCTGCACTGTACGGGAACGAATGCCACCTTCGGCATCGACAACATCAACTTTGACCTGGTAGCCGGGGCGAAAATCTTCCACCTGGGTTATCCGCCGCTTTTGCCGCGTCTGATCGCTAACGACGGCGCAGAATTGCAGCAATTGTGCCAGCGCGTCAAGGCTGTCGGTGTCGTCACGTCGATTGACACGGTCATGATCGATCCGCAGGGATCGACCAGCCGGGTGAACTGGCGCGCCGTCTGGCAGAACACACTGCCCTACCTCGACATTTTCCTGCCGAGCATCGAGGAGCTGGTACTCATGCTGCGGCGCGCCGATTACGACGCCTGGAATGGCAACGTGCTGCGGCACCTGACCGCCGCCTACGCACACGATCTGGCGGGCGAACTGCTGGACATGGGGGCGGCCATCGTCGGCTTCAAGCTGGGGCAGATGGGCCTGTACATGCGCACCGCCGACGCATCACGCTTCGACAGCCTGCGTAAACTCGACCTGGACACGGCAGCCTGGGCCAACGTCGAACTGTGGACGCCCGCTTATCAGGTCGAGGTGGCCGGGACAACGGGCGCGGGCGATGCGGCCTATGCCGGGTTCCTGGCGGCGCTGCTGCACCACCTACCGCCGCTGGATGCCATGCGGTGGGCGTGCGCGGTAGGGGCGTGCAACGTCGAGGCGGTGGATTCGACCAGCGGCGTGCGGAGTTGGGAGGAAACACAGGCGCGCCTCGAAGCCGGGTGGCCCACTCGTCCCGAACGACTGCCAGGGTTCTGATCCGTTGCTCGGAGTCGTGGCCTGTGGCCCGGACAAAAATGAGTGCAACCCGGAATCGCCGACTGCGTATATGATCATAGCAAGGACCGGGCGTACCGGTTCCTGTTAACGTCCGCCTTAAACGACCAACCGAGAGGATATAGAGATGGCTGAAGAACGTCAGGACATGCCCACCGGGGAGCCGCAAGCAGAAAAGTCGGAGAAGGCGAAAACCTCTCCCCTCTATGATTTTCTCGATCACCAGCGCAAAGCTGCTGACGAGGCTTGCAAGGCTTTTGAATCGCTGATTCCGCCAGACTTCCGCACCCACAGCCGCGCCGCCCGTGAAGAGTTCCTGCTGTCCTTCAAGGTGCTGGTCGAAGGCATGGCGAAGCTGGTTGATGAGGAACTCAACCGGATGCGCAGCACGCCGTCCTCTGGCAGTGGGCCGAGCACTACCGGCAAAACGAAGGTACGTGTCGAGGTTAACTGATTGGTTGACCTCACCCCCTGACCCTCTCTCCAACTGGAGAGGGGGAACCGGTGGTCATTTTATTCGTGTTTTGGCTCCCCTCTCCACATGGTGGAGAGGGGCCGGGGGTGAGGCAGCTTACTCCCTCGGCACGCGGCCCTCGTCCAGGATCAACAAATAGCTCGGCGCAAGGCTGATGTACGCGCCCGTCTCCTGGGCAATGTCCATCCCTTCGGGGCCGGTCCCCCATAGACCCTGTACCCGAAAGCGCCGGGTGTGGGTCACGACTCTGCCGTGCTGCTCGTGCGTCGGGTCGGCGTTGCCGATGACGCTGATCCATTCGTCACCCTTGCGCCGCGAAAACACGACAAACGCCGGGTTATCTGAATGACCCACTACAAACGTCGCCGGGTCACTGTCGGTGATTAAGTCTTCGTAGGTCTTACGCAACTTCAGCGCGTATTTGATCGACGCGATCAGATTGTCGGGTCGCGTCCAGTCGAAGGCCCACGCGCTGAACAGCGGCAGATTTTCCGGCGGCAGATGCGCCAGTTCTTCGTTGCTGAAGCCGATTCCCGTGTTGATCGGCTGCTTCTCGCCCAGTTCAAAGCCGGTCAGAATGAAGGGCAGGGCGGGCGTCATCACGGCCAGCGCCAGGGCGTAGTGGGCATAGGCGCGGCCACCGAGCCGGGCCATCGCGCGCGGCGTGTTGTGGCTTTCTGGCGCGGCAAAATGGGTGATGGGCAGACTGCCCTGCGCCATCTGGTTGATCATGTTGCGCATACTGTCGCCCTGGTGCGCGCCAAGCACCCACCAGCCCATCACGGCGTTGTAGCCCTCGTCCCGGCTGCCCTGCGTGATCGAGAAGTTTTCGTCCCAGAAGGCGAAATCCGGGTTGATGGCGCGGGCGCTGCTGATCACTCGCTGCTTGAGCGCTGGCGGGAGGGCATGGCCCATGTCGATCATCACACCGTCAATGCCGAAATGCTGCTGGTAATGTGGAATCACGCCCGCGACGGCATCCCACAGCGGCCCATTGGCATTTTCAGGACGGGCCAGCGCTTCGTCATACATGCGCAGGGTGTTGTAGGCGATGTAATTGAAATCCGGGTGGTTGTACAGGCGCAGGTACGTGACGTCCGTCCAGGGGGGTTGGTTGTCGTCGAGCGGCCAATCGGTGAAAGCGCCAGGGATGCGGATTTTTGTGCCGTCGTCCAGGGTGGCGAAGTAACGCCCATCTTCCATGTAGACCTGTTCGGGGCGCGGCGGCCTGGTGAACATCATGCGGAAGGTAGCCGGTGGCGGCGGCAGATTCTTGAAATCGCCAGACTGCACTTTGGCTTTGATCAGATCGATGGTTTCCAGCGGGAAAGCGGGCATTCCATACGAGCCGAGTCGTCCCGTGCCACGCTCAGTGCGATCCGGGATGTCGGCGTGAATCCAGTAGAACCAGTCGGGATGCTGTGGAATCCAATGGCTGTCCCTGGACGCGGTACGCAGCACGAATTCCAGCACCACACGCATACCCAGCCGATGGGCTGCTTCGACGAACCCGGCGAAAAGTTGATCTGCCGACAGGTCCAGTACTGGCTCTTCCAGATTTTCGTCCAGCCTGTACGGGTCGCGGATCGCGTAGGGCGAGCCGAGTGTTCCCTTTTTACCATCCTGCCCGACAGCGGTAATCGGCAGCAGGTGAACGGTATTGAACCCCATATCACGGATATAGGGCAAGAGCGCGATACATTTGAGCAGCGTGCCCGTCTCTCGCCAGCCATCAGTGCGGGCCTGCAATTTGCCATCGGCGTTGTGATCGTAAGCTGCCGTCACACGCGGGAACAGGTTGTAAATGATGGCCTGGCGCGACCATTCGCCACCGCCCGGCCCCTGAACCAGCGGCTGCGCTTCCGCAGCCAGGATTTCCATCAGGCGTTTCTGGTAAAACGCAAAAGGATCGACTTGAACCGGCGGAACGGACGCGCCGTCCACCCACAGACCAGGCACGAAGTAAGGCGTATCAATTGGACGGCGGCACGCTTCAAGCTGCTGAACGATCTGCTCCAACGACGACATGTCGGTTTCCTGAGTGAAGCGGATGAAGGTTCCAATTTTAGTACAGATTTGCCGCATGAAAAGACCGATTTCGGAAGACGATGATGGGAAAAGTCTGTGCGCACCGTTCGCCGTTCCCCGCGTGTCGTCTCCGCAGGTCGTCGAGTGTGGTGAGATTGCCGCGAAGAGGCCGCGCGTCGCCCTTGCATCCGCAGGGCCGCATGATATAATCACGCCGTTTGGAAAGTCGGGGACGGAAGAAAGAGTAGCTCTTCATGCAGCAAACTACGCTCACCAACGCGCTGCAAATCATCCAGATCATTATTTCGATCTCGTTGATCGTCGTGATCATCTTGCAGGCGCGCGGCCAGGGCCTGGGCAGCCTGTTCGGGGGCGGCGATTCCGGCATGGGCATCACCAAGACCCGCCGGGGTTTGGAGCGCACCTTGTTTCAGATCACGATCATACTGTCTGCGCTGTTCCTGCTGAACGCAGTCATCCAACTGATGATCCAGCCCGGAACCAGCGGGTTGTAACGCAAACCCATCCGGAATCAAAAAGGGGATGCTCGGCATCACGGTCGAGCATCCCCTTTGTTATCAGTGTTCTACTGCCGGCTGCCCGACTGCACCTGAATCGTATAATTGGTGCGAGACCCAGCCACGCCGCCAACCAGGATGCTGTACGTCGCATCGTCGGTCAGCGTCGTCGACAGCGTATTCGTGCGCCCGGAGTTCGTCAATCGCGTCCGTTCGAGGAGTTTGCCGTTGCGATCATACAGACCAATGTATGGCGCGGCATTGCTGCTGCTCATGGTCACTGTGATCGTAATGGCCTCATTACGCATTCCCTGGTAGGTCCAGACCTGACTCTTGAAGAAGTCCAGTTGGCCTGTCCGTTGCTGATTCGGGGGAATGGTTCCCATACTTTGGGCGTCCGACGGCAGCTTATCAGGAGCCTCGAAAATGGCAAAGCCTGTGCCGAAGGCGGCCTGCACCGTCGGGTTGCCAAAGATCGCCGCCAGAGAGCCGCCCGTCAGCAGCAGACAGCCGCCACACACGCAGACGGCTGCCAGCGCCAGCCCGATCAGAATGTAGACAAGCGGGCTGCGGCCTTTTTTCTGCGCTTGCGGCGGGGGCGGCACGTAGGGCGGAGGCGTATACGAGCGTGGGCCGGCGGCTGGGGGCGCGCCAGTTGGCCCGCCGCTCGGTGGCAGCGGCGCAAAAAGATCGTCCACGCTTTCGCTGATCTGTGAGCCGGATGGGGATGGTGCGGTACTTGGCGGCGGTGTTGCGGGCGAGAACATCGGCGTTGCGGGTTGCGTCTGCGGCGGCGTGGTCGGGACGGTGGGCGCCGGTGGCGGAGTTGGCGCAGCGCTGCTCAGGGTCGTGGGCATCTCGCCGGGCGCGGGCGGTACGGTTGAAACTGGCCTGGGGACGGCCTGTGCACCGCCGGCCAAGTTGAGCTGTGCGTTGACCCGATCCAGCATCTGCTGCGCGTTCGGGTAATCCGGCCTGATGCGCAGCACATTTTGCAGTGCGTCACGCATTTCTGCCGGAGACGTGACCGCCGTCGCCATTATCCACCAGGCATCGGCGTTGTTCGGGTCGACTCTGACAACGGAATCGAGCAGGGCACGTGCCTGCTCGCGCTGTCCGTTTTTGATGAGTTCAAGCGCTTGTTGAAGCTGCTGCCGGGTCTGGTCAGACATCCCATCGCCCTCCCTGGCGGATTAGAACCTACCGACCATTATAGCACCGCGCATTCAGCCAACCTTCTCCGGGGGGACCGACCTCACCCTCTGACCCCCTCTCCACCAGCGTGGAGAGGGGTTGGGGTGAGGCGAAATGCTGCCCAAACTCTAGAGTGCCCGTGCATGAACCACAAGGTGGAGCGGGGAGTCAAGCACCAATGTAGCAAAACGGGCAGGCCGTCATCAGGTGCGGAAGGCCCGGCGCACGTCCTTATCCAGAAACAGGTAGGCCAGGATCAGGAGCGGAATAATGTTCACCCCACAGATCGCCCCGCGCAGGCCGCCTGAAAAGGCCAGGCCGCCGTTCAACAGGTTCAAGACCTCGATGATGACGGTGGCCCAGAAAGCCCAGGGCTGCAATGTCCACAGCCCCCAGGCCACGAACAGGCCGCCCAGCGATAACACCAGCCCAAACAGCGACGAGAAGCCCGCTGAGAACATCGCGCCCAGCCCGCCCTCGCCGAAAACGGCGAACGGCGCAAAACCCAACCCGGCCAGGCTGCCACACAGCCCTAAAAATGCAAACAACCCCATCAATCCAGCGATGATGGTGATGCCCAGTGGTCGAGAGTATGCCATGCTTTCCTCCGGTCAATGAAATCCCATTCACGGACTATTACGCAGCCTGGATCGAAAAGTTTCGGCCCGCTGGCCCTGTCAACCTGTTAAAATGCTCATGGGTGAGCAGCAGTTGAGTAAGATGACCATTTCTGCGCAGACGGTCAAATCCCATGCGGTTGAACTGGGTTTCAACCTGGTCGGCATCACGCCCGCCGTGCCCTCGCCACGCCTGGCCGCTTACGAGCGCTGGCTCGGACAGCACATGCACGGCGAGATGGGCTACATGGCCCGCCAGGATCGCATCGCCCGCCGCCGTGACCTGAACGTGATCCTGCCCGGCGTGCGTTCGCTGATCGTGGTGGGCCTGGATTACCACGCCTTGAGCGTGCCCGACCACATTCTGAATGATCCAGGCCGGGGGCGCATTGCGGCCTATGCCTGGGGACTGGACTACCACGACCTGATCGCGCCGCGCCTCGAAACGCTGGCCTCATGGTTGCACCAGTCTAGCGGGCGCCAGGTGGCCCACCGTGTTTATGTCGATACGGGCGCCATCCTGGAACGCAGCCATGCGCAGCAGGCCGGGCTGGGCTTCACCGGCAAAAACACCATGCTCATCCACCCGCGCCGGGGCAGCTTTTTCTTTCTGGGCGAACTGCTGACGACTCTCGAATTTGACTTTGATGAATATGATAGGCCGGGCCGCGAAAGCCTGTGCGGTACGTGTACGCGCTGCCTGGCCGCCTGTCCGACCCGTGCTTTCCCCAGGCCATACGTCCTGGATGCCCGGCGCTGCATCAGCTATCTGACCATCGAGCACAAAGGCGTGATAGACCGGGCGCTGCGCCCCCTGATGGGCAACTGGATATTCGGCTGCGACATCTGCCAGGATGTATGCCCATTCAATCGCTTTGCACACTCGACGGGCGAGGCCGCTTTCTGGCCCACCGATCTGGATCGGGCTGCGCCGCCGTTGCTGGATCTACTCCAGCTGGACGAAGCCGCGTTCAAGGCGCGTTTTGGCGGGTCGCCCCTGGCACGCATCAGAAGGGATCGGCTGGTGCGCAACGCCTGTATCGCGGCGGGCAACTGGGGTGATGAACAGGCTGTCCCGGCGCTGATCGGCCTGCTGCGCGACGCCAGCCCGCTGGTGCGCGGCCACGCGGCCTGGGCACTGGGCCGGATCGGCACTAAATCGGCGCGTGAGGCGCTGATCGGTGCGCAGCGCAGCGAAGCCGATGCACAGGTACAGGATGAGCTACAGTTTGCGCTGGACAGCGGGTACAATAGTTGACCGATGTAGAGGAGCAGACCTATGTTCACTTTACCTGAAGGATTCGAGTCGAGGTTGTCGGCAGAAGAGGTCGGCTCGATAGAACGGCTGGCGAAGCAGGAAGCGGGGATGCACCAGCGCGATGGCGGCGCAGGCCGTCAGTTGCCACGACTTCCACTGACTGACAAGGCGGGTGTCCAGCCGGACGATCCGATGAGCGAAGCGGGCCGCAAAATTCTGGCGTACTATTTCGCCCGGATGCTGGCGGAAGAAGACAACGTTCGCCAGGGCGCAGCCGTCGATCCGATTCACGATATGCGCGTGGCGACGCGCCGTCTGCGCAGCGCGCTGGACACATTCGAGGCCTATTACCACTATAAAGCCATCAAGCCCTACGTCAAAACACTGCGCAAAGTGGGGCGAGCGCTCGGCGCGGTGCGCGACCTGGACGTGTTCCGCCTGAAAGCGGACAGGTATGTGGAAAGCCTGCCCGACGACAAGCGCGGCGGCCTGCAAGGGCTGCTCGACGACTGGCAAAGCCAGCTTGACGACGCCCACCAGACATTGAGAGAAGTGCTGGATAGCGAGAACTACGCCGAATTCGTGGCCGAGTTTGCGCATTTCGTGACCACACCGGACAAAGACGCCATCAAAATCCCACACAAAGAACGCTCGATGCCTCACCGGGTACGACACGTTGCGCCCCGTCTGATCTACCAGCGCTACGAAGTGGTGCGCGCCTACGAAAGTGTCCTGGACGAGGCTTCACTGGATACGCTGCACCTGTTGCGCATTGATGCCAAGCGTCTGCGCTACCTGCTGGAGTCGTTCGAGGAGGTGCTCGGCCCGGAGGTGAAAACCGTGATCGAGTCGATCAGGACGATGCAGGATCATCTGGGGGAGCTTCAGGACGCACGGGTCGCGGTGACGTTGATGAGCGATTTCCTCCACGACGCGGGTGAAGAAACCCAGACTGCCGCCGTGCTGCAATACATGGCCGTGCGCGAGGAAGAAAAACAGCGGCTGCTCGCCGCTGTCCCGCAGGTCTGGCAGGCATTCACCCACCCGGATATTCGTCGTGCGCTGGCGTTGTCCGTTGCCGCCCTGTAAGTAACCTGCTAGAACTTCACCTTGACCTTGAGCCGCCCGAGCTGTAACTCGTCGCCGTTGCGCAGCAGCCGTTCAGCGTTCGGAATCAGGCGGCGTCCGTTGAGCAGCGTGCCGTTGGTGCTGCCCAGGTCGGCCACGTAGACCAGGATATTCTTGCGCTTGATCTTGATGTGCTTGCGCGAGACGCCTTTGTCGCCCGCCCCAAACGGGCTGAGGTCTACGTCGGGCCGAGAGTCGTCAGGAATATCGCTCACGCGCCCTATCGTCACCACTTCGGCGACGGGCACTTTCATCTGCTGGCCCTCGATTTCCAGCACAATCGGCTCCTGATCGGTGACGATCACGTCGCCAGTGGGCCAGCTTGCCTGCTTGGTGGGTTCGTCTGTGCCCAGTTTGCGCGTCGTCCCGCCCACCGCCAGGATCGTTCCACACCGCGAACAGGCCAGTTCGCCAGGGCGGTTGACCAATCCACAGACGGGGCAGGTCAGGGCCGCCACTTGTGCGGCGCTGTCTTGAGAGGGCTTATCGGCCTCCGCCAGAACGCGCTGATCTTCGGTCAGCGGCGGGTTAGCTGACACATTCGCGGGTTCAGTGGGTTGGCTCGGAGGCTTTTGCTCAGACATGATCAAACCTCGTACCTGTTTAATTGCGCTGGACGGCCTGCTGGTTGTGGTGGAGTGAACTATGCTGGCGTATCCGGTGCGCCTCGATATGACTCCATACGTGGTTACTAATTCTATATGCAATCGTTCACATCTCAAAGTGTTTGTCGTGGAGAAGGGTCAACGTTGGCCTGACCCCTGGCCCTCTGTCCGGGTATTTGCCTTGCCCTGCTCTGGTAGAGTCATGGAGTGAGGTAAAGCCCAGAGCAACAGGGTATCATTGGGCACACGCGCAAAAGTCAGGAGATGCCATGAGTGAGGAAAAAGTGGTCGCGCTGATTCGCGCGCACGTCCAGCGCTACCCGGACATGGAGATTCTGGACGTGTATAAGCTGCTGCATCAGGCTGCTTTTGGGCCAGGGCACGCCATCCAGAACCAGCGTGCGGCCCGCGAGTGGCTCGAACGGGAAAGCGAACTCTATGCGCCCGATGCGTCGGAGGCCCTGGTCGAGAACATCCACCCTGACGGCGCGGTGGTGCGCGTCCATCTGCGACCCTACCTGGCTGCGCATGGCAGCTTGAACGAACTGCTGCGAGGATTTATCGAGTCGTCCAAAGCCATTACTGGCGATCCGGACTCGCTGGCCGCGTGGTGGGCGATCTTTCAGGAATTGGGAGGTGACGGGACGTTCGGCAAGCACTTCGATCCGCGTGTGATTGCCCTTGAAGGGCGAACGCACGCCGCCGAACACTGGTCAGCCGCGCAGCATTCACCAACCTACGAGCGGGCTTACCGCCCTGCCTATCGTGTACTTGGCCGGGCGCAGGCCGAAGGTATACTCAAAGCGCAAAAGCTACCGTTCAATCCCCTCTAATCATTTCCGCCTGACCCGCGCAATTTCGCCGCCGCGTCCTTATCGGCGATGACCGTCAGCACACCGTCTGTGGGCTGGATGCGCTGCGCCGGATAATCGTCGGGCTGTAGCGGCCCTCTGAAGACGGTATAGGCGATGTCTGCCTTGCCTCTGCCCGCGACCAGGAACACGATGTCCGCCGCATTATTGATCGCGTCCGCCGTCAGCGTCAGGCGCGTCGTGTTAAGCTGCGGCACAGGGTTGGCAACAAACAGGCGCTTGCCTTCGACGTGCAGCGCTTCGGTATGCGGAAACAACGAGGCCGTATGCCCGTCATCACCCAGGCCCAGGAAGATCAGGTCAAATTCGGGCAGTTGCTCGCCCTCCAGTTTGAAGAAGGCTCGTAGCTCATCAGCGTAGCGTTCCGCTGCCTCCGCCGCAGGCAGTTGGCCCGTCAGAATGCCGTGAATGTTGTCGGGCGGGATGGGCACGTGCTTCAGCAGCGTGTCTCGCGCCATGCGCTGATTGCTGTCCTCGTGATCGATGGGGACGTTGCGTTCGTCGCCCCAGAACACGTGCACCCTGGCCCATGCCACCTGGTCACGGTATGGCTTGCGCGCCAGCAGTTCGTGCATGGCTCTGGGCGTCGAGCCGCCGGACAGGGCCACCGCGAAACGACCGCGCCGCTCGATGGCGCGCCGCGCCGCCTGGACGAAATGGCGCGCCGCCAACCTTGCCAGCGCCGAGGTATTGTTGGCGACGATGATCCCGGCCCGCTGCGAGAGGGCGTGCATTTCACTGGAAAGCGTGACGGCCATTGACAACGCTTCCTCGAAGACGCGATCCCGGCTCGCCGAATCGAGGATGCTGCTGATCAGCGCACCCGTCGTGGCGGGCATCAGGCGCAGTGCCGCTGTCCGTCCGTCGGAAGTGAGCAGGCAGCTTTCATCCTCGGAGAGCGCGACGGTCATCGGGTGATCGTCACTGAGGATGGTCACTTTTTGCAGTCCCGGAGCACCTGACTCCGCGCTGTGTAGATGGAGTGCCACGTCACCCTGGACAGCGCGTGCGATCCAGGAGTTGGCATCGCCCCCCGCCTTCAATTGCCAACCCAGGCGGCTGGTCAGCCAGCCGAGCAGCAGCAAGCCCTGAGCGCGGGCCGTTCTATGCACGACCTCGACTTCCCGGATCGATTTGAGCAAAGCCCGTTCGCGCGTGCCATCGAAGGACTGGGCGATTGCTCGGCGCCAGGGCAACAGGCGCTGCCAGTTCACGTCGAACAGATTGGCGTGGAAGTGCGGCATATCGCGCAGCGCCGCGAGGTTGCGCAGCACGGCGGGAATATCCTCAAACGTGGCCGAGTCCACGATCAGCCCGTCGGTCACCTCGCTGAGTCCCTTGAAGATCGGGTCATTGAGCGAAATGCTGCCCTCGTGGTACAGATAGACGGGCAGATCGGGCAGCAAAAGGGCCTGCACCGCGCCCGGAATGCGATTGACGGCGCTGCGGCCCACCGTAATCGAAATCTCCTCGCAGCAGACCTGCGTTCGCGCCTCGCCGCTGCCGAGCGATGGGTGGCAGAAGACGGTGGGCACGGCAGTCAGCGCATCCGGGTTCTCATCGCCGATAGACAGCACCAGCGTCCGGCAGGGGTGCGCTTCCGAGACCTGGGCGATGATGCCAGAGGTGGCCTGCGTTTCGTTCGTGTACAGGATCAGATTGAGGGTCGTGGCGCGCAGAATGGCATTCTGGCCCTCGGCCTCTGCCACCTGCGCCCAGATGCTATTAAGCTCGGCCTCGACGTTACCGATCCGCGTGCTGCCCCCTATCGTCGTTGAAATCTGGCTGCTGTCCGCCATGATGTCTAAGCTCATCCTTCAATACTTATCGTCAACACCGAACACATATTTTACCTCACTAGAAGACCGCGGTGTTGGCTGGCGACGGCGCGGGCCTTCAGCCCAACGGCAGCCTACTTGCCTGGGCCAACCTGGATGGCACGCTCCAACTGTGGAAGGCGGGCTGATCTTGCTGCACAGGTGTATCTGCCCCAGGTTTTGTCTGACCTGGTCCCCCTCTCGGCGCAGCGGAGAGGGGCCAGGGGTGAGGTAAAACCTGCTACGCCGCAACCTGGTCGCGGCTGAACTGCGTCTCGTACAGCCGGGCGTACAGACCGCCCTGCGCGATGAGTTCCGCGTGCGTGCCCTTCTCCACGAGCCGCCCGCGATCCAGTACCAGGATCACATCCGCCGCGTGGATTGTGCTCAGGCGGTGCGCGATAACCAGGCTCGTTCGACCTTTCATGACTGTTTCCAGTGCAGACTGAATCAGTGCCTCGGATTGCGAATCCAGGTGCGAGGTCGCCTCGTCCAGCACCAGAATACGCGGGTTCTTGAGGATGACGCGCGCAATGGCGATCCGCTGCTTTTCGCCGCCGCTCAGACGGTAGCCGCGCTCCCCGACAATCGTGTTGTAGCCATCGGGCAGCCCCATGATGAAGTGGTGGATGTTGGCCGCTTTGGCCGCCGCCACGATCTCGTCGTCGGTAGCGTTGGGCCGCGCATAGAGCAGGTTGGTGCGGATCGTGTCGTGGAACAGGTACGTCTCCTGCGTCACCATGCCAATCGTCTCGGCCAGCGAATTGAGCGTGATGTCTCGCAGATCGATCCCATCGATCAGGATGCGGCCTGCTGTCGGGTCGTACAGGCGTGGCAGCAGGTAGGTGATGGTCGTCTTGCCCGCGCCGCTTGGCCCGACCAACGCCGCAAGCTGCCCCGGCAGGATCGTGAACGTCACGTCGTCGATGGCAACCGGGCGGGCCTGCGATTCCGGGATCGGCTCGTCCCCGGCGCCGGCTTGTCCATTGCTTCTCGCCGCCCCATCCTTTGCCCCGGTGGACGCCTTGCCCGACTCGTCGCCGGAAAGCACTGCGCGCACGTTGTCCATCCGGCCCGCCCGCTCAACTTCGCTCAGGCGCACCATCGCGTCGTTATCGGCATAGCTGAATGAAACGTGATCAAAGGTCACTTCGCCGCGCACATCTTTGAGCACGATTGCATCTGGCTTCTCGGCGATCTCCATCGGCATATCCAGCACTTCAAAGACACGCTCGAAGCTGACCATCGACGTGGCGAATTCTACCGGCGTATTGACCAGCGATTGCAGCGGCTCGTAAATCTGCGTCAGGTACAGGCCAAAGGCCACAATCAACCCCGTCGTAAACACGCCATCCAGCGCCAGATGCCCGCCAATCCAGTACACCACCGCCGTACCCATCGCTGTGATCAGCCCCAGGCTGACGAACAACTGCGTGCCAATCACAGCACGCCGCACGCCGTAATCGCGGACCTTACTGGCCCGGTTGGAGAAGCGCGCCACCTCTTCTTCAGTGCGCCCAAAGAGCTTGACCAGCAGCGCACCGCTGACGTTGAGCGTCTCGTTCATCATAGCGTTCATGGCAGCGTTGGTGTCCATCTGCTGGCGGGCGATGCTGCGCAGCGCCTTTCCGATGCGGCGGGCAGGCAGCACGAATAATGGCACGACCAGCAGCCCTAGCAGCGTCAGCCGCCATTCCAGCGTGAGCATGATCGCCAGGGTCGCCACCACCGACACAATGTCCGTGACAATGCCGACCAGCGTGCTGCTGATGGCCGTCTGCGCGCCCACCACGTCATTGTTGAGGCGGCTCATCAGTTCGCCTGTCTTGGTGTGGGTGAAAAAGCGCAGTGACATCCGCTGCAAGTGGGCGAACAGGGCCACCCGCAGTTCGTAGATGACCCCCTCGCCAATCGAGGCGTTCAGGTAGCGCTGGACGACGGCGATCCCGCCGTTCAGGATCGGGATCAGCACAATGCCGAGCGCTAGCACGTCCAGCAGTTGAACATTCTTGTTCGGTATAGCGTCATCGATCAACTTCCTGAACAGCAGTGGCGTCACCAGCCCAAGCAGCGATGACCCGATGATCGTGACCAGCACCAGTACAATTTTGAGGCGGTAGGGCCGGGCATAGCCAAGCACTCGCCGGATCAGCCGCCAGCTTACCTGTGGTCTGTCGCGTTTCTCGTCATAGCCTATGTAGGCCCACCAACCCATGCCATGCATCCCTATCCCCTTTTCCGCTGACTATAGAATATCAAGTTACCTGCCGATTTTAACCTGCTCTTTCGGGTAGGTCATGGAAGCGCTATACTACGCCGCCTATGAGACACCATACGGAACGCCCTGTTATCGAACCCAACCGCGTCTACTCGCGGGAAGAAGTGGCCGAGGTGCTCAACGTCAGCCTGAGCACTGTCAAGCGCTTGATTGGTTCCGGTCATCTGCGCGTCAGCCACCCGCCGGGAATGCGTCGAGTCTTGATCCGGGGGCAGCATATCCTCGACCTGCTGGAAAGCACCGAGGTCAAATCCGGCGGCCACAAGTCGCAACACGGCGCGGAGGACAAGTAATAAACCTCACTCCCCTGTTTGCCTCACCCTAAATCCCTCTCCACCAGGAAGTGGAGAGGGACTTCAAATCAAACTGGATTCCCCCTCTCCCACCCTAGTGGAGAGGGGGTTGGGGGTGAGGCGCAACAAGGGGGTGAGGTCCATTCCCTGTCAACTGAAATAGGAACTTACCGTATGCCCCGTTTGAGACAGATCGCGCTGCTGGCGCTGGCCTGCGCCGCGCTGGTCGCCGCCTGTGATACACCGGGCGCCGGCAGCCAGGCCGGGCCGACAGCCCCACCGAGTACTGCCGACGCCGAAAACGTTGCGAAAACCTTCCTGGACGCCTGGAACAAGAATGATTACGCTACCATGTATGGCCTGATTTCGCCCAGGGGCCAGCTCATCAGCCCCGAAGCCTTCAAAGAAGCCTATACCAAAGTCGATCAGATTTTGAAGCCGAGCGAGAACGGCAAAAGCTACGAACTACTGGCCGACAAGACCGAGCGCCAGGGTACAACGGTGGTCGTCCACTACAACATGAAATTCAATTCCGGGCCGCTGGGCGAGTTCACCGACCCGGATCGCACCATGCGCCTTGTGCTCAAGGAAAAAGGCTGGCGCGTGGCGTGGAGCACAATGGACATCTTCGAGGGCATGGCGGGCGGCGCAACGCTCAACCTGGAACTCACCCAGTCGGAGCGAGGCGTGATTTATGATCGCAACGGAAAGGTGATCGCGCAGAACGGCACGCCCAACCTCTCCGTCCGGCTGCTGACCCGCGAATTCCCCACCGGACGCCCCTCGGACTGCTTTTACAAACTGGCGGAAGTCTTCCGGCTGCGCGAGGCCGACCTGGAGCAGTATGCCGCTTTCAAAGGGCTGGATTACGGTTTCACCATCGGCCACCTGAGCAAAGACGATTACGACGCCAGGCACGCCGACCTGGACAAAGTGTGCAAGCTGGGCTACTACCCGCAGACCACGCGCTTTTACTACGGCGGCGGGCTGGCCCCGCAGACCATCGGCTTTGTCGGCTCGATCCCCAGTGAGGAGTTGGGAAACTATCCGGGCTACTCCCAGGATGCGCTGATCGGGCGGGTGGGCATCGAGCAGTATTGGGAAAAACAGTTAGCGGGCGAAAGCGGTGCGCGGCTGGTCATCACCGCGCCCGGCAACATTGAGGTGCGGGAGATTCAGCACAAAGACCCCAGCCCCAGCCAGGATGTGACACTGACCATAGACCGCGATTTGCAGCTTGCCACCGAGCAGGCCATTGCTGACGCTTACAACGTGGCGAACTGGGCCAGGTTCTCGACAGGCACGGCGGCCATCGTGCTGGACATCAACACGGGCGAAGTGCTGGCGATGGCGAACTTCCCCTCCGTCGATCCGGATGCCTATCTGCGGACGAGCAGTTTTGATTACCCGGATACACTCGTCGCCTACGACAAGCGGCGGGCGCTGTTCAACCGCGCCACCCAAGAAACCTATGCGCTCGGCTCCGTCTTCAAGATCGTGTCCATGGCGGCGGCGGCGGACACCGGCACGTTCAAGCTGAACCAGATTTATACCTGCACGGGCACGTTCGACGATCCCGAAGTGCCGGGCGGCAAGCGTAAAGACTGGATTTACCTGGATAAGTACGTCGAGCAGAACTATCACGGGCCAATCACGCTCATTCAGGCATTGACCGGATCGTGTGACACGTACTTTTGGGAAGTCGGCAAACAGTTGTACGAGGCGGGCGGCTCGAATCCCGACCAGTTACGCAAATACGCCAACCAGATGGGCCTGGGCGTCAAGACCGGCATCGATGCCGCCTTGAACGAGGCCCAGGGCAACATCCCCGACCCGAACTGGAAATTCAAGACGACGGGCACGCGCTGGGGTGTCGGCGACAACCTGAACACCGTGATCGGCCAGGGCGAGGTTCAGGTGACACCCATCCAGGTAGCACGCATGATCATGGGTGTGGGCAACGGCGGCTCCCTGTATAAGCCCGTCCTGGTGAGAAGCGTCGGCACACCCGGCCAGCCTCCCTCTTACGTGCCACCCACCGCCCCGCCCACGCCGATGGGTCTCGATCCAAAGGTGCTGGCGGGCATCCAGAAGGGTCTGTGTGACGTGACGCGCCAGAACATCATGCCCGGCACGAAAAACCAGAACCTGGGCACGGCCCATTTCGTGTTCTACAACTGGGACTTCGGCAGGATTGCGGTATGCGGCAAAACCGGCACGGCGCAGACCGGGGCCGCGCAGCCCAATGGCTGGTTCGCCGCCTACGCCGGGCGCGTCGATCCGAAGACGAACACCATGATCCCGGAGATCGCCGTCGTCGCCATCGTGGAGCGCTCCCGCGAGGGATCGGAAACCGCCGGGCCAATCGTGCGCCGCATCATCGAGTCGTACTACAAGCTGCCGCTCGAACCCTACCCGGACTTCTGGACGGGTGAGTACGAGGCCATGCCCGATCCCGGAGCCAGCGACGGCGGTGGGCCGCATACGAGGCGTTGAGCGCGTATACCTGCGCCCTGATGTGCGCCCCTTTCGCCATTCGCAGATATAATCAATGTATTCCGATGGAACGGTTCATCCAGTGGAACAGTCTTCGGCTCCTTTTCATTCGCCTCAACAGCACGCGCGCGCCCGCGAGGTCTTGAGAGCTTTGCCTGACGGCGTTGAGCAGGCGACGCTGATCTGCCCCCTATGCGGCGCTACCGTCCCGGCACGCGGGTTGCGCGGACATGCCCTGCGCGGCGTTGATAATGCGCGCTGGCAGTTGATCTTCACCTGCCCGGCCTGTGGCCTGATCACTGCTTTTGATACGGACGGGCTGTCGCTCGATGTGCTCGAATCGATGCGCGGCTCCGCCTGGGCTGGCAAGCTGCGCGAGTTCGCGCGGGCGATCCGCATAGAGCAGCCCTCTTACGTGCACCAGGCCACGTTGCGCCACCTTGCCGGAACGTTCCTGGCTGCTTTCGCTGCGTGGATGTTGCTCATCGGCAGCACCGACCCGATGCAGGTGGGGTGGGGGCTTGCCGTCAGCCTGGTCGTTGCCCGCCTCACCTACCGGTTCGCCGCCATCGATTTGCCCACCTGGGCGCTGCATCCGCGACGCTGGTTGGCGCTTGGCCTGCTCGCCGTCGAATTTGCCCGGCAGCTCGTTGTGCAGAACATCACGCTGTCGATTCGCGTTCTGCGGCCCGACCTGCCGATTCGGCCCGGCATTGTGGCTGTGCCCACCAACCTGACCGACGAGGTGGCCCTGACGCTATTGGGAAGCCTGATGACGTTGACGCCGGACACTGTGACGATGGACGTGGATCAGAAGCGAGGTATCATCTTCGTCCACTGGATTGACGTTCAAACTACCGACCCAACGGAAGCTCAACGCCTGCTGTCGGCTGGCCTGGAAGAGAAGATCACCCGCTGGCTGGTCTGAAAGGGAGAGTATGGGCGCAACCCATCACGACCTGGAATATGTCCTTACGTTTCTGCTCGCGCTGCTTGCCATGCCGATGCTGTATCGCCTCTGGCGCGGCCCTTCCACCGGGGATCGCGTGCTGGCCCTCGAAACGATTGGCGTGTTCGGCGTGCTCGTCTTGCTCGCCCTGAGCGTGATTGCGGAGCGCACCATCTATCTCGACCTGGCCGTGCTGCTTGCTCTGTTCAGCTTCCTGGGTACGCTGGTCATTGCCCGCTACCTGGAACGCGGCCTGATCCAGTGAGCTTATGGATATCCTGATTCTGCTCTTGTACGCGGCGGGGTTGTTTTTTAATCTGGCGGCGGTGGTCGGCATGATCCGGATGCCCGACTTATATTGTCGCCTGCATTCCAGTTCCAAGAACACCACCCTGGGATCGCTGTTGATCGTATTCGGTCTGGCCCTCCGTGAGTTCCAGGCGGGCGAGGCTCCGTCGGCGCTCAAGGTGTTGCTGATCGCCGCCTTCCTGCTGGTCGTTACCCCCATCGGCTCCCATGCGCTGGCCCGCGCCGCCTATCGCTATGGTATTCCCCTGTGGGAAGGCACAGTCGTCGATCAATATGGCGAAATGCAGGAGCAGTGATGTTTGAAGCCATCAACCTGGTGCTGATCGTCGGCTTATTGGTCAGTGCGTGGCTGGTGGTGCGGGTACGACGCATCATCGACGCGGTGATCGCCTTTTCGGCGGTGGGCACATTCCTGACCTTGCTGTTTCTGCAAATGCAGGCGCCGGACGTGGCGCTCTCGGAGGCCGCCGTCGGCGCGGTGGCCGTGCCGATGGTGCTGCTCATCTCGCTTGCCAAAATTCGCGCGCTGCTTGACAATCCGAAGGAGGCAGAGTGAACTATGCAGCGCATCCTCCTGCTCCTGACGCTCTTTCTTCTGGCCGTAGCGCTTTTGCTGGCTTTCGGCGAAGCCAGACCGGCCAACCAGCCCCTGGGCAAGATCGCCCAGCTTTATAACGAACAGACCGTTGCCGAGACGACCTCGACCAATGTCGTGGCTGCCATCAATTTCGACTGGCGGGCCTACGACACGATTGGCGAGGCATCCATCCTGCTCACCGCCGTGACCGGCGTGACAGCCCTGATGCGCCGCTACATCGAGCGGCGGCGCGAGACCGGAATCACCTGAGATGCAGCAACTGCCCAGACGCCGCGTCATGCGGCGGCAGATCGAACGCCAGGCCGAGATGACCATCATCGTGCGCACGCTCGTTCGCGGCCTGCTGCCGGTATTGCTGATCTTTGGCGTATACATTGTGACCTTTGGACATCTGACGCCCGGCGGTGGCTTCCAGGGCGGCATGATCATCGTCGGCACGGTCATGAGCTTCTACCTGGCCTACGGCTACAACATCATGCGCCGCTTCCACGAGGAAGACCTCGACCTGACAGAGCACATCGGGGCGCTCGCCTATCTGTTCACCGGGCTGCTGGGCGTCTTCTTCGGCACGCTGTTCCTGACTAACGTCATTCGCGGCGGGACGCCGGGCAGCCTGCTTTCGGGCGGGATTATCCTCGTCCTCAACTTTGTGGTCGGGCTGAAAGTCGCATCGGGCACACTGCTGGTGCTGCTTATTCTGCTCGAGTCGCTGCAGAAGGTAGTGATATGAGATTATCTCGCACCTCCGGACGGAAAGACCGGCGTGAGCAGGACATCACGAATTGACCAGATGTGGTCGGTAAGGCACAGGGCCATGGCTGGGG
>JAJPHV010000040.1 GCA_021325095.1 Chloroflexota bacterium | reverse complement strand
CCATGCGCCGTCGAGTGACCACCATGCCGAGGATCATCAACAGGAAGATCGCGCCCAGCGTCACCATGATCCATGCCACGCCACCCCAGGCCCTGACCATCATATAGATTCCCGCGGCGAGGAGTGTCACCATAGAGATCATCCCTGCGCGACCCATTTCAGCGGGGATGCGCATCCACTCCCGAACCTGCTCAGTAGTCGTGGCTTGTCGCAAATGGCGCAAACTCGTCCACTCCAAACCAAGTGTCACGAAAAATCCCAGCGCTCCCACGATGTGCAGGAACAGCGCAATTGAGTAGTCGTTCATTCTGCTCTCCTTTATACGGCCATCCTGAATGGCTTGGCTAACCACAATCCCACGCGCCGGGCAGCCCTCAAACTCGCCCAGGCGGTGGCGGCAATCAACTGTTCATCATCTGGATAGTGCGACTGAAAATCCTCTACGATACGCGAATCGACCTGATAGGACGCCAACGCCGTCAACAAGGTCAGGCGTGCGGCGGCTCGGTGCATCACCTCGATGTCCATAACCGCGTCTTCTACCCAGCGCCGACTCATGCTCATCGTCTCACCTTTCCATGCCTGCACCCGCTCATCGACCAGAACGCGCACCGGCTCTGGCAGAATTCGCTCGCCTGCCGCTTCAACTGCCCGCACAAACCCGGCGAATGCGCCCGCAACAGACGGATTTCCGGCTGCCCACGATAGGTCAGCGGGCAGGTGCGTCTGTGGGAGAAACTTCAACGACCTGCCCGGCGTGAGTCCGCGTACAACCCGCTTGCCCTCTGTAGCCGCGTACAGGCGATAGGTAATCCCCTTCATCACCGATGGCAAGGGGAGCAGGCTATCCCCCAGGAAGATATTCACCATGCGGTTGATGTAGTGAAACGTGATGGCCGTACCGATCATTTCGGGGGCCTCAGGCTGCGAAAATGGCGGCAGCACAGCATTAGTGGTCTCTGTCGTCCGGTTCGACAGTACCCATTGCACAATCGCACGAAGCTGCGGGTCTTGAATACCATCGTAGTCCCCGTGCAGGATCGCGTCTGCCACGTCATGGTCAGACGTTGCACGCAGCATCACGGTATGCGCATCTACGCAGAAGGGGCACTCATTGGTTTTGGAAACTGTGGCCGCTATCGCCTCTTTGTGGGAGCGATCCACGTCGCCAGCCAGCAGCGTTTCCCGCAGGATGCTCCAGACCCCTGCCATGACATCGGGGATAGGTGCGTGAAGGACAACCAGCGGAGCAGGTATAAAATCCTCCTGTAACTGCTGGTAGACCTGCGCAGTCAATCCGGTGGCCGAGTCAAACGCGGCGGGTTTGACATACTTGATGGTTTTCACCATCTGATCTCGAATCGCGCCTGCGATCATTAGGTTCTCCTCTAACACCACATCGGTGCTTACTTTTGCGGATAGTGACAGGCCAGGAACACACGCACAGGCATACCCGCCGTCATAGAACTTCACGGCGGCATTGTGAGTGCCATGAATTTTGAGAGTAGGGCAATATTCCCAATTCCCCTGGCTGACTCATGTCCAATGAGTCAGCGCGGTATCGGGGTGCTTAGCGAGGTGAACCGCCCCGTAATTCCTCTATGAAAACCTGCCGGCATCCGGCGCTGCAAAAAGCGTAGATAGTGCCCTCGTGTTCCAGAGTAAGGGCACTATCAGACAGTGGCACGCTCATTCCGCAGATCGGGTCGATGGGGGTTCCAGGTGGCGCTGATTTGATAAGCGCCTCTCGTTCGGGAGATTCGCGGTACGGTTTGGTAATCATCTTGATGAGGTCGGTTCCTTCCAGTGCTTTTCCGAAAGTGCCGTAACCGCCTTCAGGGACTCCGATGACGTGTACCCACGCGACAGGCTCCTGATACAGCCGCTGCGGGTTTGGTTCGGTTTCCGCGAGTACCCTTGTGACACGCGAGATCACCTCGGCGCTCATCTGCTTGCGCCACGAAGCAGGAATACTCACACGCACCAGGTAGCGGGGTGGCTCGTTTGGAGCGATAGGTTTGCCGCCGACGATCCATGTATCCGGCTCGTGGATGACGACCTGCTGAATCGCCCGGTTGGCTTCGATCACGCCAGAGGGCGCGCTTTGCTCCTCTTCCCCAGTCATGAACTCGGTGATGAGCCGTTCGCTGAGGCGGCGGCGCTGCTCCTCGCTGAGCGTACCCTTCGGGACGAACAGTTCAATGAACATCATGGGAATGGTTCCTTTCACTAATGGAATCGATCAAGTCGTAGCTCATCTCTGATCGAGAGGTGGACGATTATCAGTGCTCAGGACTGGGCAACACGTTCAACCGGAAACTGAATTTCCGCGATAGCATCGCTCCCATCGGCAGCCCGCGGCAATTGCAGAGCGACTTCACGCGGCACACCCGCAAAGCGGTAGCCATTGGCTTCTGCCCAAGTGCCAATCACGCTATAACCGATAAGCAAGTTCGCGGAGGGGCCGTTCACAATGTAGGTTGCCATCGCTGCAACCGCAGGCAGTTCACGAAAACTGAGTTGTAGTCCGCCGTGCAGGGGCACAGGAGCATGAGTTTTCGCCATTATGGCGCGCCCGATTTCCACATCCAGCTCACCCTCGTCAATGCCGTCACTGTGCATAATGGCGAAGAACAAGCCATTCGTATTTTTCTCTGGCAGGACCGCCATGATTTGCCCGAAGATACTCATCCCATCTTCCAAAGAGTCAAGCACTGTCCGCACACTCAATACAGGTTGGGCAGGAAGTTGCTTGACGACCACATCGAAGGGTTCGGCTGCCTCCGCGCTGCGGAGGAACTGCAAGCGGGCTTCAATACTACGGATGCGTTGCAGCTCGTCCTGTAACTGCTGCTCAATTTCCGCTTTTTTGAGCAGCAACATCCCTTGCATCTCATCCGTTGAGATGTCATCACTCAGTACCCGCTGAATCTGGTCGAGCGATAAGCCCAAATCCTTGAGCGCGAGGATGCGATTCAAACGGGGCATTTGCTCAGCGCTGTAAAAGCGGCGGTTGGTGAATTTGTCAGTATGGATAGGCTTCAACAAACCGATTTCATCGTAGTAGCGTAGTAACCGTTTGGAAACCCGCGCCAGTCGGGAAAACTCGCCTACCGTGAACATGTCTGCTACTCCCTCTCACTGATGACCCTATCCTAAATGTTGCCGCAACGTGAACTTCAAGGGCTTCTCATGAATCTCTCATTTTCCACACACAATCGCTCATCGTCGCGTGCGACGCGGCTGCGCATCCGTATGCAATTTTTATGGGCGTTTTGCCAAAACTGACAACCACAAATAGCAATCCTCGCGTGGTTGCAAGGGGCTGATTGGATACGCCGAGATCAGCAAGGTGCGGGATGAGACCCCGCGCTAGATGACCTCAAGGCGCAGGTAGTGGCCTAGAGGTGTTCCTTCCCCTTGTGTCATGGCAGACACACTGCTATTTGGGACAAGATCCAAATTTATTTGTTCATTCTGTGCAGGATTGGGTAGTGATATGAGATTATCTCGCACCTCCGGACGGAAAGACCGGCGTGAGCAGGACATCACGAATTGACCAGATGTGGTCGGTAAGGCACAGGGCCATGGCTGG
>JAJPHV010000051.1 GCA_021325095.1 Chloroflexota bacterium | reverse complement strand
GCACAGCCGCCAAACTTGAAGTTGGTCAAGGACGTTGTGACCATGCCCGTAAGGGCAATCGATGAGGTCGATGCTATCACAGAAAGGAGAGATGCGCAATTCCGCTGCTGTCGCGTCAACGCGACAGTCCCCTTGCGCTAAATTACCTATGGTGGTGTCGGGAAACCCGGTTGGCAAACGCGAAGGGAGGCGAAGCCGTAAAGACGTTCGCCTCGATTAGCCTTAATTCTTCCTGGCCGACGGGCCGATAAAGTAACGTGGTTTCGGCAGCGTATTGACTCAATTCATCCAGGCCAACTCCTCCTCAAAAGGATTGCTTAACGGTATCTCAATTGTATCGCAAAATGGTGAATTCTCCGTGAAAAACACGCCGATCCAGCCTCCGCTATCTTGTCATCACACCTGAAATCGGTAAACTATAACAGAGGGATGCGAGTTTCCTTGCGCAACACATGAGCAATCATGCTTGCGATTTTGTTTCTGGAACAGGGTTTACTGTCTTGAACAAACAGATGGCTTCGCGCCGCCTCGACTGGATTGTCTTCGCGTTGCGCTGGCTGCTCATCGCCAGTGCGTTAATCGCCTTAGCTTCTGGTCGGGACGCGGTGATCGGCGGGGAAACTTCCTCGCAGGTAATGGTCTTCGCTATCATTGCCGCTGTCATCTACAACTTGCTGTTTGCGGTTCTGCTCCTGCTGGACTTATCGGGTGACGCGCTCAAGCTGGTGACGATGATCGGCGATGTTGGTTTGGCCGCCGTCTTCTTCTGGGCATCCAGCGGTTCACCGTTGATCATGGTCGGTATGGGTTTGTTCGCCGTCATCATCGCCACCCTGCGCTATGGCCGCACGTCGGGCTTGCTTGTCACCGGGTTGATTGGCGTGCTATGTCTTGCCGTGCAGGTCGTCATGGGTCAGCTTTCCAATCACGGCCCAGCACTGCTGATCGGTATCTTGTTTCTGTTCCTGACCGCCGCGCTGACGAGCCTGGTCAGTGGAAGCGCCCCTGTTCAAGACGATGATCCGACTATTGTCGCGCGTGGTATCGAGTCCCACCGCCTGCGTGCTGCCCGTGACCGCGCCCGCGCCATCTACGAGATGGCAAGCACGCTGGGGGCGACGTTGGACTATAACAAGGTGCTGGAGTCTGCCCTGGATGTAGGTGTGCTAGGCCTGCGCGAAATGGGGCCGGGTGCGCGGCTGATCGGCATGGTTTTGCTGTTTCAGCACGACGAGCTGCGTGTTGCGACGGCACGCGGCCTCACCCGCCAGGATCAGCGCCTGACGACGCCGGGGCGGCGCGGCGTGCTTGGCCTGGCGCTGAAACAGGCCGAACCGGTCTTCGCCAGCAACACCGAGGAAGACCCCGAACTCAAGTATTTCGCGGCATTCCAGGATGCCAAATCGATCCTGGCGATCCCGCTGCGGGCCGGGTTCGACAATTACGGCGTGCTGGTCTACGGTTCCACCGAGCCGAATGCTTTCTCCGACGAACACATTGAATTGTTGACCGCTATCGGTACACAGGCCACCATCGCTCTGCAAAACGCGGTGTTATACCAGAACCTGGTCACGGAGAAAGAGCGCATTGTCGAGGTCGAGGAGGAAGCGCGCAAGAAACTGGCCCGCGACCTGCACGACGGGCCAACGCAAAGCATTGCGGCCATCGCCATGCGCGTGAACTACATCCGGCGGCTCATCCAGACCAAGCCGGAAAGCGCCGACGAGGAGTTGCAGAAGGTCGAAGAGCTGGCCCGCAAGACGACCAAAGAAATCCGCCACATGCTGTTTACACTGCGCCCGCTGGTGCTGGAAACACAGGGCCTGAGCGCCGCGCTCAAGCAGTTCGCGGAGAAGATGAAGGAAACCCACGACCTGTCCGTCACGTTGCAGGCGCAGCAGGACATCGACCAGGTGATAGAGCCGCACCGCCAGGGTGTATTGTTTTACATTGTCGAGGAAGCCGTCGGCAATGCCCGCAAGCACGCCCAGGCCAACAATATCTACGTCCGCCTGTACCGCCGCGACAAATATGCTGTCGTCGAAATTCAGGACGACGGCGTAGGCTTCGACGTGGACGCTGTGACGAGCAATTACGAGAAGCGCGGCAGCCTGGGTATGGTCAACATGCGTGAACGGGTGGCCCTGATAGAGGGAACACTGCAAATCGACAGCGCCAAAGGGCAGGGAACCAAAATCTCTGTCTTCGTGCCCATCAAAGAGCCAGCCAATACCCTGCCCAGCGAGGATTTCAGCCGGCAGGCCGTCCAACACGCCGTTCAGCGCGCTGCGCAAGTGCCCACCAACCCCAACGGCAAGTGATTCCCAGCTTCCCAGGACTCACAGCCTGGGAGCCGCAGACGGACGACTGAGTTCCATCAAGGTTCCATCAAGCCCAACCTTTCAGTCCTCCCCGTTCAAACGGGCCTCATTCAACTGATGTGGACTGAACATGAGAACTGAAGATGAGAATCCGGCTGTACTCAGCCCCTATTGCTCAGTCCGGTTATCTCAGCCTGTTGGACGGGGCAGCGCCACAGCTGCGATCACAATGGCGAGCAGCAGCACAATTGCCAGGATCGCCAGGTTGCGCAAGTCCTTGAGAACGTAGTTATATTCCTTGATCAACTCCTCGATGGACGGCACCCGGCGCGTCGCCAGGTTGGGCGCAGCGGCCCGCTTCGGCTTGGCAGCGACCACTGCCGGACCACCGTTCGCGCTAACTTTCTCGACCACCGCCACTGGCTCCGGGCGATCTCCGCGCAGTTCGGCGCGGGCGCGCTCAAGCGTCTCCTGGGACAGATTGGGCCGCTTCGTCTTCTTCTTTGCCATGCAGACTTTCTCCTGGTTTGCTTGGTGAGGAAACTCTGTTGACTTGCTCTCGAACACTCTCAGCCTACGGTTGCAGCGTCGCAAACACGACAATGCGTTTGGTATCCACCCGGTACGGGTAACATGAAATCAGCGTGAGCTTGCGTTCGTCGCCCTGCGCATTCATCACCCACACCTCATCCGGGCGCACAATCTGGCGATCTTGCACGACATAAACGTAGTCTTTGGTGGTGCTGCTGACCGTAATCGTATCGCCCGGCTCCAACTGATCCAGGTGACGGAAAATTTCGCCGTACACGTCGTTGTGGGCTGAAAGCACCATATTACCTCGCTGGCCGGGGTTTGCGCTACCCTCGTGGTGGCCGACGCCCAGTTGTAGCGCCTGCCAGCTATCGCCGCTGACCACCGTGCTGTCCACCTTCAGCTTGGGAATCTGAATGCGTATCGGCCCTTCGGGGCTGGGCGTGGGCTGGACGAGTGGCTGCGAAAGCATCGCCGCAAATTGATCCCGGTACTGTGCGGGCACTTCGTCCAGGTTGAACGCTGCCTGCACCTCACCCTTGTCATTGATGCTCACTGTATGGCCGACAGGCAGCACCAGCGCTCCCATGTTGATGATCGGGGTCGCCGTCGGCGGGATCAATCTGGCGCTGGCTGTCGCCTGATACTGCGCCTGGATGTTGGCCGAAACCTGCGTCACTTCCTGCAACGACTGGAACAGGCTGTAGGCCAGGTAGACCAATCCGAGTGCAGCGGCTATCTCAACGACCAGAAGCAGGCGGTTCCACCACACTTTGGCCCAATCCGGGTTGCCCTGCCGGAATTGCCCGCTGCGCCGGGCGTCCAGCTCATCCTCGAAGCGCGGTGTGCTGTCGTCATCCTCGTAAACAGGGGCAGCCGGCGGTTGCTTTTGTAGCCTGGCCGGTTTGGGTGGCTGTGGCGCAATCTCTGGTGGCTCACTCTCTTCAAGTGTGGCATCGACAGCTGGTGCATTGATGCGACGGCCCTCGTAGCGGCGGAGCCGGGCCAGCCTGGCCTCGCGCTTGCGGATCGCCAGGATACGCTCAAGTTCTTCAATTGAAAGCTCATCGACGGGGCGTTTATCGCGCATGGCGGTTACTAGGCATACGTTCTACAACACGGACGATCAGCGCTTCGTGGCAACGGCAAACACCTCCCGTTCAAAGAACCAGCGGAAGGGCGGCCAGCGAAACATAGCGCCGCGCAGGGCGTCGAGCATTGCATTGTTCTGTTTGCCCTGGGGCGGCGAATCCAGCCAGACGCGGCTCTTGAACCCGGCTCGCGCCAGTGTACGCCGCAGGCTGACCATCGACTGCTCGTTGACGTGGACATCCTGGTTCACGTCCACCAGAAACGCGCGTGGGTTGGAAGGATACTGTGCGCCCTGCCCCAGCAATGTGCGAAAGGCACGCACGAATGGATAGGCGTATTTGTCGTACCATGCATTCGGCGCCGTGTGGACAATGAAGCGCCCATCGGGCCTCAGCACGCGGTGAATCTCCAACAGCGCCTCGTGTAATTCCCAGGGATAGAGGTGCTCCACCACGTCGAACATCAACACGCGGTCAAAATATGCCGAAGGAAAAGGCAGCTTTTTGGCATCAGCCTGCGCGACGCCCGTCTTGCCCGGTGCGCGCGTCGTGTTCTCAATCACATCCCGCGAAAGCTGTACGGCCACGACGGCATAATCGATCCCATAGGCATCTGCGCCAAGCCGCGCACAGTGTCGCAGAATCTCACCGCGCCCGCAGCCCACGTCCAGCACGCGCATCCCCGGCTCGACTGCCGCCAGCGCGAAGGCCGCATTCAAACGGCGCGAAAGGTGTTCGCCCTCGGTGGCGACAAATTCATTATAGCCTTCGCAGGCTGTTAAGAAATATTCCTCGGTGTATAAGTTTGAAGGAACAGAGTCCCGCGTTTTCTGTTTGTCCACGTAGCCCCCACTTGATCGGGGCCATTATAGCAAACGGGTGATACGGGGCAAACACTCCCACTCGCCCGCAACCACACGCGCACGTCCGGTTGTGGACGCTTCGGATGATCGGTGGCGTAACCCGCAACAGGCCAGTCAACACTTCGATGCGGCTGTCGCCTTCCACCCTCAAAAATCCGTTCCGGATACTACAGATGCCGCTGGCTCAAGCGATTCGTAAAGTCTGACATCGGCTTTTTTCGAAAATCGACTATCATGGGAGTAGTCATTCTCCATCTCACCGAGGTTGCTTATGGAACAACCAGATCAGTTTATGCGAATCGCCATCGAGGAAGCGCGGATCGGGCTGGCAGAGGGCGGCATTCCCATTGGCTCATCGCTGGCGCGCGGCGATCAACTGTTGGGCCGGGGCCACAACCGCCGCGTGCAGCACGGCGACCCCATTGCCCACGCCGAGATCGACTGCCTGCACAATGCGGGGCGAGTCGGCAACTACGCCGGAACCGTCATGTACTCAACGCTCATGCCCTGCTACCTGTGTGCGGGCGCAGTGGTGCAGTTCGGGATCAAGAAAGTCTATGCCGGCGAATCGGAAACTTTCGCTGGTGCACGCGCATTCATGGAATCGCACGGCGTCGAAGTGATCGATCTCGACCTCGAAGAATGCAAACAATTGATGCGCGATTTTATCGCCAAAAACCCGGCCCTCTGGAACGAAGATATTGGCAAGTAGCCTGAACTATCAAAGGAGAGAAAAAGATGTTACGTAGACGCCTGCTTCTAGCGCTTGCCCTGGTGCTTGCCTTCAGCGCGCTGATCGGCGCGCGGCCCGGTGCAGTGCGCGCTGCCGACAAGGTGCTGGTCTTTGGAGCCTATGCCACGCCGCTCGAAGAACCCTGGCCCAACGTCATCCACCAGGCACTTTTGGCCGCCGAGAAAAAGGGGGAGATCACTTACGAGCACACCGACAACATTGGCTATTCCGGCGACATGGAGAAGGTGCTGCGCGACGTGGCTGAAAAGAAACACCCCAAGCTGATCATTGGTGACGGCTTCGGCAATGAGGAGGCGATCCGCGCCGTTGCGGCAGACTACCCCGACATCGCCTTCGCCTTCGGCTCGGAACTTGGCCCGTCGGACCCGAACCTGTCCGTGTTCGACAACTGGATTCACGAACCAGCCTATCTGTGCGGTCTGATCGCTGGATCGATCACCAAGTCGAACGTGGTGGGCGTGGTGGCTGCCATGCCGATTCCTGAAGTCAACCGTCTGGTCAACGCCTTCCGGCAAGGGGCGCTCGAAGCCAACCCGAAGGTGACCGTCCGCGTCACATACATCAACAGCTTCTTTGACCCGGCCACCGCTAAAGACGCAGCGCTGGCCCAGATCGACGCGGGCGCAGACGTGCTATACGCCGAGCGCTTCGGCGTGATCGAAGCCGCCGCCGAGAAGAAAGTGTGGGTCTTCGGCAACATGAGCGACCAGAACAGCCTCGCTCCTGACTGGGTGATCACCGGCCCGGTGTGGAACATGGAGCCGACGGTTGAATACCTGCTCAAGCAGATTGCTGCCGGGTCGTACACGGCGCAAGACCTGAAGGACTTTTCGAGCATGGCGAAGGGCGGCTCGTCGCTGGCTCCCTTCCACGGCGTAGACCAGAAGCTGCCCAAAGACGTGATCGACAAGGTGCTGAAGCGCCAGGATGAACTGCTGAAGGGCAAGTTCCGCGTGGAGATCAACGAAAAAGCGCCAAGCGACTCAGTCGTGGCAACCCCCGCAGCGACTCCGGGCAAGTAGCTCGATTTAGAGGCGGTTGACCTCACCCCCTGCCCCCTCTCCAACTGGAGAGGGGGAACCGGAAGACGTCGAAGAGTCTAATACAGCCAGGGGATCAGCTTGCGCACGCGCCGCCGGTACTCCGCGTAATCGGGATACTTCTCCGCCAGCCAGATTTCCTCCTGGGCCGCCTTGCGATCAAAGAACAGGCCGAGGATCACCGTCAGCGCCAGGGCGGGCAGGCTGGCCCGCAGCAGCGACCAGCCGAGCGCGCCCATCAGGACACCCGCGTAGATGGGGTGGCGCACCAGCCCATACAACCCATGCTGCGTCAGCGTTCCGGTCTCTTTGGGGCGGGGGAAAATGGTCAGGTTGGCGCCGAGGTTCAATGTGCTGAGGCCCACGAACAACAGTCCGATCAGCCCGATTATCAGGCCGGCCACCACACTCAGCCCGTACAGGGCATCCGGCCACGCCGGCAAGCCGCCAATGCGCGGCGGAATAACCACCATTGCTGCCAGCAGCACGATCTGAAGGATGACCCAGCCTTCGCCTCGACCCCGATTCATGATGTATCTTTCCCGTTCGTCCACTTCGCGCAATGAGAACACAACCGAGCGCGTTGCGCAACGTCCCTGTCAGGGACATTGCTCATGTCTAATCAGGACAAAGCGCTGTTGCGGGGGCCGTCGAAAGTTTTATACTCGAACGCAGTACGTAGAAGCACATCTGCGGCTCTGACAGGAGCATAGCAAGGATAATGATGATCGCCTCATCCGTTCTGGAAGACGAAATCAGCCAGCAGCCGGACGTGATCGCGCGGCTGATCGACAACCCGGTGGTGGCCGAGGTCGCCAAAGCGATCCGTGCCGCCCACCCCAAGTACATCACCATTGCGGCGCGTGGATCGTCCGACAACGCCGCTCGCTACGCGCAGTACCTGTTCGGCATTCACCTGGGGCTGCCGGTTGCGCTGGCCGCTCCCTCGATCAGCACCTTATATGGACACCCGCCGCGCTACCAGGACACGGTAGTGATTGGCGTGTCGCAGTCCGGCAAGTCGGTGGACGTGGCCCAGGTCGTTTCGGATGCAGCCGCACAGGGTGCGCTGACCATCACGATCACCAACGATCCCGACTCGCTGATGGCGAAGGCCGCAGCCCACCACATTCCGTTGGGCGCGGGCGAAGAGCGCAGCCTGGCTGCATCGAAGACCTACACGGGGCAGTTGACGACGATGGCGCTGCTGACGGCCTACCTCTCTGACCTGGACAGTATGCGGGCCGATCTGGCAAAGTTGCCGGGGATGGTCAGCGAGGTGCTGCAACTCGCGCCCATGATCAAAACGCGCGCCGAGCGGTTCCGTTTCATGACGCGCTGCGTGACGGTAGGCCGGGGCTACAACTACGCGACGGCCTTTGAAATCGCGCTCAAACTGAAGGAACTCAGTTATGTGACAGCGGAACCGTACAGCAGCGCCGACTTCCGGCATGGGCCAAAGGCAATGGTCGAGCAGAACTTCCCGGTGATCGTGGTGGCGCCGGGCGGAGCGACCTATCCCGACATGCGCGCGCTCATCGAGGAATTGACCGAACAGGGGGCCGACCTGACCATCATCTCGACGGAACAGGAAGCGCTCTCCCACGCGCATCTGCCACTACAATTGCCCAGTGTGCCGGAGTGGTTGTCGCCCATTGTGGCAGTCATCCCCGGCCAACTGCTGGCGATGGCAACCGCCACCGCCAAAGGCCACGAACTGGATACGCCACGCGGCCTGACCAAAGTGACGGTTACGCGCTAGTGTGAGCGAAACAACGCTGGTTGCCATCCGCAGCGATACAGGTGAGCGCGTGACGATTGGCGACCTCGCGCTGGATACGCTGCGGGAGCTGTCCGACCAACACCGGCTGCACTGCCCAAACTGCGGCACGCCCCTGATGCTCAAAGCCGGGCCGGTGCGCGTGCATCACTTTGCACACGTCAGCCTGGCCGAGTGCGCTGCCATCGATCACGAGCCGGAGAGCGACAGCCACCGCCAGGGCAAACTGCGCCTCTACCAGCACTTCCGGCAGGGCGCGGTGCTGGCCTCACTTGAGCAGCATGTTCCGGCCACCGACCAGCGCGCCGACGTGTACCTGGAAATGCCGGGCGGGCTGCGCTACGCGCTGGAATTTCAGCAGGCCAACAATAGCGTCGAGCGCTGGACGGAACGGCATAACCTGTACCGGCGCAGTGGCATTCACGACATCTGGTTCCTGGGCCAGAGTCGCTACCAGGAACGCCATGCGGAGCCGCTGCACCCGATCTCGTCCTACGATCCGTTGCCTGTGCCGCGCGACGTATTCGACGCGGCCAGTGGCGCTTTCCAGGCGCGGGAACTGGAAAAGGCCATCATTGCCGTCGAGCCGACCCTGTACTTTCTCGACCCGGACAATGGCGACTTGACGGTGCTACTGGTGCGCAGCGTGCAGGGCAACACGATCCGCGCCTATCGCTATCGAGTGCCGCTCTCAGGCTGTGTGTTGCGTGAGGGGCGACTGTGGACGCCGCTCGATCCACTGCTGGACGACTACCGGCGGTTTCTGGCCCAGAAGTCGTTCTGAAGCCCAGTGACATTGCAGTAGGAAAATTCGTACTGCTACACGGGCTTGAAAACCATTGCCAGGGGCAACCTCAAGCCGGGCAGCACGTCGCCCCCATCCAGCGCTCCGTCACCGCTGACGACTGTCCGGCTGCCATCGGGACGATATACATCCACCGTGCGGGCCTCCGGGTCAACGATCCATACCAGTTTTGCGCCAGCGGCTAGGTATTCGCCCGCCCTTTGCTGCATATCCTGGGGAGGGTTTGACGGCGAAACAACTTCGACGGCCAGATCGGGCGCACCCCGCATGAAACTGTCCTCATCTTGATCAAGTGCCGTTTGCTGTGTGATGTACGCTGCGTCGGGAAAGCGAGTATTGTAGCGGTTCAGCACGAACGTGCCGTCCGCCCCGGTGACCGCGCCGCCAAGCTCGTGTTCCTCCACAAAGGCCGTCAGGAGATAAACGATCCAGGCAGCCAGGCGTGTCTGGCGGTACTTTGATCCGGCCACTTCGATCAGCACTCCGTTGTGCAGTTCGTAGACCTTGCCATCGTCGGGCATGTTTTCAAGGTCTTGCGCTGTGTAAAGGCGGTCCTGTACAGCCATCGCAGTTACTCCTCACTCTCCCGGAGTTTAACATAACGCCGCATGTACTGTGGAATACAGGTCATGTCAGTCAAACACGATCTTGCCTTCCCATTCTTTGATGCGTGATGGGCCGATGCCGGACACGCGATCCAGGTCGCCCATGCTCTTGAAAGGGCCGTTGGCGTTGCGATAATCGATAATGCGCTGCGCCATCGCCGGGCCAACACCCGGCAACTGCTGCAATTCCTCCAATGTCGCCGTGTTGATGTGGATCGGGAAGTTCGGGCCAGCGGCGGGCACAGCCGTTTTGCTGCTGCTTCCGCCTCCCGTGTTCGCACTGGCAACAGGAACCTCGATCTTGTCGCCGTCGTGAACGAACTGCGCCGGATTGATGCGTTGCAAATCAGCATTTTGCGTTGCGCCGCCTGCCGCATCGATGGCATCCTGCCAGCGGCTGCCCGGCGGCAACGTGTACATTTGTGGGTTGGCGACTGCGCCCGTCACGTAGACGCGCATGGGCGGCGGGGTTGCCGTCGGCCCCGGCGGGATGATGGTGATGACCACTGGCGCGGGCCGGTTGGTCAGCAGCGCCACGATGCCGCTGGCGATAGCGATAATCACGACTGCGAAGATGATGTTCTTGTAGCGCTCAAGCATCGGCTCAACTCGGTTACTGGAATGGCGGGCAATTTGAAATCTGCGTCACCAGATCGGCCCGTACCCAACCCTGGATGATCAGGCTGTTGAGCGGGAACTGGACACGGAACCACACCCGATTATCGTCGCCGACCCGCTGCTCCATCACGTCCATGCGCTGGTTGGGCTTCGCCAACGTGAGCATATCTGAAACCGGACTGGGCTTCACCCGCACGGCCACCGGATCGCGCAGGACAGCCACCGCACACAGGATCGGCGGCGTGGGCGAAATGGTGGGCGTAAACGTCTCTGACGGGGTGAGTGTGATGGTCGGTGTGTTCGTGATGGTCGGTGTGTCACTCGGCGTCGGCGTTTCTGTCGGCGTGGGCGTATCGGTGGGCGTGCGCGTGCGCGTCGGCGTGCGCGAAGGGGTAAATGTGTAAGTCGGGGTTTCCGTCGGCGTTTCTGTCGGGGTCGGGGTCTCGGTAGCCGTCGGCGTCCAGGTACGTGTGACCGTTGGGGTGGCGCTTGGCGTGGGCGTAACCGTTGCCGTCGGCGGGTTGATGATCGGCGTCCAGAGCGGGCGGGTTGCCAGCGTCAGCGCCAGCAGGGTAATGATCACACCGCCGATAATGATCCCGCCCCGGACAGCCCGGTTGCGCTGCAAATTGCGGACTTCTTCCTCGAGCTGCAAGAGTTCGCTCCGCCGACCCAGGATTTTGAACGGCTCTTCCTTCGCCAATCCCAGCCAGCGCTCGGCAGCGGCCACATCACGGCGATCAATGGCCGCCTCGACGCGCTCCTGGTGACGGGCCAGCAGATCGGACACAACCATGCGGTAGCGCGGGTCTTGCGCGCAATCGCGCAGTCCGGCCAACATCGCCCGTGCCTGCGACAGTTCGTTGTCAAAGTTCTGCGCGATCAGGGCCGATGCCCGCTCGATGATCTGCCGCGATTCGTGCAGGCGCGCTTCCATCTGGCGGGCCGATTGCAGCGTCGCGCTGACTTCCAGATCGGTGGGGTCAATGCCCGATGCGGCGGTCAGGGCCGTCACCGCCTCGCCCACCAGCCGCGCCTTCTCTTCCAACACCGAGGCCGATTCAGCGCGAGTCAACGCCGCATTGCCCTGATCGACCAACTGCGCTTTGACGGCTTGCAGGCGGCGGTTGGCGTCCTGCGTCATGTTTTGGAGGCGGGCACTTCCCGGCAAAGTCTGTTGCAGCGTGCTCAAGGTATTGATCAGAAGTTGCAGGCTGGCAGCCCGTTCGGGCAGCGTACCCGACAGATTGTTCAACTGCACCGCTGCCTTGTCATACTGCTCCTGGACGTGCCTGACCAGTTCGATGCGCTCCCGTGCCACCGGGTCGCTTGGCACGACGCGCAGCGCGCCCTCGTATTTGCGGATCGCGCCCTGCCAGTCGTCGCCCGCCAGCAGGCGATCCCCATCGGAGAGCAACTCGCGGGCCAGTGACAGATCCTGGATGTCCAGCAGCGCCTGCTCCGCATCCTTCCACGAGACGATCCCGGCACGCTCGGCCAGCTCGCGGGCCTCACGGTACAACCGTTCGGCCTCGTCGTAATTTCCGGCGCGCACCAGCGAATTGGCGCGGTTGTAGGCGACACGCGCATCAAAGGGAATGCGGTGGTCGGGCACGATGCCGCGTACCAGGTTATCTTCTGCTTTCTGGCGGTAGTCCAGGGCGGTGGCGTTGTCAGGCTGCGCGGCCAGCAGCCGGTTCGCCAGGTCGATGGCCTTCTGGTAGTCGCCCGCGTAGTATGCCTGCGAGATTTCGGCCAGTGCTGTGTCAGCCGGGTTGGAAGATGCAGCCGGAGTCAGCGACGGCGGCACACTTTGAATCTGTACGCTGGCGGGCACGACGCCGCGCGCTTCGCTGCCATTCGAGGGCGGCTCCGCTGGCTCTGGCTGGTCGATGCCGTACCGAACCAGCAGATCGCGTACCTTCAGGCCGAGTTGCGAACTGCGCTGCCCGGCTTGCTGCAACAGGGCCAGGGTGTCGGGGTTGTCCGGGTCTTGTGCCAGTGCTTCGGCCAGGATGTCAATCGCCTCATCAAAATCGTCGTCGTCCGCCGCGATCTCCATGCGGATGCGTGCCCGGCGCAGCAGCCCCCGCACGGCTGCCGACTCCGGAGCGGGCGAAGCGCTGCGCCGCGCCAGTTCCGCAAACAGCGTTTTGGCCTCGGATTCGTGGGGCGTGTTTTTGCTGGCGGTTAACAGCGTGCGTGCCTCGGCCTCCAATGGGGCAATCTCGGCGGCTCTGGCGTCGGCGGGCAGCGCGTCGAGGCGTCGGCGCAGGTCGGTAAGCTGTTGTTGGAGCGTCGCCATCCAAAATTTCTCCGTCTTCGCTCAGGGAATGACCCGACCGTTCAGCATGTCGTTTATTTTACCGAGCAACCGGCGCAGTTCGGACTCCAAATCCTCGCCGATGTCGTCCATGATGGCTGCTTCCCGCAGCATATCGCGGGCCTCACGAATCGAATCCTGGCCCTGACGCAGTTTGGTCAACCCGGCGCGAAGCTGCTCCCGCGCCGTGCGCATGGCGGGGTTGATCGGCACATTCGGCGTGTCCCAACCGAACAAAGCCGCTACGCCGTGCAATCCGCTGATGAACTGCTCGACGGTGGCGATCTGGCGGCTGGCTCCGCGCTGCAACAGGCGCTGCAAAGCCGAACTGAGCGTTGGCTCGGCGCCGAAATCCAACTGGTTGATTTCGTTATAGCGGCTGTCCACCTCGGCCTGCCCGGCAGGTTGTGGCACGAGCGTGCCTTTCTGCGGCGACAGCCCCGTGAAGATCGGGTAGAGAATGCCCACGCACAGATTGTGCACGTCGGTGGCGATCTGCTGCGTCAGGGTCTGCGATCCGGCTTCGAGCAGCCGCGAACTGTTCCAATCGATCACGCGCAGCACCTGGCCGTCCCAGTAGACGTGCTCCAGCTTGTGATCGAGATACACAATCTGCTGGCGGTGCGCTTGCCGCAGCAGTTCCGCAAACTGGCTGGCGAGGTCGAGTCCCTCTTCGGTGGGCAGCCGCCAGCGCGTACCGGGCATATTGGGCTTCATCAAGTACAACAGATTCTGGATACGCGGCAGAAGTTCGAGCGCCAGGTACGGACGCCAGCGCTGCGCGGCGAAGCGGTACGCGCCCTGCCGGAACTGCTCCACATTCAGGCCATACGAGTCGATCTGGCCGCTGCGGGGGTTTTCGTCCACCGCCGAAATGTAGCCGCAGTCCAGCAGCCTGACTACGTGAGATGAGGAAGACATGCGGGTCAGCAGGTCGGCCTCGTTGATAAAGGCCATCGCTTCCCAACGCGGCTGGCCGTCTTCGGTCAGATGTTCGGGGCGCATCACTTTGAAGGCGCATGGCTGGTGGGTGCGGCTATCGATGGCCTCGTACACCCGCGCGTAGTGACCAAGCGCAAAGGTGTCGATGGTGTTGCCCATCGTGTAGACATCGGTCAGAAACGGCATAACCCTGAACATCGTCCTCGTGAGCAGCCGCCATTGCGCGCTATTTTAGACGGCGTAGGGGTAGATGCAAAAATCAGGCGGGTTCAGCGGAAATTTGCCTCCTCTGCGCCAGCAAATGCAGAGGGGCAGTGGTCAGGTCAACGGGTGCTGCTCGAAGAAAGCCCACATCGTCTCGGTGGCATTGATGGCCCTGGTGGTTTTGCCCAGGATAAAGACCGGGATCGGGCTTCCGGGCCAGGTGTGCCCACCGCCTTCGATCCTGTACAGCACTACATCGGCGTGGCCCTTGCAGCCCGTGTAGCGAATGCCGCTGACCTCGCCCTTCGCGGGGATTGCCTCACTGGTGGTACAGCCATTGCGGGCTGCCCAGTCTGCTGCCCAGGTCGTGATTTTGGGCAGACCCAGGCGCGGATTGCCATCGAAGTTGACCAGGGGATCCGCCGTGCCGTGAAAGGCGATGACCGGGACAGGGCGCGATGGGTGGCAGCCTCCTGGAAACTCGTAGAAAGCACCGGCCACCGTGCCAATGGCCGCGACCTGATCGGCCATCTCGCACGCGATCCGGTAGCTCATGCCGCCGCCATTGGAAATGCCATTGACGTAAATCCGCGCCGGGTCAATACACAGACGCTTCGCCAGGTCGGCGAGCAGGTCGCGCATAAACTGCACATCATCGACGCCGTTAGCACCGCCCAGGCGGCTGCCGCCGGAATTCCAGCGCGGCGGTCTGCCCGTGCCCTGTGGGTAGACGGTGATGAAGTTAGCCCGATCCGCCACGTCGTTCCAGCGTGAATAGACAGCTTGCTGAATCGCGTTGCTGGCAAGCCCATGCAGGCTGACGACCAGCGGAACGGGCCGGCTGGAGTCATAGCCCGCCGGGACGTGGAGCAGATAGTTCCGCTCCAACCCTTCCGACTCGATGCGCTGAATGGATGTGCCAGGGCGCGCCAGGCCCGACACAGGGCATTCGGCAGAGGCATCGATCCGTTCCACAGACACACTGGTGAGAAGGCTCATGCTCACTAACATCGCCAGGAGCCACCGTTTGATCATCGCGTTCTCTCGCACGTTACAGGATCGCCCACTTTGCGCAACCGGTTGCACCTCAGGCTTGCTTCCAGTACTCGTGAACCTTGCGCAGTTCTTCCTGGAAGTAACCCAGGTCGTCGTTGCCCTTGTATGCGCCCGAACGCCGCGCCGCGCGGAAAAAGCCCTGTCCCGGCATGTTCTTACTCTTTTGTACCACCACAGCCGGGAGCATCGGGCGATTATGCTGAAGCTCAAAACTACCGATTTCCTGCAATATCTCGGTGATCTTGATGCGATCCGCCTCGTTCGCCATGTCCAGGCCCGCTAACGGGGCGATCTCACCGTAGGTGATGGTTTTGCCTTCGCGCGCCACCGCCTTGAGACGCTCGTATATCGCTTCGTGCATTCGCCAGCCGTCCGGCTACATTAACTCTTGAAAGGCGAACCTCACCCCTGGCCTCTCTCTCCGAATTCGGAGAAAGGGGCAAGAGGTAAGTTATTGCGATTCTGCTGCCAATTCGGCCTTGTGTGCCGTGATGATCGGCTGTGCGATGTTACTCGGCATCGGTTCGTAGCGATCAAAGGTCATGGTGTAGACGCCCCGCCCGCCCGTCATCGAGCGCAGATCGTTGCTGTAGCGCTGCATTTCAGCCAGTGGCACGATGGCCGTCACCACGCTGCGCCCGTGCTCAGTATCCATGCCCATCACGCGCCCGCGACGCGACGTGAAGTCACTGATCACGTCGCCCATGTTCTCTTCCGGGACGATGACGCGCACGTTCATGAGCGGTTCAAGCAGGACCGGTGCGGCCTGCACAAACGCCTCCTTGAACGCTTCACGCCCGGCAATCTGGAAAGCAATGTCTTTCGAGTCTACGGGGTGCATCTTGCCGTCCGTGACCGCAGCCATCACGTCCACGATAGGATACCCGGCGATCACACCCTGTTCCAGGACGCTGCGGATGCCCTTTTCAATGGAGGGAATGAAGGATTGCGAGATCGCGCCGCCGAACACCTCGTTCCTGTACTCGAAGCCGGCCCCACGCGGCAGCGGTTCGATGCGCAGGTGAACCTCGCCGAACTGGCCCGCCCCGCCGGACTGCTTCTTGTGGCGATACTGCGCTTCGGCCTTTTTGGTGATCGTCTCGCGGTATGGCACTTTGGGCAGCGAGGTGTTCAGCCCAACGCCCAGACGTTCCGCCCGGCTGATGGCGATGCTAATGTGAATGTCGCCCATGCCTTCCAGGACGGTTTGCTTGGTTTCGGGGTCTTGCCGCCAGTGCAGAGTCGGATCGGCCTGCACAAGCTGCGTGAGGATCGTGCCCATCTTCGTGCCGTCCTGCTGTGTCTTAGGATCAAGCGCGACGGCATAAATCGGGGCCGGGTAGGTCGGCTTGCGCAGTTTGATGGGTTTCTCTTTCGTCGAGATGGTATCGCCGGTCTGCGTCATCGACAGCTTGGCAACCGCGCCAATATCCCCTGCGTGGAGCACGTTGACCGGAATCTGCTCTTTGCCACGCATAATCAGAAGCTGGCCGAAGCGCTCCTCGTGATTGCGATCCGCGTTGAAATAGGTACTTCCACTCTTCAGGCTGCCGCTGAAGATGCGGAAATAGTTCAGCGTGCCGACGAAACGATCCGTCGTGGTTTTGAAAACGAAGGCGGCCAGTGGCCCGTCGTCGGTCTGTGGCGGCTGCAAGAATTGAACTTCCTCACCCGGTTCGTTGGCGAGGGCAACCCGCCGGCCTGATGGCGGCGACACGTAGACGGTGAGCGCTTCCAGCAGCGGAACCGTCGCAATGTTGGCCTCGCCCGCCGCCACGAAGACCGGAACGGTCTTGAGGTTGGCGTCGCGCGCTGCCATGCGCATCCCGTCGCGGATCTCGTCGGGCGTTAGCTCTTGCGTCTCGAAATACTTGTTAATCAGCTCATCGTTGGCTTCGGCGGCGGCCTCGACCAGGGCCAGATGGGCGCTGGCAATCTCGTCCGCCATTTCTGCGGGCGGTTCGCTGCGTTCCGCGCCTGTACCGTAATACGCCTTCTGCGTCAGGACGTTGATCACGCCCTTGAAGGCAGGCCCCTCACCAATGGGCAACAACACAGGGATGAACTTGTAATCCGGGAAGCGAGTGTGCAGCGCGTCCAGCGTGCGCTGGAAATTGGCGTTTTCCCGGTTGATCTTGTTGACGACCACGATGATCGGCTGGTTGAACTCTTCGGCGAACTGCCAGGCCAGTTCCGTGCCGACTTCCGGCCCGGCGACGGCATCGACGGCCACCAGGACGCAATCGCAGACCCGTACCGCGTTTTTCACCTCGCCCTGGAAATCGGTATAACCGGGTGTGTCAAGCAGGTTGATTTTGCAGTTCTCGAACTCTATCGGAATCAGTGAAGTGGTAATGGAGAGTTGGCGGCTCTTTTCGTCCTCGTCGAAGTCCGACACTGTCGTTCCTTCGGCGACCTTGCCCATGCGTGAGATCGCGCCGGTAGTAAAGAGCAGAGCCTCCACCAGACTCGTCTTACCGGCGCCCTGGTGGCCTACCAGCGCAACATTCCTTATCTGATCCGTGGTGTACTCTTTCATACGAAACCTCTTTTAAGTTAAGCGCAGCGCGCTACGACCCTGGCGTCAGGTGCCAGTTGTTAACGGGATTTTAAGGCGAACGCGGGTCGAAGTCAAAGCCAATCGTCGCTGGTGCATAGGCCGAATGTCAGTTTTGACCCAGGCTTCAGCCCAGGGCGTTGCTACGCCAAACGCTGGTACACAGCGATGGCGCGGGTGGCGTTGCTGCTGAAGTCGAGCGGCTGATTCTTGCGGAAGTTGCCGTACCAGCCAACATTACGGAACCCGCCCGCCTTATCGACCAGTGCATTCAGTTCGCGCGGCATGTACAGACGCTCGCTGGCGCGAGACGCGAAATGCTCCACTGTGCCGTCGGGGTGGGTGGCATACAGGTGCGTCGTCGCGTCCGACAGCCCGGTGATCAGATCAAAGCCCCGGTGGACCTCCCACTCGATTCGGACGCTGATCCCATCGCGCTGGCCCGTGTAGGCGAAATCGCCGTACACGCCGTAGGCCGTATCGCGCGGGTGAGAGAGGTCGATCAGGTAGATGCCGCCGGGTGTGATGTTGGCATACATGGCCTTGAAGTGTGCCAAAACGTCGTCATCCGTTGCCAGCACGTCAAAGCTATCGAACATGTTCAGCGCAATATCGACGGCGGGCGAGAGCGAAAACGTGCGCATGTCCTCGGCCAGCCACGTCACCTTAACGCCGAGCGCGGCAGCTTTCTCTGCGCCAAGCTGGACCATCTCCTCGCGCAGATCGAGGCCGATCACGCGCAGGCCGCGCTGTGCGGCTTGCAGCGCATGGTAGCCCGGCCCACAGGCGATGTCGATCAGGGCTTTGGGTTCCTGGCCCTGGTTCAAGTCGCGGTACATGTTGAAGGCGAAATTCAGTTCGTGGGATACGTCCCGGTCAAAGACGATATCGTAGTACCGGGCCTGGGCATAAAGTGCCTTGTGGTCTGCCATTGAGCGTCCTTCTTGAGTCGGAGGCGTAAAAACCGGGCCATTGTACTGTCCTTTGCCCGGATATTCCAGCGGATTTGCCTTTTGACCTCACCCTTGACCCCTCTCGAGTTGGAGAGGGGAGCCAATGTCCCATTCAGTGCCCAGTGGGGACAAAACCTACCGTACCTGCGACCAGCCCTGCCACGAACGGGCCTGCCAGGCGGCGTACAGTGCAATCGCGCCGACGGTGGCGACGTTCAGGCTTTCGACATGCCCGCGCATAGGCAGCGTAACCAGCAGATCGCACGTTTCCCGTACCAGCCGCCGCATTCCTTCGCCCTCGCTGCCCAGCACAAGGCCCAGCGGAATGTTCAGGTCGGCGCGGTCAATCGGCACAATGTTCGGCCCGATGTCCAGCCCGACCATCCACACCCCGCAATCCTTCAGCTGCTTCATGGCGTTGACCAGATTCGTGACCTGAACGACGTTGAGGTGTTCCGCCGCACCCGACGAGGCATTGGTCACTGCCGCCGTAATGCCCACCCCGCGCCGATCTTGCAGGACGACGCCGTGCACACCCACCGAATCGGCCACGCGCAGCAGCGCCCCCACATTTTGTGGGTCTTGCAGCAGGTCGAGGACGAGCAAAAACGGCTTCTCTTTGCGTTCTTCCGCCAGTTTCAGGACCGTTTCGATCTCGGCGTAGGTATATGGCCCGGTACGCAGGATCACACCCTGGTGGTTCGCACCTTTCGCCAGATCGTCCATCATACGGCGTGGGATGCGCTTGATGGGCAGGCCGCGCTGTCTGGCTTCCGCCATCAGGTCATTGACGATGCCTTTCTCTTCGATGCCCTCAGCCAGCACCATCTGTTGAAGCTGCCGACGCCCGGCACGCATCGTCTCCATCACGGCCCAACGTCCGTAGATGATTTCGGACACCGCCCGCCTGCTTTCTAATCGATTCGGTAGAACGTGCCGTCAGGCCGATCTTCAAGCGTGATGCCCAGTGCTTTCAACTGGTTGCGAATCTGGTCGGAGCGCGCGTACTGCTTTTCGGCGCGGGCCTGGTTGCGCAATTCGATCAGCAGCCGGATCAGCCCATCCTCACGCTGCGCGTTGGCCGACGACACCTCTGCTGCCGGGATGATACCCAGGACCTGCCCGCCCAGGTCAGTGTACGTCTTTTCAATGGCTTCCAGCGTGGCCTTGCCCACCGGCTCTGCGCCGTTGAGCAGCTTGTTAACTTCTCCGGTCAGGCTTTGCAAGGTTGCCAGCGCTACCGGTGCATTGAAATCATCATCCATTGCCTCGGTGAATTTCTGCCGCGCCTCGTCCAGCACCGCCTGGAAGCTGCTGCCTGCGCCGTCGTCGGGGGCATTACGCAACTTCTCGCGGGTCAGGCGCACCGCCGTCATCAGCCGTTCCCAGCCTTTCTCCGCGCCCGACAGTGCTTCGTCGCTGTAGTCAATTGGGTTGCTGTAATGCGCCTGGAACACGAACGTGCGGATCACTTCCGGGCGGTACTTTTTCAATGCATCCTTGATCGTGACGAAGTTGCCAACGCTCTTGGACATCTTCTCGCCGTTGACGGTCAGACTGCCGACCAGCAGCCAGTAATTGGCGAATGGCGCATCGTTGGCCGCTTCGCTCTGGGCGATCTCGCACTCATTGTGCGGGAAGATATTGTCGATGCCACCGCCATGAATATCGAAGGTGTTGCCTAAATATTTGCGGGACATGGCCGAGCATTCGATATGCCAGCCCGGATAGCCCACGCCCCACGGACTGTTCCAACGCAGGATGTGTTCCGGCTCGGCCCGTTTCCAGAGCGCAAAATCCTGTGGGTTGCGCTTGCCATCGCCCGTCAGCCGCCGCGACCCGGCTTCTTGCTCCTCAAGGCGACGATGCGACAGCTTGCCGTAATCCGGCCAGCTTGTTACGTCGAAGTAGACGTTGCCGTCGGCAACGTAGGCATGTCCTTTATCGATCAACGTCTGGATCATCTCGATCTGTTCGGGAATGTGGGCGCTGGCGCGCGGGCTGATATCCGGACGGACGACGCCGAGTCTGTCCATGTCCTCGAAGTAGCTGCGGGCATACATTTCCACGATCTGCATCGGGGTCGCGGACGCCTGCCGTGCCTTCTTGAGAATACGGTCTTCGCCCGTATCCAGCAGATGCCCTACGTCGGTCAGGTTTTGCACGTACAGCACATCGTAACCCGTGAAACGCAGATAGCGCACGATCATGTCGAAGGACACGTAGGTTTTGGCATGGCCCAGGTGAGCGTGGTCATAAACGGTTGGGCCACACACGTACATATTGACTTTGCCGGGCGTGATGGGCACAAATTCGACTTTCTCGCGCTGCAGGACGTTGAAAACACGCAGTGTCATGGCGGTGAACGTTCCTTCTTAGCTATCCCGATAGCTGGAAACGATTAGTCTAAAAATTACGAATGATCCGCCCAGGAATTTTACCACGAGAACGTGGCCCTTCACTGGCCGGATCAAGGATCAAGCTGTGGCCGAACTATCGACGTGAGTCTTCCAGGGGGCGGGCGAAGTACATCTTGCCCGCTGCCGTTTGAATCATGCGCGTCACGATGACCTCGATGGTGCGATCCATATGCCGCTTACCATCCTCCACCACAACCATTGTACCATCGTCCAGGTAGCCGACTCCCTGGTTCTGCTCCTTGCCTTCGGCAATGATCGTGATGGTCAGCGTCTCATTCGGCAGAAAGATGGCTTTGACGGCGTTGGCAAGCTCGTTGATATTCAGAACTTTGACGCCTTGCAGTTCTGCGACGCGGTTCAGGTTGTAATCGTTGGTCATGAGGAGCGCCTGGTTCTGCTTGGCAAGTACCACCAGTTTGTCGTCAACCTCGCGTACACCTTCCACTTCGATGTCCGCGACATGCACCGGCGCTTTGCTGCCTCGCTGAAGCTCCTCCAGGATTTCAAGGCCGCGCCGTCCGCGATTGCGGCGCAGCACGTCGCCCGAATCCGCAATGTGTTGTAGCTCCGCCAGCACGAAGCGTGGAATCACCAGCGTGCCGAGCAGAAAGCCTGTCTTGCTGATGTCCAGGATACGCCCATCGATGATCACGCTCGTATCCAGCAAGATTTGCGCCTCCGTTGGCATTACTTCGACGCGAGCCGCTTCCGTGCCGCCCCGGAACAGTTCGCGGGCCAGCCGGAACACGTCCTGGGCGCGAAAGGCGAAAATGGTAATGCTCAGATAGGCTGCGACGACTGCGACAATCGAAGGAACCCACTGGCTGAAGGGTGGTGGCAGCAAGCCAAGCGGTACAGAAAACAAGGCTGCAATGATCAACCCGAAAATCAAACCAATGATCGAGGTCAGCAGCACCTCGGCGGGCATCTCCCGGATAACATGGCGTGCAGCTCGCGCCGGGCGCGTCGTGACGTAGGGTGTGAGGATCAGGCCCACCAGCGCCCCCGTCAGGCCAAAAATAAGGGCGAAGATATCTGGAGCCAGCGGCGGCGCGGCGACCTCGATCCCGATTCGCGCGCCCAGCAGGGCCAGCAAAATCATACCGACCAATCTCAGGGCCAATTCTGAGGTCATCTTTCTACCTCCCTGCCGTACTCCGACTGCTACCGCCGCAAACAAAAGACCCACGACAAAGAGGGAGCGCCTGGCCCAGACACTCCCTCCTCCAAGTGGGCAACCGAAGTTTGTTGGGTGTCCCTTTGTTTGGCTACGGGCGGCTGGGGTACGGTATCACACGAATAAATTGGATGAAACTAGAAAACGGCTGATGCCGCTGCGTGTGGGTATCCGATAATAGGGTTGGATACCTGACGCTCAACATACCCCCAACGGGGCTAACTTTAACATGCGCGAACCGCCCCGTCAACCTGCGACGGGCCAGCGCTCAGGGCACGCTCGTCAGACGACGCAGTCAATCTCGGCAGTCAATCTCGACGGAGCGCCGAGAGGGGCATTTCCGGTGTCAGCGGCCCCATGCGCCCGGCGGCATCGACGGCGGCGACGGCGACGGTGGCGTATTGGGTTAAGCCGCCCCACGTCAACTCTGGCGCGGGTGAGGCCGCCACAGTGAACACCTGGTCGTAATACAGCGAGGAGGTCTGTCGCAGCGTGACCAGGTAGCGTACTGCGCCGGGGCAGGGCGTCCAGCGCAGCGTTTCGGCCTGCGAATTGGTGAGCGGCATCCGCAGTGACAGATCAGCGGGAGCAGCCGGGCCGTCGGCCAGGATCGTGATCGCCGCCAGCGCTGCGCGCGTCGTGCGCATCAGATAGGCAGGCTGTACGTTGTCGAGCGTGTCGCGGGGCGTATGCTGGCGCGTCTGGTCTTCCAGCCCCTCAATGACGCGCACCGATGGGTAGCCCGCCGCACTGAACGATTGGTGGTCGCCCCACCGTCCGACCCGTTCCTCGGCGGATTGGACGACGGGGTCCGCGTCGTCCAGATAGGTACTGATAATCAATGCCAACTGCCGCGCCAATTGCCGGGAGGGAGAGTCGTTGGGATCGGCGGAGAACAGCCGGATGGTGCGGTGATCGACCTCTCCATTGTGCCCAACCTCGCTGCCGATGATGTCCAGGTTGATCATGCCCCTGACGTCAACTGGCTTGCTCTGGGCCTGCAAATAATTCTTGACGAAGGCCAGGCTGCCCTGGCGACCCGTTTCCTCGGCAGCGAAGGCCACAAACAGGATCGTGGCCCGGTGTGAGAGCGGAGCCAGGATACGCGCAATTTCAAGCAGGGCCGCCACGCCCGAAGCGTTGTCATTCGCACCCGGTGCGTAGGCCTGGCCGTTATAATAGTCTGTCGAAATACTGTCATAGTGGGCGCCGAGCACGAGCACACCGGCGCCCACGTCCGTCCCTTGAAAGACGGTAACGACGTTGTAGGGTGTCACGCTGACCCCGTTCCAGGTCAAAGGGACAGGCTGTGTCCATATGCTGATCGGGCGATCCGGGTTTTCAGCGCGGATAGCGTTGAACTGTGCTAGCAGCCAATCGCGTGCGCCGTCGATGCCGCCGATGGTGGTCGTCGTTTTGGAGAGGACGTGCCGCGTTTGCATATCGACCAGTGTGCCCACCGCCACCATCAGCCGGTCACTCTGTACGCTGTCCAGGATGTCCCGGATGCCCGGATCAATGGGGCGGCTGCTGCCCGCCCCGGCAGGCAGCGAGGCCGTAGGCAAGCGGGTTCCCGGCGCGCTGGCAGCCAGAGTCGGGAACTGGACTTGCAGGGTGGCGGGCGGCGGAGAGCCAAAATTGCAGCCCGCCACAAGAAAGGCTGTCAAAAGTAAGACGGTCAGGCCCCAGGTGTACGGTAGTTGTCGGCGCATAGACCCGCAGGGGTAGCGGCAAGCAGGATATACTGTGCATTGTAGCACAGAGTTTTCCGAGTAGATCGGGACTTTTGCGCGCAAGGCGGCGCGTGGTTAACATACTGGATTACCACTGTCCCAGTACATGGGAGACAATTCTTGGTCGATCAACCTGAACAGCGTAGCCCCTCCGAGCCGATCCCCGAGCCAGTGCCGGAGGTGATCCCGGCGGAGCACATCGCACCGGAAATGCCGCCTGCACCGGAGGAAGCGCCTGCCGCGCCGGAATTCATCATTCCTTCAGCCAAAACCGTTGCGGCCAAAAAAGCAGCGTCGCGCTCACCCCAGGCCAGCAGCCCGGCCACGAGTCGCCCGCAGCGCAAGGAACGCTACACGCTGGTCACAACCTTCAGCACTGTACGCTCACTGATCATCACCTTTGCCGCTGCCGTGATCGCGGCTACTGTGTTCATGTGGTGGACTTCACCGGACTTCCTGGCGGCTGGCGCGGTTCGCAATCTGGCAATTGCCCAGGCTACCGCTGCGCAGATTGATGCCACACCCACCTTTCTGCCGACGCCCATCTGGTTCAACCGGATCGGCATCGTGCCCGGACACAGCGGCATTGCTACGCGCGGCTCAACCAAAGGCAACGTCGATCCGGGGACAGTCTGCCCTGATGGGTTCAACGAAGCCGCAGTTGCCATGAAGGTGGCCGATCAGGTCATCGCCACCCTCCGGGGGCGCGGCTTCACGGTTGATAAACTGGAAGAATGGGATACCCGGTTGTTCGGCTACCAGGCTGCCGCCTTTATTTCGCTTCACGCCGATTCGTGCGACAATTTTAACGACGGTTACAATCACTCCGGCTTCAAGGTGACGAACCCCACCGAACGCCTCAGCGCTCGGGACCGTGACCTGGCGCTAAATGATTGTGTCCGCGATAACTACAGCGCCGTCACTGGCTTGCCGTTTACGCCGGGCAGCATTACCGTCAACATGACCGATTACCATGCCTTCCACGAGATCGCGCCGTCCACACCGGCGGTGATCCTGGAACTTGGCTTCCTGAGTTATGATCGGGATTTGTTGCAGAACCACACGGATCGACTGGCCCAGGGCATCGTCAACGGGTTGCTATGCTTCCTCGATCCGAAGTCACTGCCGGAGCCTTCGCCGACGGCACGTGTGCCGACGCCGACCAAGACCCCGTGATCGAAAGTCTTTGGGATAGAGCGGGCGGAACATTCATCGCCCGATAACCGGACAGATGGAGAATGGCTTCCATGAAAGACCTCGTGATGTACAGCCGCACTACCCCATGCCCGTTTGTTACGCTTGCCCGGCGCGTGCTCAACAACGAGCACGTTCCTTACCGGGAATTGTTCATCGATCAGGACAAGACGATTGAGCAACGGGTCCTGAACTGGACGGGATTCCTGTCCGTGCCAACGCTGGTGGTGGCGATGGCAGGCGAAGACCTGCCCTACGAGGAACCCGCGCCGCTGCCCAAAAGCGCCAGCCCGCGCGGCGTCAATCGTGGCTCCATGCTGACGGAGCCGAATGAAGAGCAGTTGCTAAACTGGCTGATCCAGCACGAGTTTATTCACGCCGAAGGGTAGTATACCGTTATGCCCCCCTACATTCTGGCCCTCGATCAGGGCACGACCAGTTCTCGCGCCATCCTGTTCAATGCTGAGGGGAGGCCCATTGCCATCGCACAGAAGGAATTCCCGCAGATTTACCCGCAGCCGGGTTGGGTCGAGCATAATCCCGCCGACATCTGGGATAGCCAGCTTGCCGTCGCAAACGAGGTGATCGCTAAGGCCAGTGCCCAGCCCAGCGACATTGCCGCGATTGGCGTGACCAACCAGCGCGAAACGACTCTGATCTGGGATCGCAAGACGGGCCAGCCGGTCTACAACGCGATTGTCTGGCAGTGCCGCCGCACCGTGCCGGTGTGCGAGCAACTCAAGGCCAATGGGTACGCCGAGGACATCCGGGCGCGCACCGGGCTGGTGGTTGATGCCTATTTTTCCGGCACAAAAGCGGCGTGGATACTTGACCACGTGCCGGGCAGCCGAGAGCGCGCCGAAAACGGCGAACTGGCCTTCGGGACGGTGGACACCTGGCTGCTGTGGAACCTGACAGGCGGCCAACTGCACGTCACGGACGTGAGCAATGCCAGCCGCACCATGCTCTACAACATTCACACCCGTTCCTGGGATGACGAACTGCTGCGACTTCTGAATGTGCCTCGCGCCCTGCTGCCCGAAGTCAGGCCGTCCAGCGCAGTCTATGGAGAGACGGATCCTCAATGTCTTGGCGCAGCTATCCCGCTGGGAGGGGCCGCCGGGGATCAGCAGGCGGCGACCTTCGGCCAGACCTGTTTCACGCCGGGCAGCGTCAAGAACACCTATGGGACGGGCTGCTTTCTGTTGATGAACACCGGCGAGCGGGACGTGGCATCGCCCGGCGGCCTGCTGACGACCATCGGCTGGCAGCTAGGCGATCAGCAGCAGGCGACCTATGCGCTGGAAGGCAGCGTATTCATCGCCGGGGCTGCCGTCCAATGGCTGCGCGACGCGCTAGGGCTGATCCGAACATCGGCTGAATCGGAGAGCCTGGCGGCCAGTGTGCCGGACACGGGCGGCGTGTACGTTGTTCCGGCCTTTGTCGGCCTGGGCGCGCCGCACTGGGATGGCTTCGCGCGCGGCACCATCGTCGGCCTGACGCGCGGCAGCAACCGCGCCCACATTGTGCGGGCCACGCTGGAAGCCATCGCTTACCAGACGCGTGACGTGGTGGAAGTGATGATGCGCGACGCTCATCTCAAGTTGGATGCGCTGCGCGTCGACGGCGGTGCAACGGCCAACAACTGGCTGATGCAGTTCCAGGCCGATATTCTGGGCGTTCCCGTCCAGCGCCCGGCGACCACCGAAACGACGGCCCTCGGCGCGGCCTACCTGGCCGGTCTGGCTGTCGGCTTCTGGCAGTCACCGGAGCAGATCGCCCGGCAGTGGAGCGTCGAGCGCACGTTCGAGCCGCGCCTGAGTGCGGGTGAGCGCGATGCGCTGTATAGTAGCTGGCTGCGCGCCGTCGAGCGCGCCAAAGGCTGGGTCACCTGACCTCACCCCGCCCTCCTGGTCTCCCGGTCGCCCTCTCCGCTTCGCGGATAGGGGGTGAGGTCAGCCGTCTTCTAGGAGTTGTCCATGCGCATCCTCCTGCTGCTGGATGATACTGCCGAACTGGACGGCGAGGTGCGCCTGGCAGACGACGAGGGCTTCGTCCTCGCCAGCGCACGGCGCGACCTGGTGAGGCTCGTGCCACTTCTGGATCGCAGCCGCATCCAACCCACAGTGATAGCGCTGCGGGGCGGCGAGAACGCCCTCAATGCACAGCAGCGGCTCGATTTCGCAGCTTTGCGCAGGCTGCGAAGGCTGCTGTGGGAGCAGGACATTGAATTGATCCACGCCCTGGGGAAGCGAGCCGTCGTCTACGCGGCGCTGGCCGGGCGCTGGCAGGGCATCCCGACGCTGGCCTCCCTTTACGATCTGCCCTTTACTGAGAGACAAACGCTCGCAGGCAGCCTGTTGCAGCGGGCCTACATGCGGCTGATGCGCTGGGGAATAGATCGCGTTATCGTGCCCTCAGAGCTGTTCAAGCGCGATCTGTTGACGCTGTACTCCCTGCCAGATCGAATTTACGTGGTTTATCCCGGCATAGAGATCGGCGTTACGCCGCCGCCTGTGCCGGACAGAGCCGCGCTCGGTCTGCCTGAAGGGCCGCTGGTCACCATGATCGCGCCAATGGTCGAGGGGCAGGGCCACGTGGTTGTGCTGGAAGCCTACCAGCGCCTTCTGCAACGTGTGCCGGTTGCCAACCTGGCAATCGTCGGGACGGGGCCGTTGCGCTACAACCTGTTCAAGCAAGCGGCCAAAATCCACCCGCCCAACCCGATCACCTGGATCAAAGAACTTGACTCAAAGGCAGTCATCGCAGCCAGTACTGTTGTCGTGGTGCATTCACGCAAGGAGGGACTGCCGCAGGCCCTGATCGAGGCCGCCGCGGCAGGGAAGCCCGCTATAGCAACGCGCACGGCAGGCGCGATGGAGATCATCGATCCGGGGATCACGGGCTTTTTGACGACGGCGGGTGATGCGCGCGATCTGGCAATCCAGATCGGCAAATTTATGTTGCAGCCCGCCTTCGCCGAGCAGGTTGGGCGGACAGCCCACGAGCGTGCCCGCAAGCGCTTTTCGCTCGATGCTCAGTGCGAGACCATGACCACCCTTTACGAGGCGACAATCTATGCCAGCCGCTGAACCGATTTCCACAATCGCCGCGCTATAATCCGCCACATGCAGAATATCATCCATTCCCGAAAGTGTCGCCTGCTCATCCTCTGTGTTGTTGCCATCGCCCTGCTGGTCGGGCTGCTGCTCGATCTGCGCTTTCATGGGCTGGCCTGGCGGCTTTTCTACAGTGTCACAGGTGAAGAAGCGCCGGCCAAGCAGGTCTATGGCTTCCTGAATTACTTGGGCAACTGGACGCGCCGCCAGCCTGTCACCGCCAGCAGTACGAGCGTGCCGCGTTTTGAGGGCAACCCCGTCGGCGTCAACACCTTTCTGGAGCAGGAAGCCGAGAAAAGCAAGCGCGAGCGGCAGATGCAGCTGATCGCTGACGCCGGAATCGGCTGGATTCGCCAGCAGTTCCCCTGGGCGGACATCGAAATCAAAGAACGCGGCAACTTCGTCGATGATCGCAACGACCTGAATGGCGACGGCCAGCCGGATGCCATCAGCGCCTGGGACAAATACGACAACATCGTCGCGCTGGCCGAGCGCTATCATGTCGGCATCATTGCCCGTCTTGGTGTGCCACCTGCCTGGAGCCAGCCGTCTGGCGCGCTGGCAGGGCACGCGCCGCCCGCCGATTTTCAGGATTTTGTCAACTATGCGACAGCAGTCGCCGCTCGCTACAAGGGCCGCATCCACTACTACCAGGTCTGGAACGAACCGAATATCTACCCGGAGTGGGGCGAACAGGCCGTCAACCCGCAGGCCTACACCGACCTGTTGTGCCGCACGTACCGGGCGCTCAAAGCGGTTGATCCATCGATCTCGGTGATCAGCGCGACGCTGGCGCAAACCATCGAATTGAGCGACGCCAACCTGAACGACCTGGTGTTTTTACAGCGCATGTATGATGCGGGTGCGGCGCGTTGTTTCGACATCCTGGGCGCGCAGGGTTACGGGCTGTTCAGCGGGCCGACGGATCGGCGGATGCGCCCGACGGTCATCAACTTCAGCCATGTGCTGTGGCTGCGCGACATGATGATCGCCAATGGCGACGCCGCCAAGCCGATCTGGATCGGTGAGGTGGCCTGGAATCCGGTGCCCGATGAGGCCACCGCGCCCGACATCCAGGATCGTCTGCGTTACGGGCAGGTCACGGAAGAGCAGGCCGCGCGTTATGCTGTAGAGGCTTACCAGCGCGCCCGCGACGAGTGGCCGTTCGTCGGCGTCATGTGCTACTGGTTTTTCAAGAATGCCGACGACCACGAGAAGAACCAGAGCCAGTATTATTTCCGTATGCTCGATCCCGACTTCACGCCGCACCCCGTCTACGACGCGATAAAGAATTATGCGACTCGCAAACCGTAAGCGATGACAGAATTGGCTGGCGCGGCTCTACAACGGCGCGTGTACCGCCTGCTGCCGCTGGCGATCTTGCTGCTGGCGACTCTACTACGCTTTCACCAGATCGATCACCAATCGTTGTGGAATGACGAGGGCAACAGCCTGCGGCTGGCGCAGCGTTCGCTGCCCGACCTGATCGCAGCCTCACGCCTGGACATTCACCCGCCCGGCTACTACGTCGTCTTGAAGGGCTGGCTGACGGTGGCCGGTGAGAGTGAATTTGCCCTGCGCGCACTCTCGGCCTTTGCCGGTGTGTTGACCGTCGCCTGTGTCTATGGCCTGGGCCGCGTGCTGTTCTCCGGTGGCGCGGGCCTGGTCGCGGCGCTGCTGGTTGCGGTCAATGCCTTCAGCGTCTACTACGGCCAGGAAGCGCGGATGTACGCCGCGCTGGCGCTGTTTGCGGCGGCCTCCATGCTGGTCTTTGTGCGCTGGACGGCTCGCCCCGCCTGGCAACTGTCACTCGCGCTGGCGCTCCTGAACGCCGCCGGGCTGTACACACAATACACTTACCCCTTTGTGATGGTCACGCAGGGCATCCTGTTCGTGCTGTGGTGGATCGGCAGGCGGCCACTGCGCCCGCTTACTCTGTACGTTGTGCTCAATGGGCTGACGCTGATCCTGTTCCTGCCCCAACTGGGTGCAGCGCTGGTACAGGTCACAGGCTGGCCGCGCACCGGGCAGCCCATCTCGTTGGGCGACGGAGTGGCAACGGTGGCCCGCTGGCTGATCTTTGGTAACACGGCCAGCACGGTGCCCTGGCTGGCCTATGGCTGGCCTGCGCTGTTTATGCTCGCCGCGCTCCTCCCGGACTGGGTGCGCCGCCCGCAGCCCTCGTGGTGGCGGCGATTCGCGCCCTGGCTGTGGCTGCTGGTCACGGTGGGGCCGCTGTTTGCGCTCGGCCTGTTCCGCGAAGCCAATCTCAAATTCCTGCTGCCGGCGCAGATCGCCTCGGCGCTGCTGATCGGGCGGGGCGTCTGGCTGCTGTGGGAGATCGGATCGCCGAATTTGTTTATCCTCGTCGAGGCGCTGCCCCGGCTGGCGGCAGGCTTTGGCCTGTTCTGGATGCTGACTGCCGCATCCGACTCGCTGGCAAATCTCTACGACGCGCGAGTCTATGCCCGTCCGAACTACCGAGAAATGGCCCGGCTGATCGCCGCCAACCCGCGCCCCAACGACGCCATCATCCTCGACGCGCCCAACCAGCAAGAAGTATTCACCTATTACTACCGGGGCAGTGCGCCGCTCTACACACTGCCTGCCGGGCTAGGCGGTGACGACGCGGCGGCAGAATCGGCGGTCAAAGACGTGATCGCCCACCACCGCCGCATATTCGTACTGTACTGGGGCGAGGCCGAGCGCGACCCCAACCGTGTCGTCGAGAAGACGTTGACCGCCAGCGCCTTTGAAGCCAGTTCGACCTGGTACGGCGACGTGCGGCTGGTGCAGTACGCCACACTGCCATCGTCCGCTGGGGTGACGACTGGCATGAACGCTCGCTTCGGCGACTCGATCAGGCTGCAAAGCGTCACGTTGAGCGCGAACCGTGTGCAGCCGGGCGACGTACTTGGCGTCACCCTGACCTGGAGCACCGACCAACCCCTGACGCAGCGTTACAAGGTGTTCGTCCAACTGCTCAACGATCAGGGCCAACTGGTCGCGCAGCATGACGGCGAACCGGGCAACAATCTGGCGCTCACAACCACCTGGAAACCTGGGCAGGCAGTGACGGATCTGCACGGGCTTCTGATCCCGACCACTCTACCTTCCGGCGGCTACCACCTGATCGCCGGACTGTATGACGCCCATGATCCAGGAGCGCGCTTGCCCGCCGGCAACTCGGATCACGTTGACCTGGGTATAATCCGCGTCGAGTAGCTGCCCACAGTTGACGTTCACATTGTTCTGATGATATTATTCGTTCAATAAGTTCTGTAACGCACAATTGGCCCGGCCAGATGGTTTCCTCAAAGCAGGCAAAGTAGGGAGGCAAAGATGATTCTGGTCACAGGAGCATCAGGTTACGTTGGGAATAACCTTGTCCGGCGGCTGGTCGAACTCGGCAAACCTGTCCGTGCGATGGTCGGCAATCTAGACAAAGCGCTCGTTCGCCTGGGCGATGTCGAGCCGAAGATCGAGATCGTCAAAGGCGATGTCACACGGCCTGAAACCCTAGTCGAGTGGATGCAGGGCGTCGAGGCCGTGATCCATCTGGTTGCCATTTCAATGGAAAAAGGCAAACGCACCTACGAGGCCATCAATACGCAGGGCACGATCAACGTCGTCGATGCGGCCAAAGCGGCTGGCGTCAGGCGGTTCATCAATATGTGCCAGAACGGAGCCAGCGCCAACAGCCCTTACCGTTTCCTGCGCAGCAAGGGCGTCGCCCAGGAGTACGTCGCCCAATCCGGCTTGGATTGGACGGCAACCCGCCCCACCGTTATCTGGGGGCCACAGGACGAATTCGCCAATGTGCAGGCTCGCCTGATTAAACTCACGCCCATTGCCTTCCCTATCGTCGGCGATGGCAAAGCGCAGTTTCAGCCTGTGTATGTCGGGGACGTGGTGGAGGTGCTTGTCAGCTGTGTGGACGATCCTTCGACCATCGGCCACGAATACGAACTCGGCGGGCCGGAAGTGCTGACCTACGAGGAGATCGTGGATCGTGTCTTGAAGGCGCTGCACACCAGCCGGATCAAGGTTCACGTCCCGGTTGGGCTGCTCCGTCCGCTGGTTGCCATCATGCAAGCCGTGTTCCCCAACCCGCCTGTGACCACCTCACTGCTCGACCTGCTGGCCGTGCCGAACGTCGTCGCCGAGAATGCGCTGGTGACCAGGTTCAACATCACGCCCAAACCTTTTACACCGGACAACCTGAGCTACATGCGTGACTTTAGCCTGACGACCACACTCGGCAAGTTCTTCGGGCGTTCCCTTGAGGAAGAGAAGGTGCGCAGGGCTGCTATGCACAAGCATTAGATCGCGGCCCCAATTTCTTCGCACTCGTCCCGCGATTCCTGGCGGGATGAACGCTCGATGAGCGCTCTCACTGGCCTGATCGTTTGTCGCTACAATTGTTTGCCGCGTTCCCGTCAGGACGAACAGGGGTCAACTATGTGGCAGTCCATTGCCGGTGCAGCCGTCCGCACCAGGATAAAGGATGCATGGGTGGTATCGTTCGGCTGGTTGGCGCTGCATGTTGCGTTGCTGGCAGTGCTGCTCAACCATCCTGACATCAACCCTATCGTTTGGGGCTACAGCGCGCCGTATGCTGCGTTTCTGGTGCTGGTCGCAGTAACCGGGCTGTTTGGCGCGGCATTGTTCCCGGCGCGCGACAACATCCGTGTGCCGCAGGGCCTGGCCGCACTGCGCTCAAACGTACTGGTGCGCCTTGTCGGGCTGCTCATAGGGACTGCTGCTATCGTCGTTATCTGGACGGCCCCGTTTCAGAATATTGTCCTGACTCAAGTCCAGCGGGAAGCGATACGCGGCTGGGGAACGCTCGTGGTGCTGATCGTGATCTACGTCGGGCTGTTCTGGCGAAGCGCCACGATTGTGCTGCCCTGGTCAGCCTGGGTTGTGGCGACGGCGACAATGGGCGCAATGGTGGTCATCCTTGCCGTGCACTATCTGGATCGCTTTCCGCAGCTCAACCTGATCGACGAGCTACATAACTGGTCGGTGCAGTGGACATATGCCAACACTGGCTTGCTGGGGGAGGCCATGTATCGCCAGATGATCCCGCTGCCGCAGCCCTTGTACCCAAGCCCGCACTACGCGATTGGCCTGATGCTGCGTTTCTTTGGCGATACCATCTGGCAGGCCCGCTTCGCCCGAATGCTGCTGATGATGTTCGCACTGCCCTTCATCTACCTGTCCGGCAAGCGCATGTACGGGGCGCGGGCTGGCCTGTTTGCCGTCGTCTTTGCGCTGTTGCTCATCGTCCCTGTCGCCTTCGTGCGCCCCGACTTTTTCGTCGGGGTCATGCTGTCTGTAGCGATCTATCTTTACCTGTGGGCGCAGCAAACGCGCCGTCCCTGGCCGCATTATCTCACCGGGCTGTGTATTGCACTGGCAGGCGAAGGACACGCGCTGGCGTACCGCTTTGGGCTGACCTTTGCCGTGCTCTATGGCCTTCGCTGGTTGTACCAGATGTGGACGACGCGCCGGCTATTCCTGGATGGGCGGTTTGTCGCACTCGTACTGGGCGGGGCCACCGGAATGCTGATTTACCTGGCGATTCATATTTTGCCGGGCCTGGAACAGGGGCTCCATTTTGCCTCGAACTACGCGCCGCTGAACCGCACCATCGAGAGCCAGAGCGCCTATGCCTCTGCCATGCTCCAACAGCAGCTCGACGCCTGGGTCAGCACATCCCCCCTGGAACTGATCATTGTTGTCTTCGGAGTCGGCCTGGCGCTGATCAAATTTGAGGACGGAGATCGCCTGCTGCTGGCGCTCCTGCTGGTCAGTGAAGGCTTGATGCTGGCGAGCTACGGCTATTACCGCCTGTACTATCAGGTGCATTCCTTACCCATTTTCGCGTTGCTGGCGGGGCGGTTGGTCGCCAACCTGTTTGACGCGAAAGCAGCAGGCCGTTCCCGCGCTGGCCCCTGTGATCGGCTGGCGCTGGCCTCCATGATCTGTGTGGCGGCCTTTCTGGTGCTGGTGGGGAATGCACAGGCCGCCTCGTCCGACCCGCTCCGCGACGATTACACGCAGATCGGCAAGCGCCTGAAAGCCGATTTGCCCGCCGACAAGATTGTCGTCGGCAACGAGGACTACTTCCTGGAGATCCGCAGCCTGAACTACTATGGAATTGAAACCGTCACCACGCCGTCCTGGTTCCTGGTCGATTATGAAGGGTACCGGCTCTGGCAGGTGACGAACCCGGACATCTTCATTCTTTCGCCGCAGATCGACACACCCAAATATACCGATCTGAAGAGCATTCGTTCCTACATCGCCGACAACGGCTTCAAACTGGTGCGCTGCTATACCGGCGATCAGGGGTTGATCACTGCTCAGGTCTACGCGCGAGATTCGGCGGGCATGGAGCCTGATGGAAGCTGTACGGTCAGTTGAGCCGCTCGCCGTCTTCCCTGCTCCGAGCGTGCTGGACAAAGCCAGGAGCAGGCGGCACGGCTAATCGATTTTTCGGGCTTGCTTGTCCGACTGTCATTTCTGCCAGCCCCCTGTTCGCCCCGGTTTCCACCGTTCGTGCCGGGCCGGACAGGGGGCAAATTCAAGATTTCAACCGTTGGAATTGGATGCTCGTCCGGGCAGTACCAGCGTCACCAGGATTTGCACCGTTTCCGTTCCACGCACTACGGTTAACGTGACCGTATCACCGACGTTGTAGGGCATCATGCGGAACACCAACGTATGTTTCACATCCACTTTGTCGCCGTCCACCGCCGTGATAATGTCACCAACTTTGATCCCGGCCATGTCTGCCGGGGATCGCGGCGTAACCACGGTGACGAGCGCGCCATAGTTGACAGAGAGTTTGCGCTCGCTGGCAAGGGTGGCCGTAACGACGTCGTAACCCACACCCAATTGGGTGCGCTGCGGCGGCAGCGGTATGACCGTCGGCGGCCTGATCGGTGTCGGAGTGGCAGGCCCGGTTGGGTTGACCAGAATCGTGATCTGCCGTCCATCACGCATGACCGTCAGCACCGGGCGCAGGTTGCTGACGAGGGGAAGAATGGTTCCGGTAACGTCCTGGATGTTGAAGGTCTGGTTGTTGACCCGCACGATCAAATCCCCGGTGCGCATGCCGCTGCGCTGTGCCGGGCTGCCCTGCCTGATCTCGCCCACACGCAGGCCGCCGGGTTCGATAAGCCCGTGGAAGCCCAACTGCACGAACACAGCGCCAGCCGTCATGAATTCAGTCGATGGCCCGCGCGTCGAAAGTGGCGTAGAAGTTATCGGCGGTAAAGGTGAGACAATTGCCTGAGGTGTTTCAGTAAAAGTAGGCGCGTCGGACGGAGTCGTGGTCAATTGAGACAAGGCCGGATTATCTTGCGAGGCTCGGATCCCCGTCGTGCTCAGAGCCAGGAGAACGAGCAGCAGGGTCAGAAGGAGTGGACGGGGCCAATTTCTGTTCATAGGTGTCGCTCCTCGTGGTGGCTGCGTCCGAAAAAGGGGTGGAGGCAGCAGTCGATGTGCGCTTGGTGGGGTTGCTCTGCCCGATGCGAGGGCGGCGTAGAAGAACCGGAATACGCGGGCGAGTGTCGCGCGTCGCGTCCGGCGGCGTCATCGCGTCCAGACTCGGCAACTGCACAATGAAGGTAGAACCCTTCCCGACCTCGCTCTCAGCCCAGATTTTACCCCGGTGCGCTTCGGCTATCCATCGCGCGATGGACAGCCCCAGGCCCGTGCCGCCCAACTGCCGTGAACGAGCTTTATCGACGCGGTAGAACCGATCAAAGATATGCTCGATGTCCTCCTTCGGGATGCCAATCCCGGTGTCCTTAACCCTGATAAAAGCGTAGCCATCTTGTTGAGACACCTCCAGGATGACCTGACCGCCAGCCGGGGTGTACTTGATGGCATTTGTCAGCAGGTTCAGGACAAGCTGCTTGAGTCGATCCGGATCACCCTGGACGTTGACCGGCTCAAGCTGGCCCAGACGCAGATCGACTTCTTCCGCCAGAACCTGCGCCTGCTTGAAGACTTCGAGCACCAGCGACGCCAGTTCGATTCGCGTCTCGACCAGCAGTTGACGGCCACTATCAGCTTGCGCCAGCAGCAGGAGATCGCCGACCAGCCGCGTCATGCGTTTGACTTCGCTGTCCATCGCTTCCAGAGACACCGGATCATTGCCAAAACGCTTGATCAGGTCGAGGTTGCCCTGGATGGTCGTCAACGGGGTGCGCAGTTCGTGAGAAACGTCTGCCACGAAGCGGCGCTGCATCAGAAACAGGCGTTCGAGCCGCCCCAGTGTGGCATTGAAGGTCGCTGTAAGCTGGCCCAATTCGTCGGGCGGGCCGTCGTAGGGAATACGTTTACTGAGGTCGCCAGCATCGGTGATCTGCTTGGCTGTCTGGGAGATGTTGTCAATCGGCTGTAGTGCCTGCCCCGCAATGACCGAGCCAACCATGAACGACAGCACCAGCGCCACAATGCCCACGCCGACCATGACTTTGAACAGCCGATCAGTGGCTGCGTCAATCGTTGTCAGCAGCGAGACGATCTGCATCGAGCCGATCAGTTGGCCGTCTGCCGCCAGGATCGGCGTGGTCAGGACCAGGGCGTGTTGGCGGGAACTGCCCAGATAAACATCCCGTGTCACTTCCTTCGAGTTGAAGAGCATGTCCTCATCAAAGGCTTTGCTGTAGTGGCTCAGATAGGACGACGCTCCGGCCAGGTGGTGGTCACGTTCCCAGACCTGGATACCGTACAGGTAATAGGGGATCAGATCGAGGTTTTCGGGCAGATTGGCGATCAGGTGACCGGAGGCAGGATCGACACGGATATTCTCCGCAGTCTGCTGGGCGATGTACAGCATATTGTCCCGAACCTGGCTGCGCCATGCCCAGTTCAGGATACTGAAGAGGGATATACCGAAGACAAGAATCAACGTAGCCAGGAGGCTGGAATACCATAGAGTGAGGCGAGTGCGGATGGTCATCAGGAGCAGCTTGGCAGTTAAGGTGTTGCTGTTGTCGATAGGATAACCTTATCGAATGAAGATAAGCGTTTGATGAGAACGGCCTGAGCGAACTTAGATAGACGCCAGACTTGACGCAGATCTTACCCCGCCCCCGGCCTTGATTCTCCGACACCTTTGTTTACCTCACCCCCAACCCCTCTCTGCTTGCGAGAGGGGCAGGAGGTGAGCTTCTCTCACTGCTCGCGCAGCACGTAGCCGACGCCGCGCACCGTGTGCAGCAAACGCGACTCGCCTTCGGCCTCCGTCTTCTGGCGCAGGTAACGCACGTATACCTCGATAATGTTGCTCTCGCCGCCGAAATCGTAATTCCAGACGCGATCAAAGATCACGTCCCGCGTGAGCACCTGCCGGGGGTTGCGCATAAACAGTTCCAGCAGTTCGTACTCTTTGGCCGTCAGGTCGATGGGCCGCTCACCACGCAGCGCACGGTGAGTGCCCGTATCCAGTTTCAGGTCGGCGAAGTGCAGCACCTCCGGCCTGGAGGACGGCACAGAGCGCCGGAAAAGTGCCCGGATACGCGCCATCAATTCGTCGAACGAAAACGGCTTGACCAGGTAATCGTCGGCCCCGGCATCCAGGCCCGTGACGCGATCATTAACTTCGTCTTTGGCGGTCAGCATCAGGATCGGCACGTTGGTCGCGCTGCGAAGGCGCTTACACACTTCTAGCCCGTCCAAGCCGGGCAGCATCCAGTCCAGGATGACCAGATCGGGCGGGTTGTCGCGGGCGGCGGCCAACCCGCTGCGACCATCGTAGGCTACCTCCACGCGATAGCCTTCGTAGATCAGACCCCGCTCAATGAATTGGGTGATACGCTGTTCGTCCTCGATCACCAAAATTCGTTCGGCCATTCAAACCTCCTCATCAGGAGACCCATTCAAGCGATTCAACGGCTGTCGCGCCCTGGATTCTCACTGCGCGTCCACTTTGAAGTTCGACAATGACCAGTTGATCCATTGTACCCACCCGTTGCAAGCCTGCGGCAAAGCGGCCTGTGGGTGAAAGCCATCTGGCCGTCAGCACGTTCAGACGGCTGCGCGGTGTGGCCTGCGAACTGCCCGGCGCAAGACTGTAAAGCTGTACGACGTCTGGCCCGGCTTTCCAGCCAACCCGGCGCAGCAACAGGATCGAATGATCGGCAGCGACTCTGGCAGCATCAATGCGCCACGTCTGCGTAAAATTGGGCAGTGCACGTTCGAGGAGGACGTTATCCGGCTGCCAGGGCGCATTTGTGGTCAATGCGGCGGAGCGGCCATTGTTGAGATCGATCAGCACGTGGTTTTGCTCCTGATCCACCATCAGATAGCGACCATCCGGGCTGAACTGAGGATGATGATACCTCATGATGGGATTTTTGTCGCCTGAGGGCAGTGGGAGCTGAACGGGGATGCTGTTCCCATCCGTCGCCACGACATAGACGTTATTGCCGTCGGTAAACGCGATCCGCTGCCGGTTCGGTTCCCAGGCGACTTCGCCGCCCTGCCCTCGATTGAGGTTGGCGAGCGGGCGAAACCCGGCGGGAGCAGTTGGCGACTCGAGGCCCACCTGCGATCCAACCACGACAGCGACCTGGGATCGATCCGGGCTGAGGGCGAAGCTCTCGACGTTGGCTGCCTGGTGAGTCAGCGCCGTGATCGGCTCCAGACCGCTACGGGGCAGCCGCCACACCTGGCGAATGCCGCCCGTGTCTGGCGCGGTGAAGTACAGATCGCCGTCCATCGGGATGCTGCTGGCAAGAGGCGGCAGGGGTGGCGGCCATGCCAGCCGCGTTACGCGCTTCAGGGGCAGGGTGTTTTCGTTGCCGGTGGCGCGGTCTATCAGGATCGGTGTGCCACTGGTGATGTAGTAGAGCGTTGTGCCGTCTGGCCCCCACTCGGCCTGCGAATCGATCTTGGACGTGCCAACGTTCGTGACCGTGCCATCGGCGTGAATGCGTACCACATGTCCAATCGTTTCGCCGGGATCAGGATGGAGCGCCAGCACATCCCCCGACGAGGTGGAAATCAGCTTGGTGAAATGATCGCCGGGCATGGTCCAGGTCAATGCTTCGGATGGGTCAGCCGCCGTGACACGCGCCAGCCCGCCGGAAATGGCCGCCGCGATCAGGCTGTTGTCGTCCAGCCAGGCCACGTCTGTCGCCTGGTCAATCGTCCGCGTCCGCCGCACCGTGCCGGCTTCTCCATCGGCCTGGATGGAGAACAGTGTCCAGGTATTGTCGTCGGCCTGGGCCGCTAACCGCTGTCCGGTTGGCGAGAAGCGCAGGTTGACTACGAGCCGATCCGTAATATCTACAAAGCGGGGCGTGCCGTCGGCTGTCGGGAAAGCCACGCGAAAGCCACTGGCTGTAACGTAGGCCAGCGCCAGGCCATCGGGCGACCAGGCCAATGTACTGAGCGGCAGGGTGAGCGCGGCGGGCGGCGCAGCGTTCGGATCGACCTGCTGGCTGATCGAATCGTCATCAATCGAGGTGAGCGTGATCGTATCGTTGCTCCGGTAAGCCAGCCAGTTGCCATCGGGGGCGATGGCAAAATCCAGCACCCGTTGATCGGGCGGCGTGACCGGGTGCGGCGTGGACTGCCGGGCCTCGTAGCAAACCACCTGGGCCGTCACCAGCGCGCAGACATCGGAACGGACGAATCGCTGGGCGGCACGCGAAGGAAGCGGGCTAAACAGCGCCCCAACGATCAGGCCAGATAGAACCAGGCGCGCCAGTTGGCTCGGCATGATCTCTCAGCGTATTGAATGAAAGCGGCCTGCCTGAGCAGACCGTCACCGAGAATGTGCTGACATCTTACAATGCTGCCGGACAGCCATCATTGCCAGGGCGGGTCTTCGTCTTCCTCATCTGCCTCGTCATCATAGAAGACTTCCTCGAAGTCTTGCTCTTCGAGTTCGTCCTCAAAATCCTGTTCGAGTTCGTCCTCGTCAAAATCCTCGGCGTAATCGAGTTCCCAGGGATCGTCGTCCACAATCTCCAATTGTGTCCCGCACTCCGGGCAGGTGATGCGCATCCAGAGTTCAGGTTTGGGCGGCAAGCTGATGTCCGATTGGCAGTCCGGGCATTTGGCAACAATCCGTGCGTTGTTGATCATTGCGTATCCTCCAGACTTGAGCGTTGGCAACCGCACGTGCCTCCTACGCGGCATTGTACCACTATTTCGCGGCACGACTCAACGCGATATACTGTGCCTCTGGCGCGTCACAGGCATGGTCTTACATTTTAGCGCGCAGGATTATGAGCGAAGCAACCCGCAATCCCTACGATCCGCAACGACCCACCACCGACCCGGCGCTGTTTTTTGGGCGAGAAGAGGTGTTCGCTTTCATTCGCCAGCGCCTGATAGGTGGGCGGCGCACCCAGGCCATTGCCATCATCGCCCAACGCGGGATGGGCAAGACCTCCGTGCTCTTGCAGATCGCGCACCAGATCGAGGCGCGCTTCCTGACGGCTTATATCGACCTGGCCGATGTGCGCTTCAGTGAGGTGGGCGGGCTGTTCGCCGCAATGGCCGATGCGGCCCGCGTCGCGCTGGACAGCGCCGGGCTGAGTACTTACCGGCTGCCACCGCTGCCCCAGGAACCGGGCGTCGATCTGTGGAAATGGTTCTCCGAAACCTACCTGGACGTGACGCTCTCGGCGCTGCGCCGCAACCGCCGCCTGCTATTCCTGTTTGACGAGACTTCTTACCTGCTGGACGCCATAGACCGGCGTGACGTTCCCGAAGACTTCGGTGAAACGTTGAGCCAACTGATTGCCCGCGACGAGCGGATGGACATCATCTTTGCCGTCGATTCTGAGGACGAGCACCGGCTGGAAAACTTCATCCCGCTCAACGATCCGCTGCTGCACAAACGGATCGGGATGCTGGACGAAAGCGCCGCCGAAGCGCTGATCCGGCGGCCCTCCGCGCCATTCTATGAGGTGCAGCCCGATGCCGTCGAAGGCATCCAGGCAATGGCGGGTGGGCATCCCTACCTGTTACATGTCATGAACGGGTTGATCTGGGAACGCGCTATCGAACGCCACCAGAAAGGGCCAGTCACGCTTCACGATGTGAATGCCGTGATCCGGCAGGCCACCGATGAAGCGGACCCGGTGCTGCGTCACACCTGGGCACGCTCCACGCCCAACGAACGCCGCGCGCTGTCAGCCGTCACGGCGCTGACGACTGCCAATCGTGGGATGCCCGTGCGCACGGAGGACGCACGGCTGTGGCTGCTGCGCGAGAGCGACGATCCGTTGGACGAAACGGCTCTGGCAGCCGCGCTGCGGAGGCTGGAATACCGCGAAGTGCTGCGCACCACAGCCCCCAACACCTACACGTTTACGACGGCGCTCCAATACCAGTGGCTGGTGCTGAATGGCGACGCGCAGCCGGCCTCGGCGGTGGCTGCGCCGCCACGTCCTCCTGTGCGCCGGCTGGCGATCCCGGTCACGCTGCTGCTGGCGCTGGCGGTGCTGCTGGCGCTGGTGCTGGGTAGGCTGGCGGCCAGCACTGGCGGCCCAGATCCCGGAGCGCCCACCGTGACGCTTGACCTGAACATCGTGGCAACACGCCGCGCTGCTGCTGCGACGCAGACCTTCCAGTCCATCCCGACCAGCACCAATACGCCGACCAGGACGCTGACCTTTACCAGTACAGCGACCTTCACCCCTACGGCCACCAGCACGGTCACCTTTACCAGCACGCCAACGGCCACACTGACCGGCACGATCACGCCGTCGCTGACACCTACGCGCACGTTGACATACACACCGTCGCTAACGCCCACACTGACCTATACCCCATCTCGCACTTTTACGCCCACGCAAACGCCTACGCGCACCCTGACGCCGACCCCCACTCCCACACGCACGGCTACACCAACCATTACGCTGACGCCGAGCATCACACCGCCGCCTACCCTGACGGCCACGCCACCGCTGACAATCACGCCGCCAGAGTTCCCAACGGCTCAGTTGCGCGCGACCTCCACCCTGAATCCGTAACGGGGCGCGAACAGCCACTATGCGCCAGCCCCGCGTTTTCATCAGTTGCAGCCGTGCCGATCAAGCGTTGGCCGCGAAACTGGCCGATTACCTGCGCCGCGCCTACGACGAGGTGTGGTTCGACGAACACCGCTACGGCGGCGAGGTATGGTGGGACGAAATCCTGTGGAATATCCGGGCCTGCGACCTGTTTATCTACCTGGTCTCGCCGGAGAGTGTCCGCGCCGCCTACTGCCAGGCGGAATATGCCGAGGCGGTCCGCCTGCGCAAGCAAATTCTGCCCGTCGTGATCCGGCCCATGACGGTGATCCCGTCGGTGCTGCGGCCACTGCACCCGCTGGACATGACCCGAGGCGTTAACCCAGGTACAGTGGGCGCAGCCCTTTCGGCATTGAAGCATCTGGAAAATCGGCTGCTGCCCATCCCGCAGCCGCCGATTTCCGCCGAGCCGACCCCGATGCCGCTGGTAGAGGACGAACCGCCGCGCCCGGCCAGGCGGCGCTGGCTTCTGCTGCCCATGCTTGGCGTCCTCCTGCTGTTGTTGTGGGCCGTCCCGCGCCTGGGCGCGCCATCAGCAGTTGCCAGCCCCACTGCTACGGCTACCGGGACGCGCTTTGTGCCGACGGCGACCCTGGCACTGCCCGCCGTGACAGTGATCCTGATGACACCGACTCAGCCGTCCACTTGGCAAGCGACGCGGACGCCTGTGCCTGCAACTCAGATGGCTTCATCCACGCCCATCACGCCAGCCACCGCCAGCCGGGCGCCATCCTCGACCAGCACTGCTACACTGGGTCCAGCGACGGCAACGCCCTCAGTAACCCCCACACTGCCAACCAGCACCAGCACCGTGCCGCCAACAGTCACGCGGCGGGTGACAGCCACCAGCGCAGCGGGAGAGTGAGGTCAGGTCAAAGCTGCGATTAGCCGCCCAGATGTTGTGTGATAGAATTAGGCGATGCAGATTCATGCTGCTCAACGACAAACGGGTTTCGGAGCGGAAACCGTGAGCGAACAGGATCAACCCGTCAATCAGCCGCAGATTCCGCAGCCCGCCCTGTGGCGCAAGCTGTTATCTGGCAATCGAGGGCAGATCACCAAAGCTGCCGCCCAGATTCGCGCGGAGGGCCTGACCGACGACTACGCGGCGCTCTTGCTCGCCGCTCGCCGGCGTGATGCCCGCCGCCCCCGCCGTTTGCTCGGTATGGTCACACTGATGGCGCCGTACACCGAACGTGAACGGCGCTCCGCGCTGACGGCGCTGGGCCTGTTGTGGGGAGCACTGGGCCGCGAGGTGGCGATGGCGCTCGATCCGAAAGCCTCTCATTTTGACCGTGAACACGCGCACAAAGCCCTGGCCCGCCGCCGCGATCAGCGCGCCGTGCGACCACTGGTCGAGGCGCTCCTGGGCGGCTATGCCCTGGAAGACTGGCAGCTTATTCCAACGCTCGGCGCGCTCGGTGATCTGCGTGCCGCCGATGCGCTGGTACGCTATCTCGGCTTGAACCAGGAGAAAGCCTGTATCCCCGATAATGCTGTGCTCGACATCGGCATCGACGTGGGGCGTGCGCTGCGTGAATTGAACGCACAAGAGGCGTTGAATATTGCCAAAGAGGCGCGCTTCAGCCCGTTTCCACACCAGCGCATTGGGGCGGCCCTGGTCATTGCCGGTTGGGGCGATGAAAAGCTCGCGCCGCTGCTCGTGCCGCTGGTCGAAGATCACGTCGCGCTGGTGCGGGTGGCCGCGATCAACGCCCTGGGCGAACTGAAAGCTGCTGCCTCCTCGATCCCCTTGCAGGCGTTAGCTGCCGATTCCGACCCCGACGTGCGGGAAGCTGTCGAGCGTGCCTTGCAGCAGGTGATGCTTGCCAACGCGCAGCGCGCTATCAAAGCCAGTAAATCCAAACCCCGTTCGGCTCTGAAAGCCCGTTAAGTAAAAACTCCGCACGGTTGGAGGATGCTCGTGAATACCGAAAACGCAATGGCCCGTTACATGGATATTTACCGATCACTCTACCGGCGCACGCCAAGCGAACTGCGCGACCTGGGCGGCAACTGGGTGCTCGTCAACGGCGCGCGGATGACCGTCGAGGAGCTTGAGCAGCTTACCGAGCAACTACGGCGCGAACTGCACCAGGAACAGGCGCGCAAGCGCGGCCTTGTCAGGCGGCTGCTCAACTGGTTCAGCAGTTAGCACCGTCTGGCCCTTCCTCCTCACCTGTACAACCCGACGCCGTCCAGGGCGTATTATGCTATAACAGGTCGGTAATAACTTTCCCGCAGGCGCTTAACAATTTGATCCGAGACTTGCCATCAGACCGTTCAGATGGTGAGGAACCTCATTCCACAGGAGCGCACATGACATTCACGACTGGCGAAAACGTTGGCCCCTACCGCATCACCGAGCAGTTGGGCCAGGGCGGGATGGCAACCGTCTACCGTGCTTATCATCCGAATCTGGATCGGTACGTGGCGATCAAGGTGCTGCACGCGGCATTCAAGGAGGACTCAAACTTTCTGGCCCGTTTCCAGCGCGAGGCGCAGATCGTCGCCAAGCTCGAACACCCCAACATCGTGCCCATCTATGATTACAACGAACATCACGGCGAACCGTACCTGGTCATGAAGTTCATCGAGGGCGAAACATTAAAGGCGCGTCTGCAACGCAGCCCACTCACGCTCGACGAAACCTTGAAACTCATGACGACAGTGGGGCAGGCGCTGACCTACGCCCACGAGCGCAGCATTTTGCACCGCGACATCAAGCCTTCCAATATCCTGCTCGAAAAGGGGACGGAACCCTACATTGCCGATTTCGGGCTGGCGCGGATGGCGAGCCTGGGCGAATCGACCTTGAGCAAAGACGTGATGCTCGGCACGCCACAGTATATGTCGCCAGAGCAGGCCCAGGGGCAATCCGACCTGGACGCCGGGACAGATATTTACTCGCTTGGCGTGGTACTGTACGAACTGGTCGTCGGGCGCGTGCCCTTCAACGCTGACACGCCCTATGCGATTGTCCACGATCACATCTTTTCGCCCTTGCCGCTGCCCTCGCGCGTCAACCCGCAGGTTACGCCAAACGTCGAGCGAGTGTTGCTCAAGGCGCTCGCCAAAGATCGTGCAGATCGGTATTCCTCGGCAGTCGATCTGGCGGCTGCTTTCCGCAGCGCTGTGGAGGCAGACGGGCTGAAAGAACTATCGGCCAGGCAGTATCGCGTCCCACTGTCCTCGGAAGCGGTGGCGACTCCGCCTTTTGCGGCAGGCGTTGTTCCGGCGGGGCCGCCCAGCATCTCATCGCCTATGCCAAGCCCATCACGGACGCCAGGTGAAGGCGGCTCGTTGGCGGAGCGGTACGAGCGCCAGCGGCGGCGCAAAAACTTGTGGATGCTGGGCGGTTTTGCCGGGTTGATCGCTACCTGTCTGGCCGGGATGTTTGTCACAGTGTCGGCCTTCAGCGACGCCAACATTCGCTCCGGCCTGTTCGTCCCCCGCCCGACTCAGGCCGCCTTCCAGGTCACAGCCACGCCGACCAAGGTGACGCAAACGGCGATTGCCGTAGCCCCGACAACGTCCCCGATCAACATCCTGCGCGCCATCAGCAACCCGGAAAGTTACGTTTCCGGCCAGCCCGACGATCCGCTGGGGCACTTTGCGCTGGCGGCTTCCCTGTACAGGGACAACAAGCCGTTGAGGGCACAGCAGGAGCTATTCGAGGGAATCCGGCTGGCCCGCAGCAACCCGCACCTGATCTTTGACGTGGCCCAGGAAGCCGAAAAGTCCCTGGACTCAGGGACGGGCGCGCCCGCAATCCTGTATACGACGGCTTATGGGCTGGGCGCGAGCAACGATCCACAAATCCGTGACGAGGCGGGGCAGTACCTTTATACGGCGGCCAGCAATGTGCGCCGGCGCGATGCTATTTTTTTGCGGTGGGTCGGCAGCGCTGCGTCGGAGACGAAGTCCGCCGGGCTGTATGCGTTCCTGGCGCTGGCAAACCAGACGCTCGGACAGGCGGACGCTGCGCAAGAGGCGCTTCAGACGGCAATTGGCCTGGACGCCAATTTGGCGGAAGTGCATCTGGTTCACGGTATACTCTACGCCGCGCAGAATGATCCTGACCATGCCCGCGCCGAGTTTGGCGCTGCGGAGTCTGCGCCAGACGCACCCGGCTGGATTACGGAGGAGGCGCGGGCCTTCTTGAAAAAGGGAACGTAGAGTCCATGCGTACACCGATTGTTGCAGGCAATTGGAAAATGTATAAGACCCCCGGCGAGGCCGTCGAGTTCGCCAGGGCGCTGATCCCGGCCCTCAGCCCGCTGGATGGTGTGGAGCGTGTCGTCTGCCCACCCTTCATCGACATTCCAGGCGTGGCGGCGGTGCTGGCCGGGTCGCCCATCAAAGTTGGGGCACAGAACGTCCATTGGGAGCCGCAGGGCGCATTTACGGGCAGTATCTCGATCCCGATGTTAAAAGGACTGGTCGAGTATGTCATCATCGGCCATTCCGAGGTGCGTCAGTACCAGCACGAAACCGACGAGATGATCAACAAGAAGGCCAAAGCGCTGCTCGCCAACGGCCTGAAACCGATCATTGCCGTCGGTGAGAGCCTGGCTCAGAACGAAGCCGGGGAAACCGAAGCGTTTGTGGGCGGGCAGGTGCGCGCTGCCTTCGACGGGATTGCGGCCAGCGATCTGCCCAACGTCGTCGTCGCCTACGAGCCGATCTGGGCCATTGGAACGGGGCGCAGCGCCACCGGAGAACAAGCTAACCGCATCATCTCTCGCGCTGTGCGGGCGGTGCTGGCCTCGCTGTATGGTGCGGACAACGCGGAAAAGGTGCGTATCCAATACGGCGGCAGTGTCAAGCCAGACAACATGAAGGAATTCATGTCGCAGCCGGACATCGATGGGGCGCTGGTCGGCGGCGCGTCACTCAAGGTCGAGGATTTCACCGCTCTGACACGGCTGGCTGCCGAGGCCAAAAAGGGCAGCGGTTAATCCGCCGCAGGGCCATGTTCAGCTTTGACCTGCTTTATCCCTGGATCACGCTGGCGCTGACGCTAGTTCCGCTGCTGTACGTGCAGCGCTGGATTCACCGCCACCTGTTCGGGGTGGGCTATCTGATCGGCAGGGAAAAGCAGACCGCGACGCTGTTCTACTACGCCCTGTTGCTGCCGGGCGTCATCCTGCACGAGCTGAGTCACTACTTGATGGCGGGCGTGTTTAACGTCCGTTCGGTTCGTTTTGCCATCTACCCGGAGGCACAGGAAGACGGCTCGCTGGAAATGGGCTTTGTTCAGCTAGAGTACGTGTTCAACCCGGTCTACGCCGCGTTCATTGGCATTGCGCCGCTGCTGACCGGGATGCTGGCTGTGATCCTGATCAGCAATTCCGTGCTCGATCTGCCGTCCTTCTTTGCGCGCGTCCGGACCGGCGACATCTACGAGATCGGGGCAGCTGTTCAGGCCCTCGTCACCAAGCCCGACTTCCCACTGTGGGCCTATTTGCTGTTCGGAATCGCCAACGCGATGATGCCCAACCGCGAAGATCGGCGCGGCTGGTGGATCGTGCTGGTTGCTGCCGTGCTGTTCCTGGGCTTCATGACGATCATCGGGCTTGGCAACATTGTCGCCGCCTGGCTGGCTGGGCCGATTGCGCAGGCGCTGTATTCGCTTTCGGCGGTGTTTGGCACGGTGCTGTTCGTGGATGCCATCGCAGCGCTGATCATTGCGTCTATCGAGTGGCTGCTGGAACGCCTGACAGGCCAGCGGGTGGAGTACCAGCCCAGGGCGATGGCGCTGGAATCTGGCCCAACCCACCCAAAGATCAAATCGGTCTACGAGCTAAACCTGCCGCTGCCGCCCTTGCCCGGCAAAGTGACTGTCTCGCCGGCGCCGCGCCTGCCCGCCGCCGCTGCCGCCGAACGCCCGGCCATTGGCTCCGGCGCGGCGCGTCCGGGGCTGCCTACACCTACAGCCAACCAGTCCGGATCGCGTCCGGCGCTGGGCAGTGGCCGCTCTGAGTCCGAGGCCGAGAAGCCAGCGCCCGCTGCGCCCACCTTCGGTTCGAGACCGTCCCCGACGCCAGCGAAATCCGACGAATCTTCGCCTGCCAGGCCCGCCACACCTTTTGGTTCGAGACCGGGCACTCCTGCCTCGCCAGCGCCCGGCAAACCTGCTACGGCGTCCACGCCGTTCGGCAAACCACCCGCGCAGTCCCCGGCAGCGCAGTCATCCTCTGCGCCCGGTGGGACGGCCAATCGTCCATTCGGTTCCTCCCCATCAGGTCGCACGTCCTCCAAGCCCGCCAACCCGATCAGCGGCCCGCCTGCATTGGCGAGTCCCGGTGGCCCTCCCGCCAAGCCCAACCTACCGGCCAATCGTCCGGCCAGCCCTGTGCCCAAGCCGGCCTTCGGTGCACCGCCGCGCCCGGCCCGGCCTGGCAGCGAAGACGACGACTACATTGACGCCGATGTGATCGAGGAAGAAGAAGAGAACGAACCGACCTTCATGAAGGGTGTGGGGAAACCCTCCGGCGGCGACCAGAAACCCCGCAGCCCATTTGGCTCGAAACCCGCTGATCGAGACGATGATACGGACGACGAGGACGAAGACGACGAACCGAAATACGTCGGGCTGGACGAAGTGTAGCAACTATCCCCTGCTGTCGATATTCTCCTGATCGCAAATCAACCCGAAACTTGCTTGCGGGTGACACTACGCTTGCCTGACGCTTGCCTCGCGTTTGGATCACGTTTGCCGATTTAGGATTATGCTGGATAGAATAGCGACGTTTAGGAGTCTGTCTGTCGATGCTCGACCTCGGCATTGTGATCGTCAACTGGAATACCCGTGATCTGCTGCGCGAATGCCTGAAGTCCCTGGAAGCGGGCGACGCTTCGGTGCAAAGGCGCATCATCGTGGTCGATAACGCCAGTGACGATGGCAGCGTAGCGATGGTGAGGGCCGAGTTTCCGTCTATCGAGGTGATTGCGAACCCGACCAACGGCGGGTTTTCCCAGGCGAATAACCTGGGGCTAAAAGCGTTAGGATTCGGCGGTGCGGCCAGCGACAACCTGCCGCGTTATGCTTTATTGCTGAACCCGGATACAATTGTGCCGCCGGACGGCCTGCGCAATATGTTGGACCGCATGGACGCCGACCCCAGGCTGGGCATTGCCGGGCCGCGCCTGGTCATGCCTGACGGCAAGCTCGACCTGGCCTGCCGCCGCAGTTTCCCGACGCCCGAAGTCTCGCTGTGGCGCATGACGGGCTTGAGTAAACTGTTCCCGAAGAGCAAACTCTTCGGGCGCTATAATATGACCTACCTGGACGAACACCTCGAAACCGAGGTGGACTGCGTGGTCGGCGCATTCATGATGGTGCGGCGTGAAGCGATCCAGCAGGCGGGCCTGCTGGACGAAACTTTCTGGATGTACGGAGAAGATATCGATTGGGCATTCCGAATCAAACAAGCCGGTTGGAAGGTTCTGTATTACCCGCGCGTCACGGTGCTGCACGTCAAGCGGGCAGCCAGCCGCCAGAATCCTCGGACGCGCCTGGAATTCCAGCGGGCCAGCCTGATCTTCTACCGGAAACATTACGCGGCGACGACGCCTCGCCTGCTGCATCTGGCGGTGCTGCTGGGCCTGCTCTTGAAGGGCGGACGCCCGCTATGGAACGACCTGAGACGATCCATGTAGCGCCGGAGCGGGCGCGCCTGCACAGCGCCATCCGGGGCTTGCAGGTCGTCATCGACGGCATGGCGCTCGTGATCGCCTTTGGCCTGGGCTACCTGGCTCGCCAGCTTATTCCGTTGTTCCCGGTGCTGCCCGGCGCAACGCCACAGTTTTCCTCGTACAGCAGCATGATGGTCATCCACGTCTTGACGCTGCTCATCATCTTCTTCTTCGCGCGGCTCTACCACCAGAAGCGCGCCGTCAGCCGGATCGATATGGCCTATACGGTGGCTGCCTCGGTGTCCATTGGCGCGGTCATGACCAGCGGCTTGATCACGATTTTCCTTAAAGGGACGGATGTGCTGGCCGATTACCCTCGCCAGATGGTGCTGTACGTCTGGTTGTTCAGCGTGATCTGTGTCGTCCTGGGGCGCGAACTGCACCGCCTGATCGCCATCCGCGCCCGTGTGACCGGTCTGGCACGAGATCGGGTGCTGGTCGTTGGCAGCGGCGACATTGCGCGTACCATCGTCCATCAGATTCAGGCAAACCCGGCGCTAGGCTACAGCATCGTCGGGATGGTGAACGGCAGCGAGGGTGAGAAGTTGGCAGGCGTCCCGCTCATTGGGCACGCCGAAGACCTGCCCACCCTGATCGATACCTACCACGTGGATGAGGTGATCATCGCGCTCCCCGAAGCATCGCACAAAGAATTGGTGCAGTTGATCGCCTGGTGTCAGCGCGGGCGGGTCAGCATCAAGATTTATCCTGACCTGTTCGCCTACATGGCAGGCGGCATGTCGGTGGACGAACTGGGCGGGCTGCCGCTGCTCAGTGTTCGTGACGTGGCCCTGCGCGGCTGGAAACTGAGCCTGAAACGCGCAGTGGACTTCATCGGCGCGTCTGTCGGGCTGATTGTGCTGTCGCCGTTCATGCTGCTGACGGCCATCCTGATCAAGCTGGAGTCGCCGGGGCCGGTGTTTTTCTGCCAGGAACGCGCCGGGCTGGACGGGCGGCCTTTCCCAATCATCAAGTTCCGTAGTATGCGCGACGATGCCGAACAAAACGGCCCCGGCTGGACGACGAAGGGCGACCCGCGCGTAACCCGCATTGGCCGCTGGATACGCGCCGCCAACTGGGACGAGATTCCGAACCTGATCAACGTGCTGCTGGGCCAGATGAGTCTGGTCGGGCCGCGCCCGGAGCAAACTTATTACGTGCAGAAGTTCCGCGAAATGATTCCCCGCTACATGGAACGCCACCGCGAAAAGGCAGGCATGGCGGGCTGGGCACAGGTCAACGGTTTGCGCGGCGACACGTCCATCGAGGAGCGCATCAAGTACGACCTGTGGTACGTCGAGAACTGGTCGGTCTGGCTGGACATCAAGATCATCATCCGCACCATTGTGCAGACCATCCTGCGCAAGAGTCCAAACGCTTATTAGAGCCTGGTTGCCTACTTCCAGCGCATCGGAGGAGGTTACGGCTACGCGCGAGATACCACCTGCCTCACTCCGTGATGACCTGGGAGCAAGAGACAAGGGGAAGTGCCGTGTGTGGCATTTCCCCCTGGATCTGGCGCACATCTGGCTTGACAAGTTCCAGCAGTCCGCATCTCCTTCGCCAGAATCTTTATCAGCAGCCTATTTCAGCAACTCCGCGACTTCATCCCGCGAGGGGAACGACGACTGCGTGCCGTGCCTCAAGACGGACAGGGTAGCAATGGTGCTGGCCCGCTCCACCGCCACTCGCATTGAGCAGCCAGTGGCGAGGAAGTAGGCCAGGCTGCCGATAAACGCATCGCCTGCGCCCGTCGAATCGACGGCCTGCACCTGCCGGGCCGGGACATGCTGCGCGGGCTGGTTGCCATCGACGAACAGCGCGCCGCGCTCCCCCAGCGTGATGATCACCGTGCGCGGCCCGCGTTTGCTGAGTACCTGTGCCGCCGCTGCCGCCTGCTCAAGCGTCTCGACGGTCATTCCCGTCAGGATGGTCGTCTCCGTCTCGTTGGGGGCCAGCACGTCGGTCAGGCGCAGCAGTTCGTCGGGCAGCGGATCGGCTGGCGCAGGCGCGGGGTTGAATACGGTCAGCGTCTTGCCGTCGTTCTCCTTCGCAATGCGAAAGGCTTCCAGCGTGGTTTCGATGGGGATTTCAAGCTGGCAGATCAACACGTCGGCGGCACGAATGGCCGCACTGGCGGTGCGGGCGTCGGTGGGCGATAGTCCCATGTTCGCGCCCGGCACGATGATGATCGTGTTCTGCCCGGTGCGCTCATCCACCCAGATCGGCGCGACGCCGGAAAAACGTTCGTCGTCGAACATCACGTAGGTCGTATCGATGCCCTGGCCGCGGTAGTTCTTGAGCGTGTCTTCACCAAACACGTCGCGGCCCAGTTTGGTCACGGCAGTGACCTGCGCGCCCAGCTTGGCGGCCATCACCGCCTGGTTTGCGCCCTTGCCGCCATAGCCCATCTGGAACAACGTGCCGACAATGGTTTCGCCCGGCTCCGGCAGCCGCGGCGTGCGTGCGATCAGGTCGATGTTGGAACTGCCAACCATGCAGATCTTTGGGGGGTTCTGAGCACTTGCCATGTCTATTTCCCCTGGTCAGGGCCGGAGACGATGATGTATTCGTCCGTGTAGATGTGAATGCGTATCTCGCAGAATTTGTCGGCATCCTGCCCGGCGGCCACACCGATGGCCGTCTTGAACCCGGCTTCCATTTCGTCGATGCTGTTCCACCACATCTCGCACGTGCCGTCGTAGATCGGCTCCACGTTCATACCATCGGGCTGGCGGGCCGTGGCGATGTTAATACGGTAGCCCAGTATGCCCGGAATCTGCGTCGAGATTTTGGTGTGTTCGTCCACCCACAGCCGTTTGAACTCCTCGCGGCTCACGCCGGGTTTGCGTTTCAGCAAAGCGATCAATTTGATCATGATATCTCCATATCTCCTTGGTTGTGAACAGCGCCTTAGCTTTTAAGCGCGCCCATCGTCAGGCCGCGCACAATATACCGCTGCAAAAACAGCGCCAGCAGGGTTCCCGGAATGATGGCGATGACGCCCGCCGCAGCGATTTGCCCCCACAAGATTTCGTGGCCCCCGACCAGCGACGGGATAATGACCGTCAGCGGGCGCACCGCTTTCCGGGTCAGCAGCAGCGCGAACATGAATTCGTTCCAGGTGAAGATGAATGAGAACAACAGCGCCACGACCAGCCCCGGCGTGATCAGCGGCAGCGTGATCCGCCAGAAGGCTCCAAAGATGCTCGAACCGTCAATGAGCGCGGCTTCTTCGAGTTCGGCTGGCGAATCCTCGATAAAGCCCTTCAGCAGCCAGATTGCAAACGGCAGGTTAAAAATCGTGTTAGCGATAATCAGTGCTTCATAAGTGTCCAGCAGCTTGAGTTCCTTGAAGATCAGGAACAGCGGCAGCGCGGACGCCACCGGAGGAAACATGCGCGTCGAAAGTATCCAGAACGAAAACTGCTGGCCGCCAACTCGGTAGCGTGCCAGGCTGTACGCCGCCAGCGCGCCAACCGCCACGCTGACGACGGCAGTACTGAGCGACACGATCAGGCTGTCACGGATACCTGCCCAGCCGCCGCTGCCATTGGGCGGCGGCAGCAGCGCCCCGGCATAATTGTTGAGATTCCACTGGCCGGGGATAAAAACAGGTGGACTGGCAAAGACTTCGGCCTGGGTCTTGAACGAGGTCAGGAACATCCATATGACAGGGAACAGGAAAAACACCAACGCCGCCGCCAGGATGATCCCGGCCATTACGCGCACAGCGGGCCTTGTCCTACGCATATGACTGGCTCTCCCTAGCCTACCTTTTGCTGGCGATTCTGAATTGCCAGGAAGGCGCGTGATACGAGAATAATCACCACCAACTGGACGAAGGCCATCGCCGCCGTATAACCCATGCTGAAAAATTTGAAGCCGTTGAGATACGTGTAGTAGGCAATCGTTTCCGTCGAACTGCCTGGGCCGCCGCCTGTCAGCAGGTACACCAGATCGAAGGTCTTGAAGGTGTCCATCAGCCGGATCAGAATGCCGATGATAATTACGGGCAGGAGAATCGGAATCTTGATGCGCCAGAACGTCTGCCAGTACGATGCGCCGTCAACTTCCGCCGCCTCCAACAGTTCCACCGAGATCGATTGCAGCCCGGCCAGCACGATGAGCAGCATGAAAGGCGTCCACTGCCACAGGTCGGTCAGCATGATCGAGAACAGGGCCGTCTTCGGGTCAGCCAACCAGGCAGGCGGACTGATTAACCCACCGGACACCCACTTGATCAGATAATTCAGTGGCCCAAACGAATCGTTCAAAATCACCCGAAATTGAAAGCCCGCCACGACGGGCGCAATCATGACCGGGATGAGGAACAGTGACACCCAGACCGAACGCGAACGCCCGATCTCACTGAGCAGCAGCGCCAGCCCCGTCCCGGCAACGAGCTGAATCGCCACGCCAACCACGACCAGAAAAGACGTGTTTTGCATGGCGTTCCAGAAGCGTCCATCGGCCAGCACTTTCTGGAAGTTTTGCAGGCCGACATATTCGGCATCCGGGGATACGGTTAACTCCTGGGCCATGACGGTGAGCGACAGGGTGCGGATCAAAGGGTAGATCGTGATCGCCAGCAGCAAGACCAGCGCTGGCAGCACAAACAATACCGCTGTCGTCCGGTAGCGCCGTTCTACGCTAGAGGCAATACTGAACCGGATCGTGCGTGGTCTGAAGGCTAACTTGTCAGCCATGTTTCCTGATTAATGTGTTTCGGAGAGACCTCGCCCCCGACCTCTTCTGGGAAGAGGTCGGGGGCGAGACAATAATTGTATCTTACTTCATCAGCCCAAGCGCCTTGTAGCTTGCCAGCGCTTGCTGCCACAGTTTCACCTGCTTATCCCGGCCCTGCTTGTCCGTGATGGCGTCCCACTCTTTGGCGACGGCGTCCAGCGCAGCCTGGGGCGTTTCCTGCCCGGCCAGCGCCTTGTTGACGTGCAGGTCAAGCGAGTCCTGGTACTGCGCCGCGCCCGGAATGAAGATATCCGGGTAGCCATCGGGCAGGGCCAGCTTCAAGCCCGCCAGATAGGCTTTCGCGTTGTCCTCGCCCATGAGCGGCGCATAGGCTTCGGGGTGTTCCAGGTGAATCTGGCGATAAGGGTCGAGGCCCGTCAGCGATGTGGACACCTGTTCCAGACTGCGGTTATAGGCGACGTGCTTGGCAACGCAGTATGCCGCGTCAGGAACCTTCGAGTCGGCGGCCACCGCCACCACGCGGCCAACCGGCATCATCGAGCGGTGAACGACCGTATCGCCGACCTTCGTCCCCGGCAAACGGCCAACGCTGACCTTGCCCACAATCTTCGAGTCGTTGGGGTCAGCGGCTTTCTTGGGCACGTCGCTCCACTGCACGACCATCGCCACTTTGCCCTTGATGAAGGCATCGCGCAATTCGTCGTAGCCATAACCGAGCACGTCCGGCGGCGCGTTCTTCAAGCTGTCCACCATGTTTTGAAGCGCAGCCACAGCTTCCTTGCTGTTGATGGTCGGCTTCATATTCTCGTCGAAGTAGTTCACGCCTGCGCTGGCAGCCCGATCCATGAACCAGGCATAGCTGAAGCCGCGCTTGGCAAATTCCGCTGACCCGAAGAAGTCATCTGTCAGTGTTTCGCCCGCCAGCTTGTCGCCCTTCTTGCGGGTGAAGAATGCGCCCACCTTCAAATAGTCGTCCCACGTCTCCGGGGGCTTGAGGTCGGCGCCATACTTGGCTTTGTACGCAGCCTGTTCATCCTTGTTTTCAAACAGGTCTTTGCGGTAAATGAAGATGTGAATGTCGCCATCGATGGTCAATGCGTAGGTCTTACCGCCGAACTTATTGTACAGCTCGCGGAAGGGCGGGAGCACATCGTCCTGATGCGGGTCCCAGACTGCGGCAGGTTCCCTCTTGATATAGTCGTCGAGGGGGAGCAGGTAACCATTGCCCGCAAAGTCACCGATATACGACGGGTAGAAGGTGACCACGTCGAATGCGCCTGTTCCGGCCACAAACTCAGTTTTCTCTTTTTCATAAACGCCTTCAAACGGCACTTCGATGACGTTTACCTTGATGCCCATTTTGGCGAAGTCGTCCGCCCAGAACTGGTATGGCTTCAGGTTATGCCCGGCATCGCCAACCACGTTGACCGTCACGTTGTCAAACTTGGGGCAGAGTTCAAATTTGACGACATTGAGGACTTTGGGCGCTTCGCCCTGCGCGAGGAGGGTGCCGAAACTGGTGGTAACGAGGATAACAACGAGCAGGATGGCGGTCAGAGAAACGCGCCGACTGGAAGTTAACATTGCTCGCTCTCCATGGTGCAAAAGATCTAATTCGCAAAAGAGAATTCGGTCATCCAGTTTTGTTTAGGCGGGTCGTGTGGGGAATTCACCTCCTTTATGAAAAGACAGCATCTACATCATAACACATTATTACCGTCTACCGGGTCAGTCACAGAGCGCGAAAACGATTGCGCAACCGTTTTCATGTTATCGAGTTTTGCGCGGGCTGTCAAGCAGTGTGCCGAAAATGAAGCCCTCCAAAGTTAACGTGCGTTAAATCTCCAACACCTCACGATGAAATTCCGTTCTAAACTATGTGCTTGACTTCACAAGTTGCCCCCCTTACAATCCGGTTATTGCAAACGATTCGCAATAAGCGTTCGCTTGCGTCGCAGAAATTTTACAAAATCCGTTTAACGAACGACTCAAGTAGGCGATAACCTGTAGTCGAGCAAAATGACGAAACTGACCACAGGGCAACGGAGAGGGTAATGCGCAAGGGCTTTCTGGCTTTTCTATTCATCCTGGCAGTGCTGCTGATCATGCCAGCGTGGACAGCGCACGCCGATGGCAACAATCCATCCGCGCCTGCCGTCAACGTGGCGGTGGAGGCGCAGTCCATCCGGGATTTACTCCAACAGGCCATGCGTGCCTACCGCCTGGGCGATTACACGGCGGCCTTCAAACTCTCGCGCTCGGCCTATCTCGATCATTTTGAGAACATCGAGATTCCGCTGCGTGCGATGGATGGCGATCTGACGCTCGACATCGAGTACCGCTTTGCCGACCTGCGCACCAAGATGCAGCAGGGCGCACCTGCTGCCCAGGTCGAGGAATCCGCGCGCCGTGTGCGTGACGGCGTGGATGAGGTGGACGCTATGTTCACTGGGACAGGCGCACTTGCGCCGACGCTGGCCGCCCTCAGCGGGTTCAGCGTCATTTTCCGTGAAGGGCTGGAGGCCGTCCTGGTGCTGGCGGCGGTGCTGGGCTACCTGCGTGCCAGCCAGAGCCGCGCCCTGGGTCGTTATATTTTCTACGGCGTAGGGCTGGCAATTGTCGCCAGCGCCTTCTCGTGGCTCATCGTCCACTACGTCGTCAGCATCACGCCCGTCGCGCGCGAACTGCTTGAAGCGATCATCTCGCTGGTGGCCGTCGCCGTGCTGCTCTGGGTCAACGTCTGGCTGATCCGCCGCATGGATCAGAAGCGCTGGATGGAGTTCATGCGGGCGCGGGCCTGGTCGGCAATGGCGTCGGGCAGCGCGCTGGGGCTGGTCGTGCTTGGCTTCTCGGCGGTTTACCGGGAAGGATTGGAAACCGCACTGTTTTACGAAGTGCTGGCCCTGATGAGCGCCCAGGTCGAAATTTACCTGCTGCTGGGCTTCCTGGCTGGGGTGGCTGCGCTGCTCGGCGTGACCTGGGTCATTCTCAAGACCAGCCACCGTTTGCCTGTGCAACGCTTTTTCCAGGTGACGGTCAGCCTGATCATGCTGCTGTCGGTGGCCTTTGCTGGCGGCGCGGTTCACAGCTTGCAGGAGTCAGGCTTCATCGGCGCAACTTCACTGATCGGCTATCTGCCGCGCCTACCCAACGCCCTGGCGCAGTTTACGGGTTTCCATCCCACCGTTGAGACCATCGCCGCACAGTTCCTGTTGGCTTCCGTGTACGTCGTGGGTTGGGTCGTGCTGCAACTCCGGCAGCGCAGAATGCAACCCGTCGCCAGCCAGCGAGTCGCCAGCGTGTGAGCCAGCTACGGATCGGGGTTGATGTCGGCGGCACATTCACCAAAGCCGTCGCCGTCCGGGCTGCTCCATTTGAGATTGTCGCCGAGGCCGTTGTGCCCACCACGCATAGCGGCGCCGGCGGCGTGGCCGAGGGTGTCGTCAGGGCGCTCTCGACCATTCTGGCCGATCCCCGTCTCAACAAGCACGAGATTGTCGCCGTTGCACACAGCACCACACAGGCCGTCAATGCGCTGCTTGAAGGTGACGTGGCAACGGTGGGTGTGGTCGGCATCGGACCGCAGCAGGAAGCCAGCCGCCTCCGCAGATTGACCGATCCCGGCGAGATCAAGTTAGCGCCCGGACGCAGCCTGCACACCGTCCATGCCTGGCTGGATTCGCCCGTCGTGGGGCGAGATGCAGATCGGGTTGTGCATCAGTTACGCGGCCAGGGTGCGCAGGCCATTGTCGCCAGCGGCGCGTTCAGCGTGGACGACCCTGCCGACGAACTGGTGGTGATGGATGCAGCAGCGCGGCTTGACCTGCCAGCAGTGGGCGGCCACCAGGTGACGAGCGCCTATGGCCTGGAAGTGCGTACCATCACCGCGGCAGTCAACGCCAGCATCCTGCCGCGCATGGCACGCACCGCCAACGAAGTCGAGGCGTGCCTGAAAGCGGCGAACATCGACGCGCCGCTGCTGGTGATGCGCGGCGACGGCGGCCTGACCGACGTTTCCGGACTGCGCACACGGCCCATCCTGAGTCTGCTTTCTGGCCCGGCGGCCAGCGTCGCCGGTGCGCTGCTCTCCGGGCGTATCCTGGACGGTATCTTCATCGAGAGCGGTGGCACGAGTTCCAACCTGGGCGTCATCAAAGACGGGCAGCCCGTCCTGCGCTACGTGCAGATCATGGATCACCCGACGGCGATCCGCTCCCTGGATGTGCGGGTGCAGGGCGTGGCCGGCGGCAGCATGATCCGCCTGAGTGGGCGCAAGATCGCGGACGTTGGCCCGCGCAGCGCGCACATCGCCGGGTTGCCCTACCTGTGCTTCAGCCATCCCGAAGGCGACCTGAGCGTTGAACTGATCGCGCCACAGCCTGCCGACCCGCCGGACTACGTGGTGGTCAGGGATGCAGCAGGCAAACGCTATGCACTGACCGTAACCTGTGCCGCCAATGCCCTCGGAGTGGTTCCGGCGGGGGCGTATGCGCTCGCTGATGGTGATGTGGCTCGCCAGGGCCTTGCCGCGCTCGGCAGACTGCTTGGCCTTTCGGCGGAACAGACCGCGTTGCAGGTCCTTGACCGGGCGACGCAGCGGCTCCAACAGGCAGCGCAGCGGCTGGCGAAGGAATACAACCTCAGAGATTATGAACTGGTCGGCGGCGGCGGTGGTTGTGGCGCGCTGCTGCCCACTGTTGCCAGGCGCATGAATCGGCCTTACCGCATCGCCGACCATGCCGAGGTGATCTCGTCGGTGGGTGTGGCGCTGGCCCTGGTGCGCGAGGAGGTTGAGCGCTCTGTCGCCGGAACCGATCCGCAAGAACTGGCAGGGGAGGCCGTCGCGCGGGCGGTGGCGGCGGGCGCGGATGCGGCAACCATTCAAGTCGTCACCGAACCCGCACCCGAACGCGGCACGATCCGGGCCATTGCGACGGGCGCGGTGGCGCTCGAAAGCCGCGATCCGCGAGCGGCGCATATCACCGAGGCGGAGGCCCGAAAGCTGGCAGCGCGCCGAAGTGGAGTCCCGGAGAGCAAATTGCACCTGAACGCGACCACCAGCGGCTTCTGGGTCTATTCATCCGCTGGCGGCAACTGGCTGCGACGCGGCTGGCGCGGCGTGGTAGTGGTGGATGTGCACGGCGCGATCCGGCTGACGGCCCAGGGTGCGCGGGTGTTCGCGGGTGACATTTCTCACATCAAGACCAGACTTGAGCAGGAGTTATTGGCCGGGCAGTCCTCGGTGCTGGATGCGCCGCCCACGATCACGGTCATTCGTGGCGCGCGGCTGATCCGCCTGGCCCAGCAGCCCGACGCACAGGCAGCAGCGCAGGCTGCTCTGCGGGCCATCGACGAGACCCCCGACGGCGAATGCGCCGCTGCCATCGTGGAGCGGCAAAGCTGGCTGTAGGCGGCTGGGTGAGACTTACCCCTGGCCCTTCACAAGGTGAGGTAAACGCGGTTGCACACATGTGGCAAATCGGCGTTGAATCTGGTAGATTTCCAAACCGCCCGGCCAGTGGTCGGCGGAGGATATGTCATGCCAGGACAGGCCAAACTACGCGCGGTGATCGGGCTGGCGATGCTCGTCGCAGCCTCGCTGGCCTGCAACGCTCAATTCGGCGGCAGCGCCCCCACGTCTGTTGCTCAGGAGTCATCGGTGGTCTTCATCGCGCCTCAAAATGGCAGCCTGATCGCCGAGGGATCGGACATCATACTGGCCGTGAATACCAACGATCCGCAGACGGCCAAAGTCGAATTCCGGATCGATGACAACGTGATCGGCGCACAGACTGCGCCAACCGGCAGCCCGCAGGGCAGCTTCACCGCACGCCAGCCCTGGAAAGCGACAGGCATCCAGGGCCATCTGGTTGAAGCGGTGGCCTCTCGCGCCGATGGCACGCAGATTGGCGCAGCCAAGATCACGCTTGAGGTCGTTGCTGCTCCCACACAGGCGGCGACAGAGCCAGCCACACAGGCCACAAGCCAATCGGTGAGCGCCACGCCGACCAGACCGCCAGCCAGCGCCACCACCGCTCCAAGCGCAACGCAGGCCGCCAGCAACACGCCGCCAGCCCCTACCGCCCCGGATACTTCCGGCCAGCCAACCCTTCAGGTGACAGCGCCCAATCTCAACATTCGAGCTGGCCCCGGCACGAACTTCCCGATTATCGATGCCATGAAAACCGGTGACTCGGCGATCATCGTCGGGCGGAATGCGGCCAAAAGCTGGTGGGTAATCCAGAAGGGCCAGACACGAGGGTGGTGCATCAGCGATACCGCATACAGTCAGGTCGTTGGTGATACGACGAACGTGCCAGTAGTTGCCTCGCCGCCGACGCCCGTACCGAGCGCCGCACCACCGACCAATCCGCCGGCAGCCGCGCCGACCAGTACTACCGGCCCGGTAGCCGATCTAGTGATCGATTCCGTGACGCTCAACCCCGGCACGCCGACGGCTAACCAGACCTTCACCGTCAGTGTCGTGATCCGCAACCAGGGTACAGTGAACGCGGGAACGTCGCTGCTGGTTGGCGTATTCCAGCCAGGCAATGAAACCAGCCCGGTGGCCGTGCCAGCCATCAATGCCGGGCAGTCGGTAACAGTCAGTATGCCGGTCACGCTGCATGGCAGCGGCGCTAACCAGACGGCAACGATCACGGTGGACAGCAAAAACGAGATCAATGAGGGACCGAACGGCGAGGCCAACAACATCAAGACCATCACCTATAACGTAAATTAGTGGAGCCAGCAGCGAGGGGTCTGCTGGCTCGCCAGATTGGGAAAGCGGAGAAGTTTACAGTGCTTCTGCTTTGGCGGCGAAGCGCGGCGGCAACATGCCCTCCGGAGCGCGAACCAGCAGCATCGGGCAGGGCGCATGGCGCAGCACATGTTCGGCAACGCTGCCGTGCAGCAGGCGATCAATGCCGGAGCGCCCATGAGTCGCCATAGCGATCAGATCAGCGCCATAGTGCCTGGCAAAGAACAGAATTTCGTCGGCGGGCTTGTTGAAGCTGACCTCGATGATCGGCTGCGCTCCCGTCAGGCTCAGGCGTTCCGCGATGGCTTCCAAGTAACGACGAATCTCCAACTCTGTGGCATTGCTTAGTAGTTCATACTCATCGCCGGGCAAATCCGAAGCGCGTTCCGCATCGGGTTCCATCTCGTGCGCGGCTGCGTCCAGATCGACCTGCGGGCCGACTCGCAGCAGCACGACCTTGCCGGGATGCGCTTTCAACAACTTCTCCACTTCTGGCAGTACCGTCTCCGACACCCGTGAGCCGTCCAGGCTTACCAGGATGCAGTTGTACATTGGTTCACTCCTTGTGACTAAGACGGTAGATGGAGAGCGAACAGAGACAGCGTCCGCTCATGCTCAATTTATCACCGTCTGCCCGAATTGTGAGGTGAAAATTGCCATGAAATTGACGGTCAAAAAGCACGAATCCGGGTGAGTTGGAGATGGCTGGTCGCCCCGTGCACCCGCCTGTGTATTCAGCGTGGAGAGGGGCAACCTGCCCCCTTAGAGGGGCGGGTTGTCGCGGCTGAACGGGCCGAGTGCCAGAAATTCCTCTTCAGGAATGCCGAGCGTCGAATTCACACTGGGAATGGTCTTGACAAGTCTGCGGTACAGCGTGCCATCGCCCGTTTTATCCACTACCGTCACAAAGGTATTGGCAACGACCTGGCGGTTGTGATCGAGCCAGATCGGGCCGGTTGGCGAGTCGAAGCGCAGGCCACTCAGGGCCGCTTTGAACCGGGCCTGCCCGTCGGAAAGGTCGCCCTCAACGGCGTGCAGGGCCAGCAGGGCCGCCTTCATGTTGACGTAATAGCCGAAAGCGGTCAGTGATGGGAAAGCAAGTCCATCGGGATACCGTTCCCGGTAAGCGCTCACGAAGGCTTGCCAGGCCGGGTCAGGGTGATCATCGGCGGTTGGGCTGGCCGACACGACTCCGACAAACCGATCCAGCCCGGTGCTGATGCTCAACACGGTCTGGTCGGTGAGGGCAGGGCCTCCCAGAACAGGCGGCAGACGGTTTCCGGCTTGCTCCGCCCGCTCATACTGTTGAAGAAATTTCACGGCATCCTCGCCCGCCAGCGCAACAAACACCGCATCAACATCGGCAGGAATGGCTGCCAGGACGTCCGCATAATTCACCGTTCCAAGCGGAACCCACAGTTTCTGCGTGACTTTTCCCCCAGCCCGCCCAAACTCAATCATGAAGCTGCCGATCTGCGAATGTGGGTAGGAATAGTCTTCGGCGATGGTCGCCACCCGGCGGTAGCCCAGTTCGTGATAGGCGTAGCTGCCCAGTCCTGCCGTCCACTGCACCGCATTGCCCGAAAAGCTGTAGAAGTTGGGAGCAGGGTCACGCAGGGTGATGTCCTGCGCGCCAGCGGTGCCATTGATAAAAGCCCTATCTGGCCGGGTTTTGGCAAGCTCGCGGATTGCCAGTCCCTCATTGCCCGACAGCGGCCCCACCAGGAAATCGGCCCCTTCCTGATCCAGCAACTCCTCCGCTGCCGAGGCCGCAAAATCCGGAATGGCGTTCGTTGCCTTCTGCAACATAACCAGCCGCGAATCGCCGAGCTGGCCGCCAAACTCGGCGATTGCCAGCGCCGCGCCGCGTATGCTGTCCTGGCCCATCACCGCGAACGGGCCGAGCAAAGTCGCCAGTACGCCTATCCTGATTTCTCGCGCTGCCATGATGGATACTCCTCGTAAACCAAAATATACTGAATACTGCGATGCAATACTACTATACACTGAGTGAGCCTTTGCGGGAATCGACGTGTATTCGCATTGTCAAGAGACCCCACAAAGCAGGTATAATGTTGAAGAACGCAGGTATATGACACTTTGATGGCCGAAAAAAAACCTTCCCTCTCCCAACAGGCACTGCCGCCAATGCCCTGGCGCACGCCCACCCAGACTGCCGCGATCATCGCGCTGGTACTCGTGGTGGCGATCATCATCGGGGCACTGTATCTTGCCCAGGCCACCGCCACCGCGACCACAGGCCGCGAACTGGAAAATCTCGCCGCCACGCGCGACTACTTGCAGCGTGCTAACGAAGACATGAGCGCGGAGATCGCCGGCAAACGTGATATTTCGACGCTGCGCGGACGTGCCCAGGCGCTGGGCTTCGTGCCTGTCGGCCCGGACCGGATCGAATACCTGGTCGTCAACGGCTATCTGCCCGTTCGCGCGACCCCAACGCCCATCATTACCCCTGAACCGACCTTCGTTTACGACGAGACGTTTAACGGCTGGGCGCAGAAACAGTGGAATACCCTGGTCAACCAGTTCGAGGCGTGGATGGGCCGCGATAAAATGACCCCCACCCCCAGGCCCTGAAAAGCCTATTTGCAGAGGCGAGATGAAAGCGACATTTAACCGGCGCTTATCGTTACTGACCGTGACCCTGATTGTGATTGGAATGCTGCTGCTGGGTCGCCTGGCATCCTTCCAGTTTGACCTGGACACCGCCTCTTATTTGCAGAACAGTGCCAGCAATTCCTACCGCCAGTTGCGCGACCTGATCCCGGATCGCGGGCGCATCTTTGACCGGAACATGGAACTGCTGGCCGGGAACACAATGGAATACGGGATCGGCGTCAGCCCACGCCTGATCATCAATAAGGCAAAGGTGGCGCACGACCTGGCAGTTGCCCTGGGCGACGACGAGCGACACATTTTTGACGCCATCGACAACGACAAGGTCTATGTCCTCCTGGCCCGGCCTGTCTCCGGCGAAGTGGCGCAAAAGGTTGCCAGGCTGGGCTACCTGGGCGTCGTCACCGAGCCGATCCCCAAGCGCATCTACCCGCAGGGCAGCCTGGCCGCGCAGGTCATCGGCTTCGTGGGCGGCGATGGCGACTCGCGGCGCGGCTATGTGGGTGTCGAAGGCGCCTACAACAATCTGCTGGCCGGGCAGGTGCGTGTCCAGACCAACAGCCAGATTCCCTTCGAGGTCAATCCGGGCGATGTTGCCCCGGCAGGCCAGGACATCGTGCTGACCATTGATCGCAGTATCCAATACCTGGCCGAGACGGAGTTGCAGGATGCCATCACCAAATATGGCGCGGTGAGCGGTAGTATCATCATCATGGACCCGCGTAACGGCGAAATCCTGGCAATGGCCTCCTACCCGAATTTTGACCCCAATGCCTATTACAAAGCTGCCCCCGAGGAAATGAAAAATGCCGCTGTCAGCGACATCTACGAGCCGGGGTCGGTCTTCAAGATCGTGACGGCGGCGGTGGCGCTGCAATCCGGCTCGGTGACGCCCGACTGGACGTACTACGATAGCAGCCCCTACACTGTCGGCGGGCGCGCCATCTACAACTGGGATCGGGCCGGGCACGGTTCGCAAAATTTCGTGGACGTGCTGGTACACTCCTGGAACATCGGTACGTCGCACCTGTCCGTCGAGGCGATGGGGCCAAAGGTCTTTTACAAAGGTCTGCAAGATTTTGGCGTGGCAACGAAAACCGGGATCGATCTGGAAGGCGAGGAGAACGGCATATTGAAGCGCCCCGGCGATACATATTGGAGCGATTCCGATCTGGCGACCAACAGCTTCGGGCAAGGGCTATCGATCACAGCGCTGCAAATGCTGGCCTTCACCAATGTGATCGCCAATAACGGCCAGATGATGCAGCCGCATGTGCGGCTCAAGACGATAGATGGAGATCGGGTCATCAAGGCCATTCCATCGGCTGTTCGCACGCCCATCTCGGCGGACGTTGCCCACACCATCCGCGACATTATGATCAAGGTAGTCAACGACCCGGCTGGCGAAGGCAAGAATGCCAGAGTGCCCGGCTATACCGTCGCCGGGAAGACCGGCACTGCACAGATCGCGTGCCCAACCTGCCCGGAAGGCTATGAAACGGCCTTCCAGAACGCCACATTCGTGGGCTTTTTGCCCGCCGACGAGCCGCGCGTCAGCATCCTGATCAAGCTGGATAAGGTCAGTCAGTTTGCCAGCCAGACGGCGGCGCCAGCCTTTGCGAAGCTGGTCAAGCGGCTCGTGGTGATCATGGGCATCCCCACCGACGAGCAGCGCCGCCAACTGCGCGCCCAGGGCGGCAACACGGCGCTGATTGCGGGACGGTGAGCGGATTATGACCGATAATCCATTGGCTTTCGCGCTGACGCTAGGGGGAATCACTTTTGTCCTGACGGTGATCTGGGGCGGGCCGCTGGTCGAAATCCTGCGCCGCCTCGGCATCGGCCAGATGATCCGCACCGACGAACCGGAATGGCAGCAGGGCAAAGCCGGCACGCCCACGATGGGCGGTTTGCTGATCATCGTGCCCGTCGTGCTGATCACGCTGGCGCTCAATCTGGCAAAGTTGATCCGGCCCTCGGCCTCGCAGCTTACTGGCGCCAGTATTTTGCTCCCGCTGTTCATCCTGGTCGGCTACGGAGCATTGGGTGGCCTGGATGACTGGCTGAAGCTGCGCAGCAAAGGCGAAGGAATCTCGGCGCGCGCCAAGCTGATCGGCCAGGTCGGGCTGGCGGGCATCGCCGCTGTCTTTATGTCGCTCGTCAGTGGTGGCGTGCAGTTCGCCAATGAAATCTACATCCCGGTCATGGGCCTCCGGCTCCCGCTGTCACCCGTCCTTTACATTCCCCTCGTCATCTTTGTGATCATCAGCATGTCCAACGCCGTCAACCTGACGGATGGTCTGGACGGCCTGGCCGGGACGGTCACAGCCAGCGCCTTCGCCGCCTATGGATTGGTCGCTCTGCTACAAGGCCAGGTGTTTCTGGTGCAATTTTGCTTTATCATGGTAGGAGCGTGCTTTGCGTTCCTGTGGTACAACGCCGTCCCGGCTCAGTTGTTTATGGGCGATACTGGCGCGCTGGCCTTGGGCGCGGCGCTGGCGACGGTGGCTCTGATGACCGGCCAATGGCTGCTGCTGCCGATCATTGCCATCGTCCCGGTGGCCGAGACGTTGAGTGTCGTCCTGCAGGTGCTGTATTTCAGGTGGTCAGGCGGGCAAAAGCTGCTGCGTAGATCGCCGCTACACTTTCATTTCCAGTTGGGCGGCTGGAGCGAATCGCAGGTTGTGCAGCGCTTCTGGCTGGTCGGTATTCTGTCCGCAATGGTAGGTGTCGCGCTGGCGCTTCTGCGCTGAACTGGGCCCCTCGCTCTCGCGGAGACGGGGCGAGGATGTGGAATGCGATTTTGGGTGTGGGCAAAGGCTTAACACAAGAGGAAGTTCTGGTATGATGCCCGATCCGTTGGCGGGGAAAACGGTTGTGGTTCTGGGTTTTGCCCGGCAGGGGCAGGCATTGGCACGCTGGCTGCCGAGCATCGGTGCAAACGTCGTTGTATCAGATACACGGGACTTCGGCGAGCTGGCCGAGGCGGTGCTGGATTTTATCGACAGCCCTATCACCTATGCGTTCGGCGGACACCCGCTGGAACTGCTCGACAATGCCGATCTACTCTGCCTGAGCGGTGGCGTGGCACTCGATGTACCCATCGTCGCGGCTGCGCGTGGGCGGGGTATCCCGCTCTCCAATGACGCACAGTTGTTTCTGGAACGCTGCCCTGCCCCGGTGATCGGGATCACAGGCAGCGCAGGCAAGACGACCACGACGACCCTGGTAGGCCGGATGTGCGAAGCAGCGGATCGCACCACCTGGATCGGCGGCAATATCGGCGACGTACTGCTGGACAACCTGAACGACATGCTGCCAGAGCATACGGTTGTAATGGAATTGTCCAGTTTCCAGCTTGAGATCATGGAGCGCAGTCCGAAGATCGCCTGTGTCCTGAACGTCACGCCCAACCATCTGGATCGGCACGGCTCGATGGAAGCCTACATGAACGCCAAGGCGCACATCTTCCTGCACCAGAATGCGCAGGATATTTGCGTGTTTGGCTACGACGATCCGGGCAGCAATCTGCTGGCCGATCAGGCCGTCGGGCGGGTGGCGTGGTTCAGCTTGCGCGAGATGGTTCCCGACGGCGCATTTATGGCGGGGAATCGGTTGATGGTCGTGGGTGCAGGGTCGCCCGATGGACAGCCACACGTTGTCTGTGGGCGTGAGGATATCCGGCTGCGCGGTGAACACAATGTTCGGAACGTACTGGCTGCATGCGCCATTGCCGGAGCGGCAGGCGTACCAGTGGAAGTCATGCGCGATACCATCCGCAATTTTACGGGCGTCCCGCACCGGTTGGAACCGGTGCGGACCGTGGACGGTGTCACTTACGTCAATGACAGCATTGCTACCGCCCCGGAGCGGGTGATCGCAGCCCTGCGCAGTTTCGATGAACCGATAGTACTGCTGGCGGGTGGACGCGACAAAAAACTGCCCTGGGGTGAGATGGCAGCGCTGGCCGCGCAGAAAGTTCGCTATCTGGTCACGTTCGGCGAGCACGGCCCGGCCATTGCCGAATACGTGCGCGCGGCGCGGCTGCTTGGTGGGCGGTTGGAAGGGATCGACACCTTCAAGACCCTGGATGAAGCCGTCAAGCGCGCTGCCGAAGTGGCGCGGCAGGGCGACGTGGTGCTGCTCAGTCCGGGCGGCACGAGCTACGATAGCTACGCGGATTTCGCGGCGCGCGGCGACCACTTCAAGGAACTGGTGAACGCTCTGGAGGAACGCAATCGCGGGGAGCGGCGATAAAACATCTCCCGCGCCTTGGGAGAGCTGTGAAAAACCTGCGGAAGCTCCACTCGCAGCGTCATACTCGCAATGTCGCATTGGCCCCTACATCCGTCCCGGCGGTTGCAGGGGCATGGCTAATAAGGTCAACACCACAGGCTCGTGAGGAATTTGAGCTTCTCGATAGTCTGGTAGCCTTCGCCCCCCTCGTGATGGTTGTATTCCCAGACCTTGATCTGCTTCGGGCCGGCATAGTGATTGTAAGCAGCGAAAACCGTTGATGGTGGACAAATCTCATCCATCAGGCCGACTGAAAACAGGGCCTGCGCTTTGGCACGAACAGCGAAGTTTACGCCGTCAAAATATGACAGAGTGCGGAAGACCACATCGACCTTATCGCGGTGCGTTTTGCAATAGCGGCTGATCTCGTCGTAGGGCAGGGTATCGATCAACTCTGTGGCGCGGCGATAGTGACATAAAAAGGGAACGTCGGGCATGGCGATCTCGACGTCTGGCTGTAACGCCGCCGCTGCCAGGCTGATCCCACCGCCCTGGCTGCCTCCGGTCACAGCGATGTGGGCCGCATCGACGGCTGGAAATGAACGCGCTGCTTCGATGGCCCGAACCGCATCGGTGAACACACGACGGTAGTAGTAATGCTGCGGGTTCAGGATGCCGCGTGTCATGAAACCGGGATAATGTGGGTCGGAGCCGTCAGACTCCGGGTCCGGGGTTTCTCCGATCCGCCACGAACTGCCCTGCCCGCGCGTATCCATAACCAGATGCGCGAACCCGGCGCTGGCCCACAGCAGCCAATCTGTAACGAAGCCGCGCCCGCCGCCGTAGCCGATATATTCCACCACACAGGGCAGTGGCGCTGAACGCTGCACCGGTAACAGCAGCCAGCCCTTGATGGGCTGACCACCATAGCCGTTGAATGTTACGTCAAACGTTTCCAGAGTACGTAACCCATAATCGACGGGTTCAAACCGGGCATTGAGTGGAAAGCTGCGGGCTTCGTTCAGGGTCTGCTGCCAGAATGCATCGAAGTCAGGCGGTTCTACCCGCTCTGGCAAATAGGTTTTGAGTTGTTCAAAGGGCAGATCGAAAAGAGGCATGACCAGTTCTCCGTGTCTCTACGCATGGGGCTTTAATACGCCAAATTTTGCTCAGGAGTTTACCATCGACTGTCGGCAAATAGTCAGTCAATAGGTAGAGGAACTACGATTGCCGGTCACCCTGACCATAAGCTGGGAACGGGCGGAAGGTCGTTAAGCGCGAGATCGTCATTGGTTCAGCCGCCTCGGACGGTTCTTTTAGCTGGCAACAGCACGCCGCCGGGATCGCACCCCCGACTCAGAATATATACTCCTTTACTGCCTCGAACAAAAGAAACTAAAGATAACACTGTTGCTGCTGAAAACAGCTCAAAATGATGTGCGTTTTGTGACGAAGCCGTTCAACAGCCAAGCGTAATTG
>JAJPHV010000153.1 GCA_021325095.1 Chloroflexota bacterium | reverse complement strand
GTCAGCCCTTCCTCGACCATGCCCTCGTAGATGAGATGGCCCGCGACCTGGTATTCGATGCCGCTCCACACCTCGTCGCAATAGACGAAAGGCAGGTCGGGGCGTCCGCCACGCGGCCAGGTGCACAGCAGCAACCCTGCTTCGTCGCCCAGCGCGTAAATCCGCTGGGCATTGTTGTGCATCAGTAGCGTCGGGCGGAAATTGTACTTGAAGATGGAGCGGAGCGTCTGCCGGACGTGCTCGCCGTCCAGGATCGGGCCAATGCCGCAGACGTGCGCCATCCACGCGCCGATCACCTGGTCAGAGAGGCAGCCGGGGCCATACTGGTACTTCGGGTTGCCTTCGCGCTGCCCGCCGATGCTCACGCTCGTATCAAGCGGCGAATGCTGGCTGGCCGACGGATCGACGTGCTGTTCATAATATTCGCCGTTATAAAGGTTGACGTCCATCCACGCTGCACCGCGAGCGGCCAGCTCGGCGTACTGCGCCGCCGATTCAGTGTCGCCGAGCGCCGACGCCATCTCGGAAGCGCACTTCAGTGCGCCGACGTACCAGCTTCCCATCATGCTGTTCGGGCCGTAAAACTCGATGTCGTAGGTATTGTGCTGCAAGCCCTCAATGACGCCATCCCGGTTGTAGTCCCAGTATAGCCAGGCATATTCCAGGGCGCGTTTGGCGCGCGGCCACAACGAGCGCAGCCACTCGGTATCGCCGCTGATTTTCCAGTCCCGGTACACCTGCATGATACCGCCCATTTGCCCATCGGCTGCCGGATGAAAGTTCAGCGGCCTGGAGCCGAGCGGCAGTTGCAACCGAAAGCACAGCCGCCCATCTTCAAACATGTTGTACTGTAAATCGTTGGTGCGCATCGAGCGTTGCAGCGAGGGATAGAGATAGGCATGGGTCAGCGCATAGTTCCAGACATGATCGCACGACCCCTCGCAGCTTCCGGCCTCGGCATGAACGCCTTCCCAACCGTAGAACGATCCGTCTTCGAGCAGGGTGACGGTGGGCGATTTCAGAATCGACATCTGGCTGGAGATGGCATCGATCACGCTCGTCGGCAGCGTCGAATCGAACAGCGCGCGGTGAAATTTTTCAGTCTCCTGCCGCAGGCGAGCTTCATTGCGCACGACGTACTTGGTCACGTCCAGCGCGTCGCTGAAGCGCTGCGCGTAGGGCACGCGCCAGGTGATAGGCCTTTCTGCGGCGGAGTAGGAATCCGCCCAGTATTTGATAAAGTTGGGGAAGTACCAGCTTATGATCAGCGGCATCACTGCCTGTTCGCCAGGAGCCAACCGCGTGTGCAGCGCCAGCGAACCCGTATCGCTGGCGTTGGGCGCGCTCGGCTCCTCGTAACGGCGGTCTTGCAGCCGCCCGGTGGACGAGAATTCGTCCCAGAAGGCTTGCAGCGTGTCGTACCACGCGCCGCGCAGCCAGGCCGTTTGGTAGGTGATGTCCGGCCAGGTGGTCGCCAGCGCCATCGATCCGCCGTAGGGCACGTCGTTGGTGTAATATTCGCTGTCCATGAAGATGGCGGACACGCCATCCGACTGGACGAAGCAGTTGACGTTCTGCCTGCCCGTCCCTCTGAATTCGCCGTGCACGATGGAGGTAAACGGCCCATGCCCGACATACCCCACCGCGTTGAACAGGTTGGCCGCCACTGAGACATCGACTGGCGCATTGGTGGGGTTCGTCACGGTAATCTCAAAGAGGCCCACCGGCAGGCCCGAATCCTCAACGTTGAGGGGAATGAACGGGTTGTAGGCCATCAAGGACACCTGGACGGGCAACCAGGGGTCTTCAAAATCGATCCAGGCGAACGGGTACTCGCCGCGAAAGGTCGCCTTCTGAAGATGGCGCAGGCCCGCGCCCGTTTCTCGGCGCACGCCGTAACCGAAGCCGTAAAAGTCGCGCCCGCCGATTTCACCCATGTACGGAGGGGCGGGCCAGCTCTGCAAAACACGGGCGTCCGTTGCACCGTCGCTCGTCCGCGTCCAGATGGAAAAGAAGGTGTTGGGCAGCAGGCTCAATTTGTTCGGGCGGTGGAAGATTTCCCAGTCCACGAGCGCGCCCCGCCCGGAAAGCGAAAAGCAGCCCGTCCCGATCCCACCGATGGGGAAGGCAATGCAGTCCAGGCGTCGCCCTGTATAGGTAAAAGCGTTCTGATCTGGCATGGTTTCCAATTAGCCCTTGAGTCCGGTGGAGGCAATGCTCTTAATGATGTTACGTTGCAGCAGCAGGAACACGATCAGGATCGGAATGACGGCCATCGTGACCCCGGCGGCGACATTGCCGACGGCCCCGGCACTGTAGCGCCCCTGCAGGAGCGTCAAGCCTACCGGGAGCACCTGAAGCTCCGGATCGTGCAGCATGATCAGCGGCGTGAAATACTCATTCCACCAGAAGACAAAGGTGATGATGCCAAGCGTCATCATGGCTGGCATCGAGAGCGGAACGATGATCCGCCAGAAAATGGTGATGTAGCTTGCACCATCAATGCGAGCTGCATCCTCAAGCTCGGTGGGGATCGTCATGAAGTATTGACGAAGCAGGAACACGCCGAAGGGGCTGATCAAAGCAGGCAGGATGATCGACCAGTGCGTGTTATACAACCCGGTCTGCCGCATGAAAATGAAAAGTGGCACAATTGTCACCTGCACGGGGATCATCAACGTCGCCAGCAGCACGATAAACAGGACGTTCTTGCCAGGGAAGCGCAGCCGCGCGAAGGGGTAGGCCGCCATTGGGCAAGTAATCAACTGGCCGACGGTGATCGCGGCTGCGACAAAAAAGCTGTTACGGATGAAATTCAAATACGGCACGTCCTGAAAGACATTGGCGAAGTTTTGCAAGGTGATGCTAGATGGGAAGAACTGCGGCGGCATCTGGTAAGCACGCGCGGCACTGCTGAACGCCACCTGCATGATCCAGGCGAAGGGGGCGATCATGATAGCCGAACCCCAAAGCAGCAGAATGACTGTCAAAATGGCGTCCCAATGCACTCGTACCGGGCGGCGAGCAACTTTGGGCAGCACGTCTTCGGCTGATCGAATCGTGGTATCTGCGCTCATAAAACCCTCGCCCCGCCCGCTACTGGTAGAACACCCAGCGGCGGCTAAATGCAAACTGAAGAATGGTCAGCCCGAACAGCACCACAAACAACGACAGTGCGACAGTCGAGGCATAGCCCATGTTGAAGAAACGGAAGCCCTGCTCAAAAATGTACATAACCACTGTCCGTGTGGCGTCGCCGGGGCCGCCCATCGTCAGCACCCAGGGCTGCGCGAAAATCTGAACGGCGTTGATCAGGCCAATGACCGACAGGAACAGGATCGTCGGCGTAAGCAGGGGCAGCGTGATGTAAAGAAAGCGCTGGAAGCGGTTGGAGCCATCGACCTCGGCAGCCTCGTACAGATCGCCGGAAATGGTTTGCAGCCCGCCAACAAACACCACAACATAGAAGCCCAGGTCTTTCCAGACGTCAGTGATGATGATCGCCAGCGGCGACCAGGTGCTCGAATTGAGCCAGGGGATGCGCTGAATGCCGACCAGCCCCAGAAACCAGTTGACCATGCCCAGGTCTTTGTTCAGCAAGAATGACCAGATCAGCGCCACCGCCGTCGCAGAGACGACGAAGGGGAAAAAGAAACTCAACCGGAAAAATGTGCGCAGCCAGTTGTGGATCTTGGTGTCGAGCAGCACGGCAATGATCAGCCCCAGAAACAGCTTGAGCAGCACAGTGGAAACTGCAATCTTGAAGGTGGTCAGGTAGATCGAGCCAAGCCGAGGGTCGCTGAGAAGCTGCTTGTAGTTATTCAGCCCGGCAGGTTCCGCCGGATTGATCATGTTCCAGTTATAGGTGCTGAGGACTACCGCCGCAATGACCGGCCCGACGATAAAGACTACAAAGCCGATCAGGGTTGGTGACAGAAAGAGATACGCCGTCAGCACTTCGGCCCGCCGCAGCGGGTTGGACATCGTTCTTGCAAGAGCGGTCATATATATGCTCCGTAGAGTTGGGTGGACAGCGATGCACGGTGTGCCACCTGCGCCCACCCAACGACCATCCGGACACTCAAACGGCGGTGCTTAACCGCACTTTACCACGCTTTCAAGCTCCTTCTGCGCAGCCTCCATCGCGTCTGCCACCTTCATCTCGTCGGCGAAGATGCTGCCCGTGTAACGAATAAAGATGCTTTCCATCTGGTTGAAACGCGGAGGAGCGGGCACGAGCTTGGCCGGGCCGTCCAGCACGTTATAGAATAGCAACCCGTTCTTGGGCGGGAACTTGCTCATGAGTTGGGCCACGCTCTTGCGCGCGGGCACGTTGCCAAGCGGCGAGTCCACCGTGCCGACCAGACGCTCCTCGACACTCTTGTTGGTCATGAACTTGACGAATTCCCAGGCCAGGTCGGGGTTGGGCGACGTGTTCAGGATTGGGAAGCCGTCGATGCCGAATTCGGTAAGCTGGTTGGGGTTGCCGGGCCAGTTGATGATGTCGAAGTCCGTGAACTTGGCCTTGTAGAGCGCGGGCAGCGCCCAGCGGCCCACGCCGATCATGGCAACGTCGCCGGTCTGGATGGACTGGAACAGCGTGTTCAAGGGCGTTGGCCCAGGGGCGACCTTATACTTGTAGATCAGGTCGTGCATGAATTGTAGGGCTTCTTCGACCTTCGGATCGGTAACCGTCGGTTTGCAGAAGTCGTCCGAAACGATGTCGCCGCCGTTGGCGAAGATCCAGGGCATGGCCGATACAAATACGCCGCTGTTGTCAAAGGCGTAACCGTACTTTTCGGGCGTGCCGTCCTTGTTCGCATCGACAGTCAAGGCCTGCGCGTACTTCAGAAACTCGTCTCGCGTCCAGTTGGCTTTTGGCGGTTCCAGCCCGGCTTCCTTCAGGCGCGCCGTGTTGTAGTAAATGACCATCGGGTTCCAGCTATACGGCAACTCGTACTGCTTGCCGTTGACCTGGAACGCCTTCAGAAGCTGTGGGTTCACATCGTCCAGGTATTCCTGCAACTGGGCCTTGTCCCGTGCAATGTAGTCGTCCAGCGGCACGGCGATCTTGAGCTGGTTAACCAGCAGTTGTACGCCCTCGGTTGCCACCCACATCAGGTCGAGCTTTTCGCCGCCCGCGATCAGCGTCGCCACGCCGTTCAAGTATTCGCCCCAGTTGTTGCCGGTGGCCGAGACGAGTTTGACGGTGATGTCCGGGTACTCTTTATTGAACTCCGCAATAATGGCCTTCCAGCCGGGTTCGGCATCCGGGCCGTAGTTCCAGAAGGCAAAGTTGATCGTGCCACTCGGCTTGGCCTGGTGGGCCATCAGTGGCGTGACGCCGAGGAGCAAGACCGCCGCAACGAGGAGAACACGCATACTTCGTTTCAAAAGATTGTGGTGCATACGAAAGCCTTTCTATTCAGTAGGGGTCTGGAGATCGTGGATGAACGGCTGCATTTTTGTGGTAAATCTCGATCACTCGTCAATAGCGCCCTCCTTTGCTAATCGAAGTTTCCGACGAGACGAAGCGTTTCCCAATCGTCAAGGAAGGGGATGGTAATGCTCGCTTCTGAGGCGGTGCGGATGATGGGCAGCCGTTCGCCGCTCGGAACACGGTAGACGGCATTTGCCCCTTGCGGGATGATCAGGCGGGCGTTGGGCAGCGTGACGCGCTCCTCAATCGTATCTGAAGTGCGATGCAGGCCGAAGCGGACGGCACGCTGTGGGAAGCCTGTTACCAGGTGGACGATCAAGTCTGCGCCGAGCCGGTGGGTGACGATCTCGGTGTTGAGCAGCCCGTCGGCCCGCACAGGTGGCAACGGCCCGGCAGCCCAGGTCAGCATATTGGCGATCAGATGGCGGTACGGATCGTGGCCGAGGCGCGCATAGTTGCTTTCCGGCAGCGCTGCGCAATAGACCACGCGCCCACGCCCGTAGGGGCGGTAGACGATCACCGGCTCGCCTGTGTCGGCATCCGGCGGCGGCTGGTTGTTGTGGTAGTAGGTCTCGCCGCTTGTTTCGATCAGCGGGTTGCGGCGGGTTGCCGCGACCTGCACATCACTCCGGTTGGTGCGCACCTCCCACATTGCCATGTAATGCGGCAATGGGCGGCGACTCAAGCCTGCGGTGAAGGGTGCATCGTGAACTTGCAGGTAGGGAAAGGTGAATTCGCCGCGCTTAATAAAATCCACACCGAACAGGTCGGCCAGGGCAAAATTGGGCAGGCAGCCGCCTTGATCGTCATAGAGCGAAGTCGCACCCGTGGCGACCAGCCCGCCGCCATCCCGCACGAAAGCCCGCAGCGCATCCGCTTCCTCCGGTGAAAGAGTCAGGATATTCGAGAGGAAGACGACCTTATACTTACTGAGCGTCGCCAGGCTTTCCGGGCGTTCGTCCACAATTTCTACCGGGATATGGGCCTCGAGCAGCGCCTTGAACGCGCCCATCCACGCCGGGAGCAGATCGGAGTCGGACGGGTTGAGGTTGCTTTCCATCATCATCCGCGTCGGCGGTTTGGCGCGGTTCAATACCTCGTCCAGTTCGCGCGTTTTCTGCGACTGGTACAGCGCAGCGTAGCGCAGTGGCTGTGCGCCGTGAAGGACGCTCTCGCGGCGCTCGATTTCCGCGTAAACGTCGGCGATCCGATCATATACGGCTGGTTCAAGCGTGCCGTCCTGGTACGGCTCGTCGTCGATGCACACCGCCCCGCCGTTGGCGACGACGCTGAACGCCTCAAAGCGCATCTGCGCCAGTGGGCGGACGGTGAAATCCCAGGTGTGGACAAAGCGCCCGGTCAGAATCTCGAAGGGGCGGCCATTGACCCCCGCACGCATGTAGCGCGCAGCGTAGCTGGGAAACAGCAGACCTTGCCACTCGGTATAGCCTTCCGTCGAACCCATATCCGAGTGCTTGAGATGCTTGAAAGACAACCCCTGGCTCGGCAGTGCGAAGGGCGTCCCGTAAAAATTGACGACGTAGGCTGCTTCGGGCTTGATGGACTTGACCAGGTTATAGCAGCCTTCCAGGTATTCGTAGAGGATGTCCTGCTGCCAGCGCACCAGCCGTAACCAACCCGGCGCCTGCGGCGAACGCGGCATTGCCTCGCCCATCTCGCGCTCGTAGCGCTCGCGCGTATACCGATCAAAGGTCGGCCAGTCACTCAGAATGTCGCTCCACACGCCGTCGAGATCGTAAAGGCTAAACATCTCGCGCAGATGCGCGTGGACGAGTTCCCGGTACGGACTGAGCAGGCTCAGGGTCGGCCAGCGATTATAGGAATACGAACCGTCGGCCTCTTCGGCCATCCATTCCGGGTGTTCACGAGCGACCTGCGTGTCCCACATGTTTGAGTAGTAGCCGAGAACGCGGATGTTGTGGCGATGCGCCCGGTCTACCATCTCACCCAGGAAATCCAGATCGCCCAGCCCGGTGTGCTTGTGACCGATCTGGGTGTTGTAGTAGAAATTCCCATACTGGCATTTGGCGAAAATGACTGCTACATTGATCCGGGCACGCACGAACTCGGCAATCAGATGGTCGGGGTCAAAGCGAGTGGCGATGCCGCGCAGGTCATGCTGGTCACCACCGGACTGCCCTGGCTGTGTCCAGTCCGGGAGGTGCATGTCGAAGAATAATCGTCGTAAATTTCGAGAATACCAATCTGGTTGGCCCATCCTGGCCCTGCCCTCTAAAATGTTAACTTAATTCAAGTGTATTTTGTTTGGAATTTTAGTCAAGATTTTAGTAAAATGGAGAGGTGGCCGCCAGCCCAATCAGGGTTAGACTTTCAGGTTGGTCGGCCAGGATTGAGGGCAAAAGTACCCATGGCACAACGCATTACCCTTCGTGAAGTCGCTGAGGCCGCCAACGTTTCGCTGACGGCGGTTTCGTTTTACCTGAACAACCGGCCCGGTCTGTCCGACGCGACCCGCGCTCGCATTGCCGAAGCGGTGGAACGACTGGGCTACGTGCCCCGTAGCTCGGCGTCGGGGGCAGCGCTTGGCTTCATCGGCCTGGTGATCGAACGCCTGCCCCTGTCGCCGTTCGCCGACATGTTTTACGGGGACGTGATCCAGGGCATTGAAACACAGGCACGCAGCCTGGGCTACAACGTCGCGCTCATGACCGTCGAAAACAGTGCCAGCCTGCCCCAACTGTTTGAGCAGCATAACGGCAGCCTGGCCGGCGTGGTCATTCTGGGTGGCGGCGACAGCAGCGCAGAGATCGTTGAAAGCGTGCTACACGAGGGCTTGCCGTCGGTGCTGGTCGATACCGACACCAACCTGTCAACCATGCACAGTGTCATGCCAGACTACGTGCAGGGCGCGTATCAGGCGACGCGCTACCTGCTTGGCAAGGGTTATCAGCGTATCGCTTTCATTCAAGGCTCGATGAAGTACCGCAGCCTGGTGGAACGTTTTCACGGCTACACGTGCGCGCTGGTGGATGCCGGAATACCCATCGATAAAGCGTTAGTGCAGCCTTCCATTTCGAGTGGTTTCCCCAATAAGGGCTACCGGGAGATGAAAGCCCTCCTGGAACGAGGTGTCACTTTCGATGTGGTCTTCTGTGTCACGGATCGCACCGCATTGGGTGCATTGGACGCACTGCGCGAGGCGCACATCCGCGTTCCTGACGACATAGCGCTGTTGGGCTTCGACAACGTAGCCCAATCCAGCCACACATCGCCGCCGCTGACCACTGTGGACGTGTACAAGCGCGAGATGGGGGCGATTGCCATCGATATTCTGCATCGCCAGATCGCATCACCCGGCGGACGTCTGGCCGTCAAGACGCTGACCCCGACGCGCCTGGTGGAACGCGAATCCGCCTGATCGAACTCAGAGTAACACCCGGCGACTGAGCGCCGGGTGCAACTACGGCAGCGGCTGCCAGAGCAGCGAGAGAATCACCGCCGTCGTGACCAGCAGCGCACCGAGCGCCGCAAAGGCCACACTGATCTCCGTGATCTCGTGCTTGACGATCAGGTAGGTCGGCAGGCTCTGGAAGACGTTTTGAAGTTCGCCCGCGCTTTCCGCAGAATAATACTCTCCGCCGGTCATATCGGCGATTCGCTTCAGCGTGGCCTCGTCAATTCCCCTGCGGAAACCGCCGCCACCGCCACCAAAACCACCGCCACCAAAACCGCCACCGCCAAAGCCACCCTGTTCTCTACCCACAAACTGCCGTCCGCAGTTGGGAAACTCTCCACCCCGGGCCGTCCCAAAGCCGATAGTGTAAACGCGGACACCGCGATCCGCTGCTTGCTGGGCAGCATCCAGTGGCAATGGACCGGAATTGCTCACGCCGTCAGTGAGCAACACAATGATGTCGGGCGCATAAGCTCCCTTCGGGACGGGCGTTGGCTTGACTCCAGAAGAGCCATCGATGTTGCTCGGCGCAACGTTCTTGTCAATTTCCGCAATTGCGTCCAGGGACTTGAGAATACCGCTGCCAATGGCCGTTCTGAACCCGGTAGCGAGGCTCTCAACAGCGGCCAGCAGGGTGTCCTGGTCGCGGGTGGGCGGCACAATTAACTCCGCAAAGCCGGAGAACGCGACCAGACCGATTTGCGTGGTCGATTTCTGGCCCTGAATGAAGGAGGCTGCCGCTGCCTCAGCCGCCAGCAGGCGGTTGGGCTTAATGTCTGTCGAGCACATGCTCCTTGAAACGTCTATGGAGAGAATGATCGTCGTCTGGTCGGTGGGCACCGCGACAACGGCTACCGGGCGGCCCAGCGCGATGACGAGGCTGGAAAGACCCACCAGGAACGCCGCAAAGGGCAGATGGCGTTTCAGGCGAGAATGTCGAGGAAGCGCCTCGCGCACGAGGGACAGGCTGGAATAGCGCACGGCCACACGCCGCCGTCTCAACGTCCAGATGTAGACGGCGATCAGCACAGGGATTAAAAGTAATAGGGCAAGGAATCCAGGCCAAAGCAGATCCATGGCGACTTCCAATCCACTATTTATACGAGTTCTTTCATCGTGCTTTCATCCGATCACGGTACACGGCTGAACCACAGCAGCGAAAACGCTGCGCCGATGAGCATGACGAGGATACTAACCCCGGCAAAGATGGCCGTGATCTCGATCTTTTCGGGTTTGATGACAGCCTGGGTATTGAGTGTTTCGTAGATGCGGCGCAGGTCTTCCTCATTTTCGGCGTTGTAATAAACGCCATCGGTCAGTTGCGCGATCTGCTGGAGCGTTTGCTCGTCAAGCTGCGTGTGGACGGTGAAACCATTGATGTGCAGGTTCGTGCCCGCTGCGCTGCCGATGCCCACTGTGTAAATGCGCACACCCCGATCCGCAGCGGCCTGTGCAGCAACCAGCGGATCAGGCCGCAGGTTGTTCTCGCCGTCGGTGAGCAGAATGATGACACCCGATGTGTAAGTGCCTTTGGGCACAGGCGTTGGGGTCAGGGTGGGGCGTGGGGTCAGGTTCGAGTACAGGCGAGTGCCCTGGTTCGGGTCTGCGGTCAGCACGTCGAGCGCGGCCAGAATGCCGCTCCCCAGGGAAGTACCGCGCTGGGGCGTCAGCCGGCTGATCGCGGCGAAGATGGCATCACGGTCATCGGTGGGAACCTGCACCGTAAAGCCGCCCTCGCTAAACGCGATCACGCCGATCCGCACGTTAAGCGGCTGGCGCTGCACAAAGTCTCGTGCAGCCGCTTTGGCCGCTTCGATCCGGGTAGGCTTCAGATCGTCGGCGGCCATACTGCCTGAAACGTCGAAGGCCAGCATCACCGTGCCTTCAATACGCGGCAAACTGACGACTGCTTCTGGCCGGGCAAGCGCGAAAATCAGGATGGTCAGCGCCATCAGAAACAGCGCCGGAGGGATATGGCGACGATAGGCCAGCCGCCGTCCCTCATCGCGCTGCGAGAGCCACAGATTGCCAAAGCGCTTGGCGATGCGCTGCCGCCGTCTGTACAGTCTCAGATACGCCAGAACGCACAACGGGATCAGCAGCAGCAACACGAGCATCATGGGCCAGATAAATGACATAGGACAAAACCTACAAGTTATCTTCTTCGCTGTTCTCTCAATGAAGCAAAGCGCACAATGGCCCGTACCAGGTCGTCTTCTGTTGAGAGCGACAGCACATCGACCCCTGAATGCTTGAATGCCTGCTGCAACTCCATCTCGCGCCGCCGTGCTGCTTCTTCAAAACGCTGCCGGAATCGTTTGTCGTGTGTATCCACATATAGCTGTTCGCCTGTTTCGGCATCCTGCATGACGACTATGCCGATGTCCGGCAGTTCCATCTCTCGCGGATCCCACAGGCGTACCGCGATGACCTCGTGACGTTGGTTGAACAGCGTCATCGAGCGTTCCCAGCCGGGCGCGCAGATAAAATCTGACACAATGAAGACCAGCGAGCGCCGTTTGATGGTTTGCAGCCCGTAGTCGAGCAGCGGCGCCAGGTTCGTGAAAGGCGCGCGGGGCAGTTGCGGCTGCTTGAGCAGATCGTTGGCGAGGCGCAGCACCTGTATCCGCCCACCTCGTGCCGGGATTGTCCGCTCGACCCGGCTGTCGTAAAAGATCGCGCCGACGCGGTTGCCGTGCCGGGTCAGCAGCCGCGCAATGGTAGTCACGAAATCGATGAGCACCGTCCGCTTGAGGCTCTGCACGGTTCCGAAATCCACCGATGGGCTGAGGTCGAGCAAGAACCACGCTGTGATTTCGCGGTCTTCGACGTACTGCCGGACGTAGGGTGTATCCATCCGTGCCGTGACGTTCCAATCGATATAGCGAACATCGTCTTCGGGCTGGTATTCGCGCAGATCGGCAAAGTCTACGCCATAGCCGTAGAACAGGCTGCGATAATCGCCTTGCAGCAAGCCATCCAGACGGCGGATGACCTCCCAGTCCAGGCGCAGCAGGATACGCTCAGGCGTTGGCGCGTTCATGCAGGGGAACTACCGGGACCGGAATACGTTTCAGAATCTTGGTCAGCAGGTCGTCGCTGGTTACATTGTCGGAAAGTGCCTCGTAGGTCAATACGAGCCGGTGGCGTATCACGTCCAGCGCCATGTCCAGAACATCCTGGGGCAGCACGTAATCGCGCCCGCGCACGAAGGCCAGTGCGCGCGCCGTCAGGATCAGGTTGATCGACGCACGTGGGCTGGCGCCGAACATGATGTAGTGTTTCAACTCTTTCAGGCCGTGATCCTCTGGCTTGCGGGTTGCAGTGACCAAACGCACCGCATATTCGATGAGCGCCGGGTCAACGTAAACCCGGTTGGCTTCCTGCTGCAAGCCCAACAGTTCATCGGTGGTCAACACGCGCTGGACAGCCTGCAAAGCCCCGGTCATGCGCTCCACGATCACGAACTCTTCGGTCTGGCTGGGGTAGCCGACCAGCACCTTGAGCATGAAGCGGTCTACCTGTGCCTCTGGCAGCGGATAGGTGCCCTCGGTTTCGATGGGGTTCTGCGTGGCAAGCACCAGGAACGGATTGGGCACTTTGTACGTTTCGCGCCCGATGGTGACCTGGCGCTCCTGCATCACTTCGAGCAGCGCGCTCTGCACTTTGGCAGGCGCTCGGTTGATTTCGTCGGCCAGCAGCAGGTTGGTGAAGACCGGGCCTAGCGAGGTGTTGAATTCGCCGGTCTTTTGGTTATAAATGCGCGTGCCGATCAGGTCGGCGGGCACGAGGTCGGGCGTAAACTGGATACGCTTGAACTCACCGCCCATCGATTCGGCCAGCGTCTTGATCGCCATCGTCTTCGCCAGCCCCGGCACACCTTCGACCAGAATGTGTCCCCCGGCCAGCAGCGCGACGATCATCCGTTCCAGCAAATGATCCTGCCCGACAATGACCTTTTTGACTTCGTACAACACACGTTCCATCGGTTTCCCGGTGTCGAGATTCATGTTCTGATTCATCTACTATGTCCTTTGATGTGAGGTATACGGTAAAACCACGCACACGAGTTCGACATGCGTGATGCTTACCTCACCCCCCGGCCCCTCTCCACCAGAGTGGAGAGGGGAGGCGTAGTCTCGCGGTTCTCCCTCTCTGCGAAGCGGAGAGGGGGTCAGGGGGTGAGGTAAATAACAAGTCATGGCTCAAACCGGGGGCGAACCAACTGCACCGCCTGCCGTCGTGATCGGCACAGCAAAGCCGATGCCGATAAAGACTTCCTGCTCGGTTGGGTTTAGAAGGGCCGTGACGATGCCGACGACCTCGCCGTTGCGGTTGACCAGCGGCCCGCCAGAATTGCCGGGATTCACGGCGGCGTCGATCTGGATCAGACCTTGCAGCCTTTGGCCGCCGTCCGGGCGGCGGAAGGAACGATTTAGGCCGGAGATCACGCCGGCGCTCATCGAGCCGTATAAGCCAAAAGGATTGCCGACGACATACGCCTCGTCGCCGATCCGCAGAGCGTTGGGATTGCCGAGTACGGCAGGCACAAGCTGCTGCGGTGGCTGGCTGGCGCGCAGGACGGCAATGTCGTTCTCCGGCTGCCTGGCAACGACTTGCGCGCTGGATTTTGTGCCGTCCGCAAACGTAAGCTGAATATTATCCGCGTTGGCGACTACGTGCAGCGCGGTGAGGATGTCGCCTCGATCATCGACGACCACACCGCTGCCCAGGCCCTTCGCAATGTCCCCGTTTGCCTCCGGCGATTGCGACTGGATGAGGACGAGCGAGGGCTGAATGACTCGATAGACCAGGGAAGAATAGGCCGGGGCTGGCGTAGCGGACGCCATGGCCTGCGCAATTGACTCATCCACCTCGCTTTGGGTAATCAGATGCGGGCCGGGGAACAGCGCGCCGTATAACAGGAGCGCCACAAAGGCAGCGATTACGCCTGCGACAAACGGCACTGCACCCCGCGCAAGCACACGGACGCGCTGCAAGCGGCGTCGCATTAGCTCCGTGCGTGTAGCAGGGGGTTCATTCATTTCAATTGCAAAGCCCTATACCGGAACAACCGTAAATTATTATACAATAAACCAAATGAAGAACTTTTTAATTAGAAGTTCATGAGATGTAAACCGTTTTATCCGATCCGGCACGCTACACAGTGGCCGGATCGCTCATTTTGCCGTTCAGCAGTTCCCGGAGCGCGGCAGGCGTGTTCGTCGTGAATTGATCAACGCCTGCGGCCAGCAAGCGCCCCGCATTGATCACGGCCTGGGGCCGATCCGCGTCCAGCGTCCAGGCGTCAAGTTTGATGTTGTTATTATGCAGTTCCTCCGCCCAATTAAAGCCATCGTCCAGCGATTGGGCCAGCAGTTTGTGGCTGATATAGAAGGTGCTGACGCCTGGCACGAGGCCCATCAGCATTCCACAGCGATCCGCCAGATAGTCGGTGGTTGACCAGAAGCGCTGTGTTGCCAGCGGGTGATCGTCCAGGTAGCCGTAGGCCCCGGCCTGGCGAGGGTAGCTTTCGGGGTCGGCTGGCTCATCGGGAGGACGCCAGTCGATGTAGAACTGCACGTCGAAACCGAGGTCGAGCCAGGGAGCCAGCTTACGCAGCTTGCGCAGTTGCCAGTCCGCGCCTGTGCTGACGAGCACCCGATCTCCAAGCGGCTTGATCAGGCTGATCAGGCGATGCAGCGGCTCGTCCGTCGGGAAAGGGATCATGTTTTTGAAATCAAGTTGCAAGCGACACGGGCCGGGATGATCAAGGAAGGCTGCCACCACCTCGCTCAGAACGGCCACATGGCGATTGGACACAATGCCGTTGGCCTTAATGAACAGGTGGCGCACCTGTTCTGGCGTACATTGACCCACCGGGCCGCTGCCCGTCGTCTCCGACTCCAGAACCGGGTCGTGGACGAGCAGGTAATCTGATTGGGCCAGGGCCGTAATGTCCACCTCGATAAAGGCTGCGCCTGCATCCAGGCTGGCCCGGACGCCTTCAAGCGAGTTGGGCGGCTCTGTGCCGTCCAGAGCCGCCATGTGATGCACGATCAGCGGAGGTCGGATGGGCAGGGTCATGAGGATTTCTCGCTTTGCCGGGCAGAAGCCAGTACGGAAACGGCTTCGTCATGCAGCAAACGGTTCGTGGCGAGCAAGCCGCCGCCTTTGTGAACATCGAAGGGCTGCCCTTCGTAGTCGGTGACCTGTCCGCCCGCCTCCTGCACGATCAGCACCCCGGCGGACATATCCCAGGGAGCCAGCCCGTATTCCCAATACACGTCAAAGCGCCCGCTGGCGACGTAACACAGGTCGAGCGCTGCCGATCCCATGCGGCACACGCCCTGACAGCGGGGCACAAAGGCTGCCCATTCCGCCGTGTTGTTGTCCGAGCTTTTCAGGCTCGCCGGAAAACCGCTGGCGACCAGCGCATCGCGCAGCCGCGTGGCGGACGAGACACGAATGGGGGCGCCATTGCAAGTCGCGCCGCCGCCCCGCACAGCCCGAAAACACTCGTCAAACATCGGATCGTAGACGACGCCGACCAGTACAGAGCCGGTAGGATCAAGGCAGCCCAGGCTGACGCTGAAACGCGGTACACCATGCACAAAGTTATATGTGCCGTCCAGCGGGTCGATCCACCAGGTCAGCGGCGCGCCCTGTGCCGGGGCCGAGAAGCGCACGCCCTCCTCGCCTGCAACGTTGCACGTCGGAAAGGTATGGCGCAGCAGCTCTGAGGCCAGAGCCTCGCTCGCCCTGTCGGTCTCGGTGACGAGATCGTTGACGCCCTTATCTTCGACGTGCCTGGGCCGACGGAATGCCTGCCGGATCAATGCGCCAGCCGTTCGGGCTATGCCCTCGGCAGCCTGCACGGCTAACTGGAGGTCCAGCCCATAGGTCTCAATGGTCGTCATGTTGTGATTCACCTTTGAGGATTGACTTTACAAAAGCGCTTAATATCATTATGATGATACTTTAACAAAATGTTAAATACCATTTCGCAATCCGCATCTATCGTTCTCACGTACCTTATTGTCCAGGAGGCTACTTATGTTTTCAACCCTTTTGAAGCACCGTGCGGTGCGGTTATTGGCGCTAATCCTACTCGGATTCGCGCTGGCGTTCAACGTCATCGGCGTCCGTGCGCAGGCGCCAACCGTGCTCAATGTTTTCATCGATGGCGACACCAATATCAGCGATTGGTGGCTTAAGACCATTGTCCCGGCCTTCACTAAAAAGTATCCCCAATATAGCATTATTGTGTCGGTGACACGCGGCGCGGGCGGCAACGATCTGATTGCCCAGCGCGCGCTGGCGGCCATGCAAACCAATTCCGATCCGCAGGTTGATTATTTTGAAGAATACGAGACGTTTAACCACCCTGACCTGGAAAAGGCCGGGTTGTTCCTGGAACTGACTGAGAAGAACGTCCCCAATCTCAAGAACGTGATCAAGGCCGCCCTGCGCACACCCTACAGCCTGCCCTATCGCGGCTCGCAGGTGCTGCTGGCCTATAATAGCGAAAAAGTGAAGGAATCCGAAGTCCCGCATACCTTTGCCGACCTGATCACCTGGATCAAGGCTCACCCCGGCCAGTTCGTCTACTGCCGCCCGGACAAGGGTGGCAGCGGCGGCAACTTTGTGGTGCGGGCCATCTACGAGGTCAACGGCAAAGACCCGTCACTCTTCAAGGCCGAAACCTATGATCCGGAGAAGGTAAAGCAGATGTATGCGAAGGCGTGGGATCTGCTGCGCGAGATTCACCCGTTCATCTACGATAACGGCTCCTATCCGGCTGGCAACACGCCCGTCCTGAAGCTGCTCGCCAACGAATCGGTCAGCATGATCTCGGCCTGGTCGGATCAGGCCATCCAGGGCATTGCCCTGGGGACGCTGCCCGAAACGACCAAACTCGTTCAGTTCAGCGACCTGCCCTTCCCTGGCGGCTATGCTTACGGCTCGATCCCCAAGAATTCTCGCCATCTGGAAGGCGCGCTGCTCCTCGCCAATTTCATTCTGAGCGAGGAAATGCAGACGTCCGTCGTCAAGGACATTGGTGGTTTCCCGGCCATTAGCTGGGACCTGCTGCCGAAGGACTTGCAGAGCCAGTTCACCAGCGTCATCACGGATACCGTTCCGCAGTGGCCGGGCGGCAAGTTCGACCAGGATCGCAATAAGGGCTGGTACGAGAACGTCGCCACCAACATCAAGCAGGATAGTTAGTTACGAACCTTGCCCCTCTCCGCCAAGCAGGCAGAGGAGCCGGTTGACGGCACAGCGCCCACCGGCTCCCCTCTCCGAATTCGGAGAGGGGTGAGGTCAAACCTTAGTGAACGGGATTGTTTTCAGAAAGCGGATAACATTTTTATGGCCTCGCAGGCTGTTCCGGCCCCCAAGCCTTCGCGCAAAATCAACACGCAATTCGTCGCCTACTTGCTGATCGCGCCGCCGCTGGTGTTGATGGGCTTATTGATCTTCTTGCCCGCGATCCAATCGATTGGACATACGCTTTTTACCCAGACCGACAACCTGTCAACCTTCACCATCGCGCGCTACATCGACTTCTTTAAGGACCCGGTCAGTCTGTCCAATTTGCTGTTCACCTTCCGCATCACGCTGCTGGTCGTGGGCTTCCTGTTTCTCGTATGCTTTCCGCTATCGGTCTACCTGCGCTTTTCCCACAGCCGGATCGCCGGATGGGTGCAAGTCCTGGCGCTGTTTCCGCTGTTTGTGCCGGGTATCATTCTGGCCTACGCGCTGATCCAGTTCTTGGGCACACACGGCACACTGGATACGGTACTGAGGACTTTCGGATTGACGGGCTATAAGACGCCTTATCTCAAACCGGAGGGGATCGTGATCGGGCTGGTCTGGGAGGGTATTCCCTTCACTACACTCATCCTGACTGCCGGATTGCGCCAGGTGGACGATTCGCTGATCGAGAGCGCACGGGACGTCGGCGCGAACAACTGGCAGGTATTCCGGCACATCATCCTGCCGCTGCTTCAGCGCCCGGCCCTGATCGTGCTGTCGTTGAATTTCCTGGGCGTCTTTGGCGCGTACACCATCCCCTACCTGCTGGGGCCTGCCGCCCCGCAAATGATGGGGCCGTACATGCAGCGCACATTCATCGAAGTGCAGGACATCGCCAAAGCCGAAACGCAAGCGGTGATGACGTTCCTGGTGTGTTCGCTGGTCGGCGTCCTTTATATCCGGGCCGTGACCAGCCAGCGTACAGAGCGAGATTGAGCATGGCAGAAACCGCGATTCAAGATTCGACGCTCTTCAGCGCCCGGGCCAATGTGCGGCGCAGCTTTGCCGCCACCCTTCGCCGCGAGGGGTTCGGCATCGTGGCGCTCATCCTGCTGATCCTGGTCATCCTGGGGCCAGTCAGCACGGTTGTCCTGTGGTCGTTCGCCGAGCGTTGGGCTTATCCATCGCTCGTTCCGACCACCTGGGGGCTGAAATACTGGCCGGAAACTTTTGATCGCCCGGACATTGCAGGTGCGCTGCCACTCAGCATCGGGCTGGCACTGACGGTGACCGTTCTCTCTGCCGTGATCTGCCTTCCGGCGGCTTACGCCTTTGCCCGCTTTCACTTCCGAGGCCGCCGACCTTTATTGCTTTCGTTCCTGGCAACAAATGCTTTCCCGCGCTTTGCGCTGTACGTCAGCATCGCCGTGATCTTCTTCCGGCTCGACCTGATTGCGACAGTGCCGGGCGTGGTCCTGATCCAGCTTGTCAACACACTTCTGCTGATGATCTGGATACCCACTGCCGCGTTCCAGGGCATTGACCGATCCCTGGAAGAAGCCGCACTGGACGTGGGGGCGTCACGGATACGAGTGTTCTTCCAGATCACGCTGCCGCTGGTCTTTCCGGCGGTGAGCGCGGCTGTCTTGCTGGTCTTTATCAATACCTTCTACGAGGCCCAGGGCGCGTTAATTATCGGTCTGCCGCGCGTGCGCACGCTGCCCGTGCTGATGTATGCGCTGATCAACAGCGAACTGATCACGCAGTACGGCGCAATCCTATCGCTGACCCTGTGGCTGCCCTCATTGTTTGTGTTGATCTTCGCGCAGCGGCTTTTGCGCGGCGGCTATCTCACCGCAGGCTTCGGCGTATAGGAGCACGCATGTCTACCCTTGATCTGGTGAACCTGCACAAGCGGTTCGGCAACGTGGATGCAGTCAATCACATCAATCTGTCCGTCGGTAACGGCGAATTCCTGTGTATCCTGGGGCCGTCGGGTTGTGGCAAATCGACGGCGCTGCGCATGATCGCGGGCTTCGAGACGCCCACGTCCGGCGACGTGCGCATCGACGGCGCGTCAGTAGTCGAAATGCCGCCCAACCGCCGCCCAACGGCGATGGTCTTCCAGAAATACACCCTCTGGCCGCACATGAAAGTCTACGAGAATATTGCCTTCGGGCTGCACCTGCGCCGCCTGCCGCGCGCCGAGATTGACCGGAAGGTGCAGGGGGCGCTCGACCTGGTGGGCCTATCCTCCTATGGGCCGCGCTACCCCGCGCAGCTCTCCGGCGGCGAGCAGCAACGCATTGCGCTGGCACGGGCACTCGTCCTGGAACCGAAGATTCTGCTGCTGGATGAACCGTTCAGCAACCTGGATGCGCTGCTGCGTGTCCGTCTGCGCGAGGAGCTACGGCGCATCCAGCGGCAGGTGCACATCACGGCTATTTTCGTCACGCACGACCAGGAGGAGGCATTGAGCCTGGCAGACCGCATCGCCGTGATGAGCAAAGGGCAGATCGAGCAGCTTGATAAGCCGAGCGTGATCTACGCGCACCCGCAAACGCTTTTCGTCGCCGATTTTATCGGCGCGATGAATCTGCTCCAGGCCACCGCCAGCGGCGACAAACTGCAAATCGGGACGCAGGCGCTGCCGCTGCCTGCCGCCGTCAACGGTTCTGGCACGATCACTGTCGCCATTCGCCCGGAAGACCTAGCGCTCGTGCCCTCGTCCGAGACTCAGGCCAACGCCTGGATGGGCACTGTCGAGCAACTGATGGACATGGGTCACTATCGCAAAGGGATCGTGAACGTGCCCGACGTGGGACGTGTCAAAGTCTACCTGTCAAAGTCACTCAGCCTGAATGAGAATGACCGCGTGGCTCTAGCCCCGGTGCGCTACCTGGTCTACCAGAACGGTCAACCGCCCGTTGAGGTCAGCCGGCAATTGGATCGGGGCGTGCTGGCCTACAACTAAGGATTCCGCCGTGACCCCCATTCGCGGTGCAGCGCACCGGAGGGCATCGTTATCTGCCCCCGATAATACCCTGACGGCTTTCCGCCTTGCTGCCGCGATAGGCGCAGAAGCGGAAGCCGCCCCTGGAGAAGTGCTATGATCAAACTCGCCGTGACGAATTCGGACACGCTGTTCGGGTTGCTGGCGTCGCAACCGCTGGACATCGATTTTATCAAAGTCGATGCCGATAAAGGCATGGATAATCTGCGCCAGGCACTGGCCTACAAACCCGTGCTGCTGCACGACGTGCCCGATCCGTTCTGGCTAAATTACGAGTCGCCTTTTCAAGACGAGGTGATGAACAAGGCCCGCGCCCTGCTCGATGCCGCGCAATCGCCCTGGTTCTCGACAGGAATCGGGGCCAGCGCTGAACCACAGGCGCATCGTTTTGGTCCATACCGGGAAGCGGATGCCAGCCAGCTACAGCCGCGAGAGCGCGTGATCAGCAACATCATCAAGCATGGTCGCCGGCTAAAAGACTGGGTGGGCGTGCCGCTGCTGCTCGAAAACTACAACTATCACCCGACCAATGCCTACGAATACGTTTGCGAACCCGATGTCGTGCAGCAGGTGATCGGCGAGGTCGGCTGTGAAATGCTGCTCGACCTGGCTCACGCGCAGATCAGTGCCCACAACATGGGCTGGCCGAGCATCGAGGAATACCTGCAAGCGTTGCCGCTGGACAAGGTGCGCGAGATTCACACCAACCACCCGATTCGCGGCAGCAATGCCTGGCTGGATGGGCATCAGCCGATGCAGCAGCGCGATCTTGACCTGCTGGCCTGGACGATGGAACGTACCCCAATGCTTGAGGCGGTCACGCTGGAAGTTGAGGACATTGACGAGCCGCTGCTGGTGGAGCAGGTGGCGGCACTGCGCAAAGTGCTGGCGGGCCGCTGATGATGCCGGACGAAATTGTCCTCGAAGGCTTCATCCCTTCTGAGAAAACCGGATCATACCTGCATTTGCCTTTCGATGTGCCACCGGGAACCAATCGCATCGCCGTTCAATACGCCTACGACTCCGCGATCAGCGCGGAACCGCAGTACTCCGGCGGCAACACGATTGACATCGGCCTCTTCGACGAGCGTGGCATTGACGGGAAGGGCTTTCGCGGGTGGAGTGGCAGTGATCGGGCCGGGTTCTTCGTCGGCACGGATGACGCCACGCCCGGCTATCTGGCGGGGCCGATCCTGCCCGGTACGTGGCACGTGTCCCTGGGGTTGTACAAACTCGCGCCGCAGGGCTGCCACTACACAATCACCGTGCGAACCACGCCGGGCAACTCGCAAGCTGCGACCTTCGCTCCCATGTTGAGTATGGATCGGGTCACGCCGCACCCGCCATTCCGTCCCGATGGCTGGTATCGTGGCGAACTGCACTGTCATTCCATTCACAGCGACGGCGATACCGATCCGCGCGACATCATTGCATGGGCCAGACGCCTGGGGCTGGACTTCCTCGCCATTACCGATCACAACATTCAAAGCCATCTGTGTGCATTGGCCCCTTTGTATCCTGAAGGGCTGATCCTGATCCCCGGCTGCGAAGTAACGACCTATCGCGGTCACTGGAACATATGGGGCAGCACGGGCTGGATCGACTTCCGGATCGAAACGCCGGACCAGATGCAGCAGCAGATCGCCCAGGCTGCGGCACAGGGCTACCTGACCTCCTGCAACCATCCGTGCCAGTTTGGCGTTGAATGGTGGTTTGAGGGCGTGCGCGGGAATGATTGTGTTGAAGTCTGGAATGGCCCCTGGCCGCTCATGAATACGGAAGGGTTAGCTTTCTGGGAGGCGCGGCTGCGCGAAGGCGAACGCCTGACCGCCGTTGGCGGCAGCGACATGCATCACGCCGATGGGCGGAACGGCATTCGCCTGGGAACGCCGACCACCTGGGTGTACTGCCCTGGCAGCGTGACAGCGGCGGGTCTCCTGGCGGGCCTTCGCGCCGGGCACGTCTTCCTGAGCGATGCGCCCGACGGCCCGCAGCTTTACCTGGGGTCTGGCAGTGCGATGATGGGCGATGTCATTGAACGACCTGCCAGCGGAACGCTCGCCGTGTCGGTGCGCGTTGTGCACGGTCAGGGGCTGGCGCTGGAACTTTGTGGCGCAATGGGCCGCCTGCAACGCCTGACGCCGAAAACGGACGACCAGTTGTTTGAACTGTCCCTGCCCGTGTCCGATCAGCTTTATGTGCGCGCCCAACTGGTCGAACCGGATAGTCAAGGGTTGATGATGCGCGCATTGACCAACCCGCTTTACATCCGGTGAAAGCTGCTCACTCGTATAAAAAGCACTTGACCATCCGCCCCTTGTGGACGATATCCGGGGGTACTTTCCTCCGGCAAATGTCCATCACCGCCGGACAGCGTCCGGCGAACTTGCAGCCAGTATGGACGGATCGCTCCGTATCGAGCACCGCCAGGTCTACTTTGTCCTTCCAGACCTGATCGGGATCAGCCGAGGGGATGGACTGTTTGAGATTCTGGGTGTACGGATGTAACGGCTCGCCAAGCACGGCCTCAACTGGCCCCATCTCCACGATCCAGCCGCGCAGCATGACCGCGATCCGATCCGAGGCGTAGTAGGCCGTCGCCAGGTCGTGCGTGATATACAGAATGCTGACCTGGTGATTATCCTTCAGCCCCCGGAACATGTTCACAATCGACATGCGCAGCGAAGCGTCCAGCATCGATACCGGTTCGTCGGCGATGATCAACGACGGATTGGTGATCAGCGCCCGCGCGACAGAAACACGCTGCGCCTGCCCACCGGAAAGCTCGTTGGGATAGCGGCCTTTGATCTCCTCAAGCGTCAGGCCGACCTGGTTCAAGGCATTGTTGATACATTCGGCTGCACCGGCCCTATCCGTGATCTGATAGTTGCGCACTGTCTCGTAGAGGTAGTGGTCGATACGTTTGAGCGGGCTGAACGTGGCGAAGGGGTCTTGAAAGACAGGTTGCACTTCGCGGAAAAACCAGGCGCGCTTTTCTTGGCGGGTCAGTTGTGCCACGTTGCGATCCTTATAGCGCAGCACACCCGACGTGGGCTGCTCCATGCCCAGGATCATGCGCGCCAGCGTGGTTTTGCCGCTGCCGCTTTCCCCGGCAATGGTCAGGATTTCCGGCTTATTGGCCTCAACCGAAAAGGTAGCTCCATCCACCGCCCGGAACTGTTTCGTCGAAAAACCCTGCCGGATACTGAAAACTTTGGTCAGGTTTTCTATATCCAGCAAGAGGGAATCAGGCTGCTGTTGCACTGCTCACCTCTTCTTTGACCAGGTGACAGGCTACCCGGTGGCCGGGCTGGACACTGATGGCTTCGGGGTCGATAGTGCGGCAGCGGTCAATCGCCAGCGGACAGCGCGGATGAAAGCGGCAGCCGCCTGGCGGATTGTCGAGCGCCGGGGGGCGGCCAGGGATGCTCTCGCGTTCGGCACGATCATCCAGCCTGGGCAGGGAGTTGATCAGGTGCTGCGTGTACGGATGGCGCGGATTCTTCAAGATGGCGCTCGTTTCGCCTTCCTCGACCACCTTACCCGCGTACAGCACCGCGATGCGATCCGCCAGGTTAGCGTGGACGCCCATGTCGTGCGTGATCAGCACCAGGGTACTGCCTTCCCGCTGCCGGATGTCCTTCAGAAGCTGGATCACGCCGCGCTGCACCACCACGTCCAGCGCTGTCGTCGGTTCGTCGGCAAAGATCAGCTTGGGCCACAGGATCGTCGCCAGGGCGATGGTCACGCGCTGCCGCATTCCGCCGGAGAGTTGATGTGGGTAAGCCGAGAGCACCTGCTCCGAAAGCCCCAATTCGCGCAGATAGCTGCGGGCCATGTCCAGGGCCTCGGCACGGCTGACCTGCCGGTGTGCCCGGATGAAGTCGTCAAAGGAGTTCCGTATGCGGCGCACCGGGTTCAGGACGTGCATGGAGCCTTGCGGAATGTACGAGACCTTCTTCCACCGCAGATCGCGGCGGCGGCGTTCGGGCAGCGACAGCAGATCGATTTCTTCGCCGTTGAAGCGGTACTTGACCGAGCCATCGACGACGGTCAGCGGCGGTTGATGCGCGCCGAGCAGCACCTTGAGCAGTGTCGTCTTGCCGCAGCCCGACTCACCCGCAATCCCAAATACTTCTCCCTCTTTGATCTGCAAGGAGATATTGTCAACGGCTTTGACCGTGCGTTCGACTCCGTAAGCGCGGGTCATGTAATAAGCCTTCAGATTGCAGGCTTCCAGAATAATCGACATGTCACTGTCCTTTAACTTGGAGCCGGACTAAGCGTGTGCGCGGGTCCAGGTAGGTGCTCAGGCCCAGCGACACAAGGTAAAAGCCCACCACAATCACAATCGAGGCCCCAACGGGCGCGGCCAGAATCCAGATCGTGTTGGAGAGCATGGCATGGTAATAGTTGCCCCAGTAGATCATCGTCCCGATGCTCTGCGCGCTCAGGTCGCTCAGGCCGAGCACGGACAGAGTGATTTCAAAGCCAATGGCGAACAGGAACCCACTGACGGCATCGGCCAGCAAGTACGGTATCAGGAACGGTAAATGCTCTTGCAGCACAATCTTGAGTGTGCTCATGCCGGCGAAAACCGCTGTATGCGTAAATTCGCGCTCGCGCAGGCTCAAAATCTGGGCACGGTAGCGCTTCGACGGGTAAGCCCAATCCAGAAAGCCGAGCAAAAAGCCCAGGGAAATCATGGTCATCTGCCCGCGAAAGATGGCGGCGATCAAAATGAGCAGGGGCAGCCGGGGAATGACGATGAAGCTGTCCACGATGGACGACAGCACGCGGTCTAGCGTACCACCTATATAGCCCGAAATCATGCCCAGCAGCACGCCAATACTGCGCCCAATGATCACGGCCAGACCGGCAATGATCAGGCTGTTGCGTACCGCAAACGTCAGCATCCAGAACACGTCCTGTCCGTTGGCATTGGTTCCAAAAACGTAGAGTTCGGAAGGCGGTTTGTTGCGAGGGACAACACGGTTGCGATCCGGCTCATACGGCGAGAAGAACGACAGCGCCACCAGGCTCAGGACGACGACCAGAATAAACGCGCCATACCGAAAAGATGGGCTGAAACGAAGCAAGTCTCTTGCGGCAGCCATTGGCCTTTATCCTCAGTCTGGTTACCGATAGCGCACGCGCGGATCGAACAGCGGATAGCTGAGGTCGATGAGCAAGGAGGCGGTTGCAATGCCCACGATGGAAAGCAACGTAATACCCATGATCAGATTATAGTCCGACGAGTTAACAGCATTGTAAAGCGTATAACCCAGCCCAGGATACCCAAATACGACTTCGGTAATCAGCGCACCCTCGAAAATTGCCCCCAGCGACAAACCCAGGTCCGTCACCTGGGGCAGCATGGTGTTACGGATGACGTAGGAGAACAGGATTTTGCGCTTGGGAAGGGCAGCCATTTCGGCGTATTGCACGTAATCGCTCGACCTTTCCGTGGAGGCTAGCGCCCTTGAAACGATGAAGCGGAAGGCCGCCGCGCCGATGATGATCGAGACAGCGGGCAAAAAGCCGTGATGCAGCACACTGAGAATATAATCCAGGGTCAGGCGCGGTAAACCCTGGCCGCCGCCCACCAGCGGGAAGATTGGCAGGTAATAGGTGAAGAGTAGCAGCAACACGAAGGCCAGGATGTAATACGGGATGGGATAGACGACGATGACCGACGTGTCCAGCAACCGTGACCACCAGCGGTGCGGGAAGAAGCCTGCCAGCGAACCGAGAAACAGCCCCAGCAGCCAGGCCAGGATGGTCGAGGTCGCCAGCAGCCCCACCGTCCAGGCGATGCTGGTTCCGATCAATTCAGTCACAGGCTCCGGGAAGGCGAAAAAGGACGGCCCCAGATCGCCCCGCACAACGCGCTTCCAGAAATTGAGATACTGTTCGAAGACCGAGCCTTTCAGGCCGTAGAGTTCCTCGAAAGAGTTGCGCAGGGCAACCACCGTTTCCGGCTCCACGTTCTGAAACGAACTGATGCGAGCCATCGCCTGATCAACCGGGTTGATCGGGGAGAGTCTGGGGATTACGAAGGTGATGGTCGTGCCGACGAAAATCACGACTAACCACTGCGCGAGCCGGGGCAGAATAAATTCTTTTAGGAGTGTCACAGCCTTTGGCCCTGTCTGGTACTATTGTTGCGAAGAACCTCACCCCCGACCCTATCTCCGCAAGCAGAGAGGAGCTATCTACCGCTGTATCGCTCTCTACTTCCCCTCTCCGAATTCGGAGGGATGTACTCCTCGGCGGGTCAGAGGGTGAGATCAATCCCACAAGCTAACTATTAATCATTCAGAGTATACACCGCGGCGGGGTGAGGCGCTTATCTACTTAGGTGTATGCGCCCGCCTCACCGCCGTCGCTGCTCAGGTGATCCTTACGCCGCTGGTTCCAGATACATCCAGGTGAACTTGCCGATCATGAACCAGTACTCCGGGAAGACCACCGGGTTTTCGCTGCTTGGGAAGCCCTTCCAGTAGCGCGAATCCCAGGTGATGAACTTCTTGAAGCTGAGTGCATCGATGACATACATATTTTCGACCATCAGCTTGACAAAGTCCTGGTTCAGCTTGAGGCTCTCTGGCGACTGCGGATCGGTCTTGCCGAGGGTGTCGATGATTTTGTCAAAGGCATCGGTCTTCAGGCGCATTTCGTTGCAGCCACCGTTGGCATTGTAGTTTGTGCCAAGCTCCACGTAGAAGTTTGAACGCAGGCAGCGGATAAATTGCCACTTGTCGCCGTTGGGGAACGACGTGTTCCAGGTGCCCCACTCGACGGCGATCTGGAAGTCACCCGCGAACCGGCGCTGATCCCAGACCGAGCGTTCCACACCAACCGCTTTGGCGTCAATGCCGAAGTCCTTCCACTGATCCTGTGCGGCCTGTGCCATGCGGTAGGCATCCGGCTCGTCGTTGGCGGCCATGATCTCAATCGTCCACGGCTTGCCGTCGGGCGTCTGCCATTTCTTGTCAGCGCCGCGCTTGAAGCCTGCTTTGGTCAGCAGCTTCTCCGCCACGTCAGGCGCATGTTTCCACCAGCCGATCCCAAACAGGTCTTCGGGCGCCCCCGAAGGGTTGTACTTCTCGCCTTTGGCCCACTCCATAATTTGATTGGGTATCGTGGCGTCAAATGGTTTGTACTTCTGGCCGTCAACGTCGATCTCCAGATTTTGCAGCCACTCCTTCAAGGGTTTGTGATACAGCTTGGAAAGCGCCGATGTGGCCGGTTCGGGTATGGGTGTGATCGTCGTGACGCCGCCGATGTAGTTGGTCTGTATATCGACGATGTCCAGCGCCAGCGCCAGCGCCCAGCGCACGTCCTTATTGGAGAACAGCGGTTCCTTGGCGTAGTTGAACTCGTAGAACCGGGAATCGATCTCATTCGGGTAGGCCCACGGGAATTCCTTGTACCACGAGCGCGCAGTCGGCGTTGACTTGAGCAGAGACTGGAAGGCTTCGTAATCGAAGTCGAAGGCGACGTCCAAATCGCCACGCGCCATAGCGATGGCCTTCTTGGCGCTATCTCCATAGAGGATCGACAGCACGTACTTCGGCCCCGGCTTGCCGACGACGATGCCCGCGGAGGTCTTCTGCCAATCGTCACGGCGCTGGAACAGTTCCCAGAAGCCGTTCGGATCAACCTGCTTGACGACATAGGGGCCAAGCGAGAGGGGTGGATTATTCTTGTAAGACTCAAGCGGTTCGGTCACTTTCTCGAACACGTGCTTGGGCATCATATACACGCCGTTCCACCGGGTATCGAAGTTGTAGTGGAAACGGGGGTTTGATTCCTTGAGGGTGAACTTGACGGTGAAGTTGTCCACCTTCTCGACTTTCGCCACGTACTGGTCAAGTACCGCGTGCCACGCATTGAGTTTTTCGTTGGCCTTGATGGTTTGTACCGTGTAGACCAGATCGTCAGCGGTGAACTGGACGCCATCGCTCCAATAGATGTTGTCGCGCAGCTTGACCGTCATCTCGGTGAAGTCTTTGTTGTAGACCGGGTCCGCTACCGCCGCCCCGTAAAGTCGTTTGCCCGTCTCCGCGTCGGCATACCACAGGGTATCCATGAGCAGGCCGTGACGTGTTGGCGTGATGGTTCCGGTTATCCACATGTTGTAGTTATCGACGTTGGTATAGCGGAGAATCTGATCCGCCACAAACACGTCTTTGCGCGGCACATCGACGGGAAGCCCGGAAGGCTGCGCCCTGCCGGACGACATGGGCGTTAGAGTCAACGCCAACAGGAGGAAAAGAATTAACCGAAATTTCCTTGCCATTTCAAAAGCCTCCTTGAACATATTTATCCATCCCAAGAGTGCCAGGACGGCGCTCCTGTTCACAACGTTGCTTTGAATCCATTCTAAGCCCGATTGGGCCGCGCAGTACGCCTGCTGGCGGCAGTCAACTTACCGGGCGGCGCGCTGGATCGGCGCACCACCAATCGGGGTGGCAAGACCACCGATTCCGGTTCCCGGCCTTCAAACTGCGCCAGGAGCATATCCATCGCCAGTTTGCCCCAGCTCGAAAGCTGCTGGTTGATGGTGGTCAGCGCCGGGTGGAAGTCCTGCGCCTGGGGCAAATCGTCGTAGCCCACCACACTGATCTGTTCCGGGATACGGTAGCCCATTTCCTGCAAGTGACGGATCGCGCCCATTGCCATCCGGTCATTCAGCGCGATCAAGGCCGTCAAGTCAGGATGTGCGTTCACGAGCGTTGTGGCAGCGATGGCTCCGCTGTCCGAGGAGAACGTCCCGTCAAAGCGGGGCAGCGTCTTGTAGTCCACGCCCTGGGCTTCGCAGGCCGCCTGGATGCCCTTCAAACGTTGTTCGGCGGCCAGGCTCACCCCGTCCGGCGATGCGATAAGGCCGACCCGCCGGTGGCCTAGCGCGAGCAGGTGCTCCATCAGCAACCGACCACCGAGGAAGTTGTCGCTCCGCAGGTAGTACGAGTGCGGGTGGTAGCCCAGCGTGACTGTGGGCAGGGCGAACTGTTCCAGGACTTCGAGGAGCGGATCGATGCGGAAATGCCCATCGACGATAATGCCATCCGGGTATCCACCTGCCAGCAGATTGACGAAACTGGCATCCACTTGGCCGTCCTTGATCTGCGGCGAACTGATCAAGAGATGGTAGCCGTTCTCGCTACAGTAGGCTTCGATACTGGCCAGGATTTGCAGTGAGGCCAGCGCCGTAAACGGGCTGTCGTAGATGCGCGGGAAAACTGCCGCCACGATGCGCGTCTTGCCGGAAACCAGGGCGCGCGCCGCAAAATTCGGGCGGTATCCTAATTCGAGACTCGCCCGCAGAACTTTGGCCTGCGTCGCCGCCGAATATTTCTCGGCAGTGGAATTGGACAGTATCCGCGAGGCAGTGGAGATCGACACTGCAGCTCGCTTGGCAACGTCCCGGATGGTAACCACACTAAATCCTTACTTAATGGCAATAACTACCATTTCTTGAATAACGCAAACGCTTGCGTTTACAGTATAATTGACTTTTTGAGGGAACGCAAGCGTTTGCGTTGATGAGTTTGTCAGTATTATAATCCAGCGCCGTGCTACCAGGCTGCATGGCTGGAGAAATCGCTGCGCACTCTAAACTACTTAAAGAGGATTTGGGACAGTGGATAAAAGACCCAATATTTTGCTGATTGCCGTTGACTCCCTGCGCGCTGACCACATGAGTTGTTACGGCTATTCCCGCCTGACGACGCCCCACATCGCGCACTTCGCCACCGAGGGTGTCCTGTTTGAGAACACCTACAGCGCGCACATCCCCACCACCTCGGCCTACGCCTCCATGCTGACCGGGATGGACTGCTTCGGGACGCAGGTCGTCGCGCTGCGACACCAGGGTGGGCTGCGGCCCGAAGTCAAGACGATGGCCGAAGTCATGCGCGACTTTGGCTACAGCACCACCTGTGTTGGCTTCACAGGAAACCCCAGTTCGCGGGGTTTTGACACGTACCTGGACTACCCCGGTTGGGGAAGCTGGAATGAGGGCCGCAGCCCCAAAGCCCAGAAACTCAATGAGGTGGCGATCCCCGAACTGGATCGGCTGGTCAAAGAGGGTCGGCCCTTCTTCATGATGCTGCGCCACATGGACCCGCACGCGCCCTACCTGCCGCCGGAACCCTTCGAGCGCATGTTTTATCACGGCAATGAATCCGACCCGGCCAACCGGTCGATGGATGCCGTGATGAGTTTTAAGCCTTTCCGCGATTTCTTTGCCTCATGGATGCCGCCTGGTATCAGCGACAAGGACTACGTGATCGCCCAATACGACGGCGCAGTGGCCTACATGGACGCCTGCATCCAGTCCATCTTCACGGCGCTGGCGGCGCTCGGCATCCTCGAAGACACCATCGTGGTGCTCAACGGCGATCACGGCGAAACACTGTACGAACACGAATGCTGGTTCGACCATCACGGCATGTACGACAACGTGCTGCACGTGCCGCTCATCATTCGCTACCCGGCCAAACTACCGAAGGGAATCCGGGTGAAAGGCTACAACCAGCACAAAGACCTGATGCCAACGCTGCTCGAACTGGCCGGGTTCACGCCGGAGGAGGTACAGTGGCCGTCCGATCTGCGCTTTGATGGGCACAGTCTGCTGCCCATGATACGCGGCGAGGTGGCCTCCCACGACAGCAGTTTCTACATCACCGAATGCACCTGGATGCGCAAGCACGGCTGGCGCACACCCGAATGGAAGTTGATGATCGCGCTGGAGCCGGATTTCCACTTCAAGCCGGAAATCGAACTCTACAACCTGGTAGAAGACCCGCAGGAGAACTGCAACCTGGCCGAACAGCGCCCCGATGTGGTCGCCCATTTGAGAAGCTGCATGGAGGCGTGGATCGCCAAACGGGAGAAAGAGACGGGTCTGCAAAACCCGATGCTGACCCAGGGCGACTGGCACGGACACCCTGGCGTCGGTTCCTTCAAGACTTCGCAGCAAGCCTATGATACGCTGCACATCGGCGACCCGAACCAGGCAGCGCGATTGCAAGCCGAGTCGCGGGCATAGCTGCATCATAGAACCTAGAACCTCACCCCCTATCTGCGGAGCGGAGAGGGGGCCAGGGGGTGAGGTAAATTTTAAGATTGGGCTATAGGCGAACAGGAATTAATTATGAGCTTAAAAGTAGCCATCGTCGGCATGGGCAACATCGGCAACGTGCATGGGCGCGTGTATCACGCTCACCCCGATACGGAGATCGTCGCCGTGTGCGACATCATCCCGGAGCGTTCGGATCGGGCAGCGGAGAAATTCGGCTGCCAGGGCTTTTATTCGGTGCAGGACATGTTGAACAGCGGCCTGCACTTTGACATGGCGAGCATGGCAACCGCCGGGGTGGAGAACGGCGGCGACCATTACGAGCCAACCATGCAGCTTCTGCGGGCAGGAATTCCCGTCCTCGGCGAGAAACCCATCTCCAACGACATCAACAAGGCAAAGGAGATGGTGGCGCTGGCAAAGGAGAAAAATCTGCGCTACGGCATCAACCTGAATCACCGCTTCACGCCAGCGGCGCTCTACGCGAAAGAATGGGTTGAGAGCGGACGCCTGGGCGAGATCAACATCATCAATATGACGATGTGGATCAACAACCCGAACGAGAGCGCCCCCCATTTTCACATGCGGGCGCTGCACCCGCATTCGCTGGACGTGATGCGGTACTTCGCGCGCTCGGAAGTCAAAAAAGTGCAGGCGTTCTTCAAGAAGGGCAAAGGACGCGCGATCTGGTCGAACGTGCAGGTTAATTTGCTGTACGAGAACGGCATCATCGGCCACCTGACGGGCAGCTACGACGCAGGCGGGACGTATGGGCTGGAAACGCTGGAAGTCGTCGGCTCCGAGGCGCGCTTTGTGCTGCGCGACGCCTGCGAGCATCTGGAATTCTACCCGCGCTTTTCCAAAGAGATCGAGCGCTACGATTACCTGGGCGGCATGAAGAGCTTCCCGGAGACGTTTGACAGCCGCATTGGGCGGTGGATCGAGCAGAACAAGCAGGGTGTTCGCCCCGAAGAGATCGACGCTTCGGGCGAGGACGCCCTCAAGGTACAGATGATCATCGAGGCAGCGATTGAATCCTGGGAGACGGGGAAAGTAGTTGAATTGTAGCCATGTCACTCATCACGGTCATCGGGCGCGGGCACTCCGGGACCCGCGCTATCTCGCACACACTGTACACCAGCAACGTCTACATGGGCGACCCGATCAATGCTTCGGGTGACCTGCTGCCTCCCGAAGCGATGTACGAGGCTTGCCGCGTTTTTGCCCGCTATGTGCGCTGGCAGGGCGGGCTGAACTGGGATTTCAGCGCCGTGAAGGCGATGGACATCCCGGCAGAATTCATCGACCTGCTGCATCGGTATCTCAAGTCGGTGCTCAACGACACCTCCGAACACCGGGGCTGGAAAATCCCGGAAACGACGCTGATTTACCCCTGGCTGGTGCGGCTTTACCCCGACATTCACTACATCTTCTGGGTACGTAACCCGCGCGACTGCATCCTGGGACGCCACCTGACCGATGACCTGTCCGACTTCGGCGTGGAATACCCTAGAACCGACGACATCCGCCTGCGCCGCGCCATCTCCTGGAAGTACCAGTACGACATCGTGAAGGCCGTGCCGCGCCCGGCGAAGTGGATCGAAGTGCGCTTTGAGGACTTTGTGCTGAAACAGGAAGAAACCCTGAAAAGGCTGGAAGCATTCCTCGGCTTTCCGCTGGCTCGCATCATCGTCCGCCCGGATTCGGTGGGCCGCTGGAAGCACGATACCGGCGTGAACTATTTCGACTTCCTGGAACCGATGATGCGTGAGTACGGCTACGAGATACCGGAGGCCACATGACGCTCCGAGTGGCCGTCATCGGCATGGGGCCGATTGGCAATCGCCACGCCGATATGTACAAGCGGGACGCCCTGGCGGAGCTGGTCGGCGTGTGTGATCGCATCCGGGAACGCGCCGACGCAGCGGCCAGTCGCCTGGGCGTACCGGCCTTCTACGACGTGCCGTCGATGCTCAAGGCGCTTTCACCCGATCTGTGCAGCGTGACAACCAGCGGCTACGAAAACGGCAGCGACCATTACGAGCCAACCATGCAGGCCCTTGAGTTCGGCTGCCACGTCCTGGGCGAAAAGCCGATCTCGAATGTGGTGGAAGAGGCCGAGGAGATGGTCGCCACCGCGCGGCGTAAAGGCGTCTGCTACGGTATCAACCTGAACCACCGCTTCACCCCGGCAGCGCGGCTGGCGAAAAAGTGGCTGGACGAGGGCCGCCTGGGGCATCTGCTTTTCGTCAACATGAGCATGTGGATCATGAACCCGGCGGAAAGCTCGCCCTACTACCACATCAAGTCGCTGCACCCGCACACGGTGGACGTGATGCGCTACTTCTGCGGCGACATCGAGGCCGTACAGTGCTTCGCCACCAAAGCGCCGGGCCGCTCGATCTGGTCAACGGCGCAGTTCAATTTCCGCTTCAAGAATGGCGTGGTCGGCCACCTGACGGGCAGCTACGACATCGAGCGCGGCCACCCGATGGAGCGCTGCGAGGTGGCGGGCACGGGCGGGCGCTTCGTGCTGGAAGATATGTGGCGCGAGTTAACGCTGTACCCGGCGGGCAACCTGGAAAAGATCGTCTATTCTGACCCGGCCTTTGGCGGCTTTCACAACTTCGAGAATACCTTCCGGGAACGTATCCACACCTTTTTGCAGCAGGTGACGGATGGCGTCGCGCCGGAAAACATCGACGGGTGCGCGGCGGATGCCCTGACTGCTCAGAAAGTGCTGGCCGCTGCCATTGAGTCGCTTGAAAACGAGCGCGTCGTCCACCTCAAGGAGTAAGAACCTCATGAAACTCGGCGCGAATTCGGTGCTGTTTGGCGGCTACGACATGGAAACCGCCTTCAAGATGCTGGCGATGGCGGGCTACGACGGCATCGAACTGTCCGCCATCGACGGCATGAGCGAACACCTGGTGCTGGATCGCTGGCGCGAGCTTGTGCCGGGCATCAAGACGTTATCGCAAACCTACAATCTGGAACTGCTGGCGCTGGAGCAGCCCAGCCAGGACCCTGGGCGCATGGAACAGGCCATGCAGGCCGCCGCCGAACTGGGCGTCCCGGTCATCAACTGCGGGCCGGGCGGCAAGACCGATGAGCCGGGCAGCCTGCAACAGTCCATCGACTCGCTCGGCAACCTTGCGAAAATGGCCGAAAAGTACGGCGTGACGTTGTGCGTCAAAGCCCACGTGGGCGCGGCCATCTACAATACGCCGACGACGCTGCAAGTCATGAAGGCGATCACCAGCCCGGCCTTTGGCATCGACATGGATCCGTCGCATATCCACCGCGCCGGAGAGAATCCGGTAGAGGCGCTCACAGCAGTCATTTCGCGGGTGCGGCACATCCATATCCGCGATTGCAAAGGCCGCCAGCAGAATCCCGGCAAGCCCGAAGATCAGGCCAACGGACGCGGCGACATCGATCTGCTCGGCTACATCCGTGTCCTGCACGAGCACGGCTACAGCGGAGCCGTCGATCTGGAAGTCATCGGCGCAAAGCAATATAGCCTGGAACGGTGCTGCATCATTGCGGCGGAGTCGCGCGGGCACATGCAAGCCTGCTTGCAGGCCTGTGGCGCACGGTAATTGGACATGATTTGCCTCACCCTAAATCCCTCTCCACTTGTGGAGAGGGACTTGAAGCCTGATCGGCCTCCCCTCTTCACAGGGTGGAACCGATGTACGGTGAGGCTCATACATTGAAAAGGACACCTTATGACCACCATCACACACCTCACCTGCGAATATCGCACCAATCCCCTGGGCATCGACATCACGCAGCCGCGCCTGAGCTGGCAGATGAAGACCGAGCGCAGCGGGGCGCGGCAAATCGCCTATCGTGTCCTGGCTACCAGCGAGCCGGATCGCCTGCGTGATGGCAAGGCCGATCTGTGGGACAGCGGCAAGGTCGCCTCCGATCAATCAATTGATGTCGTCTACGAGGGGCAACGGCTCGTCTCTCGCCAGCGCGTCTACTGGAACGTGACGGTCTGGGATGAGACGGGCAAGGCCAACCACAGCGACTCCGCCTGGTTCGAGATCGGGTTGCTGAAACGCCGCGAGTGGAAGGCGAAGTGGATCGGTGCAACCTTCGTCGGCGGGCCGCGCAGCATGATTCCTGCACCGTATCTGCGCAAGCCATTTTCACTGCGGGGCGCGGTGCAATCGGCCCGGCTGTATGTCACGGCGCTTGGCCTGTACGAGTGCTCGATCAACGGCCAGCCGGTCAGCGACGATGTATTCACTCCGGGCTGGACGGACTACCGGAAGCGGATTCAGTACAAGGTCTACGATGTCACCCAACTGCTACAGACTGGCGAGAACGTGATCGGGGCGATCCTGGGCGATGGTTGGGCCATCGGGCACATCAGTTGGCATGATCGCCAGCATTATGCGGATCGCCCGCGGCTTTTCGCGCAGTTGGAGATCACACTGGCCGACGGCAGCGCGCGCACTATCATCACGGATCGCACCTGGAAATTCCAGTTTGGCCCGCTGCTGGACAACGACCTGCTCATGGGCGAATCCTACGATGCCCGGCTGGAAATGCCCGGTTGGGATAGGCCCGGCTTCGATGATAAGCGCTGGCTGCCCGTCGAGGTATTTGACGATCTGGGCATGGCGATTGTTGCCACCAATGGGCCGACGGTGCGCCGCATCCAGGAGTTGAAGCCGATCAGTGACCCGGTGGACAGGAGCAACTTCACGCAAAAGCGGTATATCTTCGACCTGGGCCAGAACATGGTGGGCCGTGTGCGGCTGCGGGGCAGCGCGCCGGCGGGCACAACGGTCCGACTGCACTTTGCGGAAGTGCTGGATGCGGATGGTTCGCTGTACACCGCCAACCTGCGCTCGGCCCGCGTCACCGATCACTACACCTTCAAAGGCACTGGCGAAGAAACCTGGGAACCCCACTTCACCTTTCACGGCTTTCGCTACGTGGAACTGGCGGGCTACCCCGGCGAAGTGACCCGTGACATGCTGACAGGCGTCGTGCTTCACTCCGATATGACGCCGACGGGCGAGTTCGAGTGTTCAGATCCGCTCGTCAACCAGTTGCAGCACAACATTGTTTGGGGACAGAAAGGGAATTTCGTGGATGTGCCGACGGACTGCCCGCAGCGCGATGAACGGCTCGGCTGGACGGGCGACATCCAGGTCTTTGTACGGACTGCTGCCTACAACTTTGATGTTGCCGGGTTCATGACTAAGTGGCTGCGGGACGTGGCCGATGCACAGGATGAGCAGGGGGCTGTGCCGCCTGTCGTGCCGGCTGTCATTGACGAAATGCACGATGGCGGTCCGGCCTGGGCCGACGCGGCGATCATCTGCCCCTGGACGATCTACCTGTGCTACGGCGACAAACGCATCCTTGAAACCAACTACGAGGTCATGAGCCGGTTCATGGCGTACCTTCTCAACGTCAGCCCCGGCTACATTCGCTGCGCGCCCGATTTTGAAGGCTGGCCCGGCTTTGGCGATTGGCTGTCCATCAACGCCGATACGCCGCGCGACCTGATCGGCACAGCTTTTCTGGCCTACGATGCTCACCTGATGGCACAGATCGCCGCCGTCCTGGGCAAGCGGCGCGACGCAGCCCGCTATCGCAGGCTCTTTGCCGACGTTAAGAAAGCCTTTGGCAACCGCTACTTGAAGCGCAGCGGCAAGCAGGTCACACTTTCGGCTCCGGCCTCAGCGATGCGGCGGATGGTGGACGACGCGGATGGCATCTCACGGGGCAACCTGCGGGCAGTTGACTACGGCCCGATCCAGTCGAAAGTCTTCGACACCAACCTGTTTACGCCGACCCAGACTGCCTATGTCCTGGCGCTGCATTTCGATCTGCTGCCTGCCAGGCTGCGGCCCGCCGCCGTTGCCGAACTGGTGGCCGACATTGAACGCCGCAACATGCACCTCTCGACGGGCTTCGTCGGCACGCCCTATCTACCGCATGTCCTGAGCAGCAACGGACGGCTGGACGTTGCCTATGCGCTGCTCCTCCAGAAAACGTGGCCGTCGTGGCTCTACTCCGTGACGCAGGGCGCTACCACAATCTGGGAAAGGTGGGATGGCTGGACAGAGGAGCGGGGGTTCCAGGATCCGGGCATGAACTCCTTTAACCATTACGCCTACGGGTCGATTGGTGCATGGCTGTACAACACTGTGGCCGGGATCGAGATCGACCCGGCGCGGCCAGGATACAAACATGCGATCCTGCGCCCGCAGCCAGGCGGTGGGTTGACCCAGGCGACTGGCCGACTCAAGACGCGCTTCGGCGAGCTAGTCTCGCAGTGGCAGATCGACGATGGCAAGTTCGACTGGACAGTGGTCGTGCCGCCCAACACAACAGCGACGGCCTATCTGCCCCTGGCCGAAGGCCGTAAGATCACGCTGAACGGCCAAGCCGCTGCTGGCCTGGTTCACGAGCTGGGGGCCGGCAAACACCGATTGGTCGCCCGATAATATTCGCCCCAAGCCGCGCGTCTCTTTGACCTCGCCCCGACTCTCCTCCAACTGGAGTCGGGGCGAGGCGAACAACCTAACTCGGATTCGTGTTGTGCGCTGTCTCCGGCGTCACAATGACGGGCTTGTTGGCTTCACTGATCGGCTCTCTGGTGGAGGGCAGCAGAATGCCGCCATCCACGACCTGCGGTTTGGACTCGGCCTTACGCGGCTCGATCACCAGATGCCTGAGCAGGATCACTATCGTCCCTGCAATCGGTACGGAGATCAGCGCCCCGATCACGCCGCCCACTGCGAACCCGATAAACAGTACGACGATGATCAGGATCGGGTTCAGCCCCACGCTGCGCGACATAACGCGCGGAGTCAGGTAGTGGTTCTCTACCTGCTGCACCAGAACAAAACTGCCGAAGGCGATCAAGGCATGAACAGGCGAGCTGAACAAAGCCAGCAGGACAGCCGTCGCGGCGCCGATATAGCCGCCAATGAGGGGCAGCGCCGTCGTGATCCCGACAATGAAGCCAAGTGTGATCGCATTCGGCACGCCGCCCAGGCTGAGAAGGATAAAGTTCGCTACACCGACAAACACACAAACCAGGACAATGCCGCGCACGTAGGCGCCCAGCGAGTTCTCGATCTCGCGGAACATCTCGTTGATTTCAGCACGCCGCCCAATCGAAAATAGACCGAGGATAAAATCGACAGCCTGATCACGCGACGTCAGCCAGTACACGCCGATCACGAATACCAGCACAAAATCGCCGAGCAGTCCACCAAACTCCCCGGCCATCGCCGGCACGCTGTTCTTGATCTCGCCGATGACTTTCTCCACCGTCACGCGGATGCCATCAGGCTCAAGCAGGCTGATCGTCGCGCCTGTCCGCTCGTAGATGGCGTTCTGAATCCAGCTTTGCGCACTGATCAGCCGTTCGGCCAGCCCCCCGTCATCCTCGATATACCCCGCAAACTGACTGGCAGCGGGTGGCACCACCGCCACCGCCAGAGTGAAAATGCCAATGGCGATAGCACCGTAGGCGAGTAGGATTGCCAGGCCCTCCGAGATACGCCGCTTGCGCAACCACAGAATGCTGGGCCGGACTGCCGATGCCACGATGATGGCAACGAGCAGCACAACCAGAATGCGAATGCTGGCATAAAGCGCGTATACGGCTGCCAGAGTCGCCACCACGACTAACGTATTACGAAATGTCTGCTGGGCAGTCACTCATTATCCTCCGGCCAATAGCCGTATGCCACAACGAAGCCGAGTTGAGGCGACATTAGATTTCTGCGGGAAAAACAGATGCAATCAGGACTATCACTGACTGTACAAACTTATCCCTAGCGCCAGATTAATATCAGGGAAGATTTCTGACTGAAAACGCCGACCTCATCCTGGCCCTTTTCCAACCGGCGCAGGGATCGGGACATTCAAACCTTGACGTAGATTTTCACTTCGCTTTCAGCCAGAGTGTCGGTCAGGATGCCGCCCGCCACGTCGATATCGTAGTTGTTGTGATACTCGTGCCACCGGCCATCGCCAGGCCACGCACCGATCTTGATCTCGCCCAGATACCTGTCTTGCAAATTGGCAACGACCACGACCACGCCGCCCGCATCATCCCAGCGTTTATAGGCGAAGAGGCAGCGCTCCGCGTCCTTGCAAATGACCTCGAACGTGTTGCTTTGCAGGGCGCGGTTGGTCTTGCGCAGGTAGATCAGGCCGGAGTAATAGCGCATCAGGTCGGCGTTGCGTTCGTTTTGCAGCAGCGACCAGTCGATGCGCTGCCAGTCAATGGTCTTGGCTGCGCTCTCCCCAAACTCCTGGCCCATGTAGATCATGGGGATGCCGGGCGAAGTGAGCAGCAGTGAAATGCCGAGTTTGTTGCGCCGGAAAGCCGGATCATCCAGCAGCTTTGAGACCTGGCCGAGCAACCACATGACCCGCTCCTGATCGTGGTTGTCCAGGTAATTGACCACGTTGAACGCGCCGCTGAAGCCGTCATTTCGGGGGTCAAGGACACCGGCCAGTCCCTCCAGGTCGTAGGGTTCGCGCCCGTCTCTGGCCTGGCCGAGCACCGTTGCCATCACCTGTTGGCGGTAATTCTCGTGCCACGCTCCATCCAGCGGGCCGTTTGGCCCGGCAATTGACGGGTCCTGCGGAATATTCTCGGCGATGGTGTAGAAAGGCTTGCCCTTGATGTGCTGGAAGATTTCGGAATGCAGCCAGCCCAGGAATTCGTGATGCTTGATCAGGTAGGTGGCATCGAAGCGGATGCCGTCAATGTGGAAGTGGTCGATCCAGAACAGGATCGCGTCGCGGACGTGCTGTCGAGCCGGGTAAACTTGCAGATTCTCGTCAAAGTGTTCGTAGTCGAACTTGGGGCCGAAGCGGTTGAAAGGCTCGTCCGGGTTCTCTTTATAGTACCAGTACGTGTAGTCGATGCGCGTCAGCGGGGCGTTCTCCTCGCTGTGGTTGTACACCCCGTCGTGGATCACGCGGATGCCCCGTGCGCGGCATTCGTCTACCAGACGACACAGATCGTCCGGCACGCCGTAGTTGTTCTCGACAGCGAAGATGCTGCGCGGGTTGTAGCCCCACGAGCGCTCGCCGGGGAACTCGTTGCAGGGCATCAGCTCAATCGCATTGATGCCCAATTTCGCCAGGTAGTCCAGCTTCTCAATGACATTCTCGAAACGCCCTTTGGGTTTGCCGTCCTGGTCGTCGCCCGGCCCGCCCGAAAAATCGCCGACGTGCAGTTCGTAAATGACCAGCCCGTCATTCGGCGGCAGCGGATCGCTGTCGTGCCGCCACTGGTAGGTGGTGTTGGCACGCTTCCCGTCTTTCACCGTCAGGCGGGCACTCTCGTTGGCCTCCATCGTCAGGCTCACCGCACGCGGATCCGCGATCTCGACCCACTGACCAGCCATGAAGAAGCTCCTGGATTTCAGTCCGAATTTGTAAGTATAGGCTCCATCGGCCAGCGGTACATTGACACGCCACCAGCCTTTGTCATCCTTCGCCATCGGAATGCGCTGCCCGTTGTTCCAGCTTCCAAGCAGGCATACTTCTGCGTTATAGGGGGCGAATAGTTGAAACTCTACACCTTCGGTCACGCTGTGAACTCCTGGGTACAGGGCAGACAGGCTCTACGGCGCATTATAACGAACCGCTGGCCGCTTTGGGTGAGTAACAGATGTGGCTTTCTATAATATCTTTTCCCCAACGTTAACGTCGTTCCGACGTGGGCGTGTTAGGATGTGGATAACTTAATGTGTGAAGCGGAGGAAACGTCATGCCATACGCTGGTTACGGGGGATTCTACTTCGACCCGATGTACTTTGTCTTTCTCCTGCCTGCGCTCCTGCTGACGTTGTATGCGCAGTGGCGTGTGCAGTCGTCCTACAGCAAGTGGAATCAGGTGCGTAACAGCCGGAATGTCACGGGCGCCGACGTGGCGCGCATACTGCTCCCGCGCGATGGTTTGCAAAACGTCAGCGTCGAGGAAGTGCCGGGACAACTGACCGACCACTACGATCCGAGTTCGGATGTGCTGCGTCTCTCGCCGCAGGTCGCACGCCAGCCAAGCATTGCCGCGATGAGCATTGCGGCCCACGAGATCGGCCACGCGGAACAGGATCGGGAAGGTTACCTGTGGATGAAACTTCGGGCCGGGATCGTCCCGTTCGTGAACATCGGCGCATCGCTAGGCTATCTCATCTTCTTTGGCGGACTGTTTGCACAGGTTCCGGCCATCGCCTGGATCGGCGTGCTGATGGTCAGCGCGGGTGCAATCTTTGCCCTGGTGACGCTGCCGGTGGAGTTGAATGCCAGCAGCCGGGCCATGCGTCTGTTGACAGAAAGCGGCCTGATCACGAGCGAGGCGGAGCGCGATGCAGCGCATGACATGCTCTCAGCAGCCGCATTGACCTACGTGGCCGGGGCGGCGCAGGCTGTTCTGACCATTCTGTACTACGTCTTCTTGCTGCTCGGTCAGACCTCACGCCACCAGGATGACCGGTAGCGAGGCCGGGGGCTGGCCCCGCTACCTAGAGGACGTAGAGTATAGGGGCGAGACAACAATTACTGGCGCGGCGCGCTGCTCATGCGCTGTGCAGGCAACCCTCCTCGACAAGCCCACAGGCCCGCCAGGAGACGTTTCAAATCCTCATGTCCTGGAGGGCGAAGCGTTACCTTTTCACCTTTGAGCATTCGTTGTGCCTGCCGGTGTGTCGGAAGCATTCCCCGGTGAAGCGGGCGTGTGCGAGCGGCCAATGGCGTCGTCTTTGATAAGCTGCCGCAGGCTGTCCAGGATGTGCTGGTTGCGCATTGCCAGATCCAGTGCGCTGGCCGCAATGACCCAGATGATTCCGATCAGTGCCCAGACCTGCAAACGGGGCGCAATAAAACCGAACGTCCTCGGAATCAGGTATGGCAAGCCAATGGTGAACACGCCCAGGCTCAGGCCGATCAGCAGGTCACGAGGGTTTCCCTTCCACGTGCGCGGCTCATAAACGTCAATGCCGTGCGCATTCCAGAAGACCAGCACGCCAAACAACACCATAAACAGCGTCAGGGCGCTGCGGGCCATGTTCATGTCACGTCCGTAGGCCAAGTACACGATCAGATACAATGTGACCATTGCCAGCGACCCGATGAAACCGCTGGCAACGACGTAGCTCAGAACGTCTTTGGTGAAGTGCCGGAGATAGGCCGGGCGCAGCACGCCGAAGGCAATCAGAGTCGCGGGCAGGTTGATCGTCCCGAATACGACCCAACTGATCTGCGTGGGATTGATCGGGAAGGGCAGCAGCATGAACCCGGCAAAGATGAATAGCAGAATGCTGTATACGTTCTTGACGAGGTAAATCTTGGCCGTGCTGTAGATTTTCTGGGTAATGGTCTTGCCTTCCTCAAAGGCGAGGGGCAGCGTGGACATAGCATTATTGAGCAATATGATGTCGGCCACGTCTTTGGCGATCTGCGCGCCGTCATTCATCGCAATCGCCAGGTTGGACTCTTTGAGAGCCGGAACGTCGTTCACACCATCTCCGACCATCGCCACGTAATAACCTTGACGCTTGAGGGAGGCGATGATCTTGCGCTTGGTATCCGGCTCGATGCGAGCAAAGATCGTCGTCTCTCGCGCCATCCGGTCAAACTCGGCGGCGGGCAGCGCCTCCAACTGGTCGCCGGCTATTGCGCCCGCCACCCGCAGCCCGGCCTGCCGGGCGATGGCGCTGACCGTCTCGGCATTGTCGCCAGAGATAACCTTCAGGTCAACGTTTTGCCTGTAGAACGCATTCAGCGTTTCGGTGATGTCGCTGCGTACCTGGTCGTTCATCACGATCAAGGCCACCGGCTCACGAGCCTCGTCCAGCTTGCCATCTGCTGGCGCGTGTGGCGAGGTGGCAAAGGCCAGAACGCGCTGTCCTTCCGCCGAAAGCTGTCTGGCCCGCTGCAAAGCAGCATTCGTGCCGTCCGGGCCGTTGGTTTGTAAGACGCGCTCCGGCGCGCCCAGGATCATCGTGCAGTCGGGAAAGACCATTGCACCCCATTTGCGGGCCGAGTTGAAGGGTATCTCCTGCTGTTTGGTGATGGCTGCGCCGGGCGTCTTGCCGACGTAATTGGCGATGGCTCCGGCAGTTTTGTTCAGGTGCGAAAGGTTATTGGTGTACGTTGCCAGTTGCGCGCGAATGTCGTCTACGGATTGGCCGTTGAGCGGCAGAATGTCGGTGACGGCCAGTTCGTTGCGGGTCAGCGTGCCTGTCTTGTCAAAACATAGGACGTTGGCACTCGCCAGCGATTCAACGGCGTTGATACGCTGCACCAGCGTCTGGCGGCGGCTGATACTGATCGCACCCAGCGTGAGCGCCAGTGTCGTGACCAGCACCAACCCCTGCGGCACGAGGCTCGTCACCAGCACCACCGCATTTTTGACCGTTTCCAGCAACGAGGAATGACTCACGTAGCCTGCAATGAACACCATCGGCCCGAACAACAGCATACCTGCCACCGAGATCTCCACCAGTGCGGCAACTTTGCGCTGCGTCGGCGTCTGAACGTTGCGGTAGGCTTTGGCTGCACGGGCCAGCTTGTTGACGGTGCTGTTTTCGCCCACCTGTGTGGCCTGCATCCACCCGTGTCCGGCAATGCAGAACGATCCCGAATAGACCCGACTATCGACTTCCTTCAGAACGGCGTCGGACTCGCCCGTCAGCAGCGACTCGTCCATTTCCAGGGAGTCACTATGCAGGACGCGGCCATCGACCACCAGACGGGTTCCCGGTTCAATCGGCAGCACGTCGTCTTTGACCACGTCACTGATCGGGATGCTGATTTCGCGTCCGTTGCGCAGCACGCGCACGTCGTGGGCGACCTGCGCTGCCAGACGCTCAAGCGCACGCTTGGCATTGATCTCCTGAACTGTGCCAAGCAGCGTATTGACCACCACGCTGAAACCCGCAAAGAAAATGTCGTTATAATCTCGGAAGAAAAAGATGATAGCGAGCAGCGCCAGCAGCACCATGTTGAACAGGTTGAACACGTTGTCGCGGAAGATTTGCCAGTAGGTGCGCTCCACGTAGGGCTTGTAGGCATTGGTCTCGCCGCGCACGACGCGCTCCGCCACTTCGGCATCGGTCAGTCCGGGGGGGGGCTGTGAACTCACGAGGCAGTTCTCCCATCCTGTTCACACATTCGCGCCTCAATGCGCTGGATGATAATGATATGCGCCCTGCCGCGAGGGGGCAATTGCAACCCATCGCTCTGCCCAAAAATCGACATGATGTTTGTCATGCTGGACAGGTCACATTAATGACTGTAGCGCCGCCGCCGCAAACACTATGATTAAGCATAATCTGGAGAGAGGCAAAGAGGCAGAGCCTGATGTTTGTATCTGACGTTATGACCGCAAAACCTGTGACTGTCGGCCCCGACGACACCCTGCGGACAGCCATCACCCGGATGAAAGAAAATGAATGCCGTCGGCTGCCCGTCGTCAACCGCGACGGGGCACTGATTGGAATCATCACCGACCGGGATACTCGCCTGGCGGTTCATTCGCCGTATCTTCTGCACGAACGCTGGCAGGACGAGGCGTTGCTGGACAACCTGAGCGTGCGCGTGTGCATGACGCCCACACCCATCACCGTAGAACCATCCACCGACATTGCCGACGCCGTTAGCCTGATGATTCGCCATCACATCGGTGGCTTGCCAGTACTCTTAGGCGAAACGCTGGTCGGCATTGTGACCACCACTGACATGATGACGGCTTTTATCCGCTGGTTGCAGCGGGAACAAAAAGACCTGGAGCCAGGGTAGCCGGACTGAGACACCCACAAATGCTTCTGCTCCTCCATCCTCACCCGAGCCACTAATGCGCCAGAAGGCTCGTAGACAGCGCCAGCACCAGGATAACCACGCCCGCCACAATCCGGTACACCCCGAATGCCCGGAAACTATGCGTCGAGACGTAGCGCAGCAGCCAGACAATCGACAGATAAGCGACGATAAAGCTCACCGCCGCGCCAACAGCAAACAGCGGTAGTTGTGCTGCGGCCACTTCCTTATCCCGCAGCGCCTGGTATAGCTTATAGAGCGTAGCTGCGCCAAGCGTCGGGATGAACAAATAAAAGGAAAACGTCGTCGCTGTCAGGCGATCCATACCGACCAGCATCCCACCCACAATGGAAGCTCCGGAGCGTGACACGCCGGGTATCAGTGAGACAACCTGGGCCGCGCCGACCCCCAACGCCTGCATCGTTGTCACCTGATAAATGTCGTGGACGCTGCCTTTGTTCTCGCCACGCTCGACCAGCAGAAAGACAATGCCACCCAGGATCAGGGCCATAGCTATCGGGATCGGCTTGTCAAGCGCTCCCTCGATGCGCTTGAGCGCCAGCAGGCCGATCACGGCGGCAGGCACAAACGCGATCAGGAGATTCGCCCAGAAGCGCTGCACGGTACGGTCAGAGGGCAGTTTCTGCGCCTGCTGGATCAGGCTGCGACCATAGTAGACGAGCACAGCAAGCACCGCCCCAATCTGGATGAAAATATCAAACGTATCACGGAAGCGCAGTTGCGCGTCGGGGGTCGCGGCCAGGAACTGCGGGAAGCTGAAGAAAGCGGATGCCACGAGCAAGTGCCCGGTGGACGAGATCGGTAAAAACTCGGTAATGCCTTCGATGATTCCCAGGATGACCGAAAGAAAGTAGTCCATGCTTGGATATGTCCCTCTGGAAGTGTAGGCAACACGGCCCGATAGACTGGCCGCGCAACCGGGTTGGCAGCGTGCGAGACTATACCACCAAATTCAAGACTGAGGGATAAAGCCTGAGTGAGAAGCGAGGCCAGGAGTGAATTCAGCTTTGGCCGCGTGGCACTTGCTGCACAGGCGCTGTGGACTCGCGGACTACCAGGTGCGTCGGCACATAAATGGTGCGTTCGGCGGGCAGTCGGCCAGCGATCAGTTCCAGCAAATGCCGGGCCGCTTCCGCCCCGACCCGAATCGGGTCCTGTGCGACTGTCGTCAATGGCGGCTCAGTATGCGAGACGATTTCCAGGTCATCAAAGCCGACCAGGGACAGGTCGTCGGGGATTTTCAAGCCCTCCAGTTTCGCGGCCCGGATGATTTGCAGCGCCATCAGGTCATTCATGGCAAACAGTGCAGTGGGGCGGCCCGGCTGGCGCAGAACTGCACGGAGTTGCTCAATTTCCTGCCCACGTGCCGCGCGGTAATACTGCTCGGTGGGTCGCGTACCAAGTTCTGCACTCTCCCCCACCAGGATAGGTTGTCCTGGCTCTAGCCCGGCAGCGCGCAGCGTGTCATTGTAGGCTCGCAACCGTTCAGCCACCGACCACAAGCGCAGGTGCGGGCGAGCAACAAACCCGATGTGAGTATGGTTCAGGTCGAGCAGGTGCTGCATGGCCTGAACTGCGCCGCGATAATGTTCGGCGGCCACACAGGGATACCCCAGCCCTTCGATTGGACGATCCATAAACACAACCGGAATCGACTTGCTCTGCTCCAAAAAGCGTGCCTGGCCCTGGCTCATGGCCGGCCAGAGCAGGAACCCCCGCACGCCCTCCTGCCACATCTCGCGCATCAGTCGGTTTTCTTCACCCACCTCTCGATCCGTATGCGCGAACATCAGGCGATAGCCGCGTTCCTGCAAATAGCGCTCGGCTCCACTCAGCAGTTGGCTGTCGAAGGCGTCCCGAAAACCCGGAATGAGAAACCCGACCAACTGAGAGGTTCTCGCGCCGCCAGATTCGGCAACGTAAGTGCCCTTGCCCCGGACACGATACAGCAGCCCTTCATCCTCAGCAGCCTGCCATGCCTGCCGGATCGTCGTCCGGCTGATGTTGAGCATTTCCAGCAGTTCTGGCTCGGAGGGAACACGAGTATGAGGTTGTAATTCTCCTGTCAGGATCGCCCGCCGCAATTCGTTCAGCAGCTGAACGTGAAGCGGGATTGGACTCTCCTTGTTAAGCTGAAAAGAGACCACTGCATCCAACTTGTCACATCAAGCTAATACAAGTAAGTACAAGAGAAGTGTATGGAGCACAGAGGCGGTTGTCAAGCGATTTGTAGGACGGCGGCCCCATTGATCTTACGCGCTTTGAGCAGTTGTAGTGCCCGGTTGGCCTCCTCCAGGCGGAAGGTTTGGGCGGCAGTCCGGATCGGAATTTCAGCCGCCAGTGGCAGGAATTCTTCAGCGTCGCGGCGTGTGGCATTGGCAACGGTGCGGATGGTGCGCTCGCTCCAGAGCAGGCGATAGGGCATTTCGGGGATCGGGCTGGTGTGGATGGCGTTGATGCATAACGTCCCGCCTTTGCGCAGATGACCAAGCGCAATTGGGACGATCCAGCCCGCCGGTGCGAATATGATAGCCCTGTCCAGCCGGACTGGTGGCTCGTCCTGAGTCTCGCCTGTCCAGACCGCGCCCCGTTCCCGGGCAAGCCGCTGGTGTTCAGTGCTGCGCGTGAAGACGTATACTTCACATCCCCAGTGCCGCGCCACCTGGATACAAATGTCCGCACTTCCGCCATAGCCGTACAACCCAAGCCGCTCGCCACGTTGCAGGTCAGAGAGGCGGATCGAGCGGTAGCCGACAATGCCCGCGCACAGCAATGGCGCAGCCTCGACATCCGAAAATTGATCGGGCAGTGGGACGGCAAACTGCTCCGGCACGGTGGTATATTCCGCATAGCCACCCTGCGCCGTATAGCCCGTGAAGCGCGCGTACTCACACAGGTTTTCCTGACCGCGCCTGCAATATTCGCAAACGCCACACGTCTGATGCAGCCAGGGAATACCAACTCTCGCTCCCGGCGGGAAACGGCCTGTCCCCATGCCGTTCTCGGCTACCGTTCCGACGATTTCATGGCCGGGAATGATGGGCAGCGCCGGGTTCGGCAGTTCACCCTCCACGACGTGTAGATCGGTATGGCATACCCCGCAAACCCGAACCTTCACCAGTATTTCGCCCGCCGCCGGAGTTGGGCGGGGCAGATCAGTCAGCACAAGCGGGTTGCTTTCAACGTCGTCGGGCGCGCGTAGCACTTCAGCTTTCATCACGTATCGTCCTCTAGCTGGTCAATTATCGAGGGTTGGACGAAAGTGCTTCTGCATAGAGCGCCTTCGTTTATTTGAGCAGTTTGGCGAACTCGTCGTTTGAGAGGCCGGCTTTGCGCAAAATTGCTTTCAGCGTGCCCCTGTCTAATTCCGCATGATCGGGCACTGAGATTTGGATGAGGGGATTGTCCCGGCGAATGTAGATATGACTGCTCTCCCGCCTCACTTCATAAAAACCGACCTTAGCCAGTGCGTTGATACACTTCCGACCAGAGACAACAGGCAATCTCGCCATTTTTAGCTCCTCCGTTCGCTTACGTTAAGGAGCTTTTACACCATGACCGCCGTACCCAGTTTTGCACTAAACTTCGGCCAGATGGATCGGGGGCAATTCTTCCGGGACAGGCAGACCGTCCTGCTCTAAGGCTCTGATGTAGCCTTCAATCGCATCCTTGATATTTGCCAGTGCTTCTTCCTCCGTTTTCCCCTGACTGATGCAGCCTGGCAGACTTGGACATTCGACAACAAAATATCCATCCTCGCCTGGGTAGATAATCACCTGTCTCATTGGTTCGCCCTCCCATTCGACGGGCAATAAGCATATCACAAAATATCCTTACAAAACCATCCGCCAGCCGCGCGGTTGGCAATTGTTCTAAACTGCTTTCAAACCTGACCCTAGCGGTTTTCGGACAGACAGCCGTCCAATTCACCCTTATAGTGAGAGCATCTCCGGTGTTCCTTTCCAGAGGAGCCTCGATGCTGAATTATTCCCATCCTGTGATGCTACGCCGCCAATCGCTGGGGCTGTCGTTGAACGATTTACAGGCTTACCTGGCACGGCACGGTTTTAATTATTCCGTCGAAATGTTACAGGCTTTTGAGCGCGGCGAACGCCGCTTCCCGACTCATAACCCAGGCTTTGTGGTCGTGCTGTCCCAGTATCTGGGCATGTCGGTTGGGCAGTTGTTACAGCTTGCCAACCAGGCCAGGGACACCTTCCGCGCCCGCGATGCGCTCCGCAACAAGATCAGCCGCTTGCGGCCTCAGAATCAGTTCTTGTTGCGCTTTGTGCTCGAACATCCATATCTGACTGACTTGCCCGGCTTCGACTTCCTGTTCGAAATCGTCAAAAGCATCGCGCTGCAACTGCCAGATGAGTGGTTCACCCGCAAGTAACCTGATTTTCCGCTTCACAAACTGAGACTATAATAGATCGTGCAGTGAGCCAGTTCCAGGGCGCTCCTGCACGATTATTGTTGATCCTGCTGCTGCCACCTCGAAACAGCCTGGAGCACACATGAGAACCGAAACGCTTACGATTATGATTGTCGATCTGGTCGGCTCCACGCCCCTGGTCGAACAGGCATCGCGCCAACAGCTTATCGAACTGATGGAAGACGTGACGGTTCCGATCCGTCAGGCGGTGGCCGAATTTGGCGGCAGCGTGATCAAGTTCACAGGCGACGGCTACATTGCCACCTTTCAGGCAGCCAGCGACGCGCTCTATGCGGGCGCCCGCATCGTGGACGCTTTTGCCGGTCAGCCGACCCTCCCCACCGGGCTGCGGCTGGAAGGCTGCCGGGTGGTGCTGCATACCAGCGACGTGATCGTGCAGGATAATGACGTGATTGGAGAAGGCGTCGTCACGGTAGCCCGCCTGGAAAAGCACGTGCCGACCAACGAGGTCTACCTGACGGCCACCGTGCGCGAAGTCGCTAAATCCTCCGAATTTGAATTTGATCTGGTCGGTGATTTCCCGCTCAAGGGGCTGGCAAACCCGGTCAAGGTTTACCGGCTGCGCATCGAGCCGTTGAGCGGCATCGAACGCGGCATGTTCCTGATGGTGACCGACTTGCTTGGCATGAGTCACTTCATGACCGAAGCGCCCATTGAACTGGTCAACCGCGTCATGCAGCGCTGGATTGCCTTCCAGCGTGAGGCGATTGCCCAGGTAAACGGCAGACTGCGCGCTATCGTGGGCGACAATCTGGTGACAACTTACCACGAGGCTGACGATGCAGTAGGTTCACTGTTGCGGCTGGAAACGCTGGTCAACACTCACAACGATGCGCCCGGCGATATGCCCCGCTTCGAGTACACGGCGGTCATCTGCCGGGGCGATTTGTTTGTGCTCAGTATTGGCGTCAATGGGCCGCTGGTCGGGCACTCGTTCCGGCTCCTGGACAACGTGGAGCACGGCCAGAAAGTCATTGAAGAAGTCGTCTATTCCTCGCTACACAATCACCGCGACAGGTTTGTCCACCAGGGCGAACACGACGGAAAGCCCTTGTACCGGCTGGCATGAGGGTGGCCTTCGGGCGGGGAGCGCACTCAGGTTTGGCACTCTGTTACTCCGCAACACCGCGTGGCAGAAATTCCCGCACACAGTCCAGTAACTCATCCACCGTGAATGGTTTGATCAACACCTTGCCCACTGCGGCTTCGACATGATTCGAGACGGACAGCGGGTCAACGGTGATAATGATGACCGGCACACGTCTTTGCATGGTATGGTAAACATCGAGGAAATCATTGCCGTTCATTTGTGGCATGTGCATATCAAGAATAATCAGGCCAGGTGAGTGGCGTTCGATTTCGGCCAGTGCCGAAACGCCGTTGTGCGCGCTGATGACTTCGTGGCCTTCGCGGGTCAGCACCGTTCTGACCAGATGCCTGATATGCTCGTCGTCCTCAACCACCAGAATCGTCTGTGACAATACAAACCTCCCCCAAACCGCTCAGGCAGGACACCGACCAAGAATTGAATATTCACAAATATCTTAATGTAATTTCAACGAAAAAGGCGATGGGTATTACGGCCTATAAGGTCCCGGCATAGGCGCGATCCAGCACCTGCATGGTGTGAAGCACCCGGACGCCGCTCGCTTGGAGGCCGGTCTGCATCTGGGTGATGCAGCCGATGTTGCCCGCCGCAACCACTTCGGCCTTTGTCGAGAGAACGTTGCGCACTTTCCGGGCCAACAGGTCGCGGGCCATATCCGGCTGCGTGATGTTGTACACGCCCGCCGAGCCGCAGCAAATCTCGCTTTCCGGGATTTCGACAAGCTGAAGGTTGGGGATGCCCGCCAGCAGGGCGCGCGGCTCCTCGCGGATGCCCTGCGCATGCGCCAGATGGCAGGCGTCGTGGTACGCGACCCGCACGCTGCGCCTGAGCGCCGGAACCGGATCGACCAGTCCGAGTGCGGCAAGGAACTGGCTGACGTCCTGCACGCGGTTGGCGAATGCGACCCCTGCCGCTTCGTCCGGCTCCCCGGCGAGCAAATGCCCATATTCCTTCAAGGTCGAGCCGCACCCGGCGGCGTTGGTCAGCACTGCGTCCACATCGGACGGGAATGCGCGGATGGCCTGGCGCGCGAAGCGGCGCGCAGCGTGCTGCTGCCCGACGTGATTCGCCAGCGCCCCACAGCAGCCCTGTCCCCTCGGAACGATAACTTCGACACCGTTCCGGGTCAGAACCCGGATCGTGGCGAGATTGATGTCAGGGTCAAGCACCGACTGGACACAGCCCGTCAGCAGTGCGATCCGCGCCCGGCGCATCCCCTGCGCCGGGACAACTTCGGGCAATGGCACACCGTTGGGCAGAGGTTTTTCGGGCAACAGCGACAACATGGCCCGCATGGGCTTCGGCATCAGGCGCGCGAAAGGCTTACCCACTTTGCCCATCGTCACTGCCAGTCGGAAACGGGACGGGTAGGGAAGCACCTGCATCAGCAACGCGCGGGTCAATCGATCCTGGGGAGTGCGGGCGTACTCGGCTTCCAGCTTCGGGCGGAAAGTGTCGATCAGCGTGCCATACTGCACCCCAGATGGGCAGGCCGTTACGCACGCCTGGCAACCCAGGCAGCGATCAATGTGCCCGGTCAGCGTGGGGGTCAGCGCCAGATCGCCTTCCAGCACGCCTTTCATCAGGTAAATGCGGCCACGCGGCGAATCCAGCTCGGAGCCGGTTTCCAGGTAGGTCGGGCAGGTCGAGAGGCAAAAGCCGCAGTGAACGCACGTTTTGATCACCTCGTTCATGCGCCGTACTGCTGGGTTCTTCAGCGCCTCGTCGGAAATATGTGTCTCCACCTTTGCCCTACCTGTTCGCCTTTGCCTTCAGCCTGTTCCCCCCGCCGGTTGGCGAGAGGGTCAGGGGGTGAGATCAACTTCAGCCAGCCGCAAAACGTCCCGGATAGAACACCTCGCGGGGGTCAAAAGCCCGCTTGATGCGCTTCACCAGGGCCGAACCAGGAAGCGCAGGCAGTATCTCTGCCCCATCTCCCCCGCCGCGCCAGACCGAAGCCCGCACGCCGAGTTTTTCCAGTGCTGGGGCCAGCCGTGCCGGATCGCCGGACAGCACCGCCCAACCGGCATTGCCCGCGATGCTGTAGACCCGCCGCGCCGCGAATTCTTGCAGTCGGGCGTCGAGGTCGGCCAGACGGTTGGGGGGCAGATAGAGGCGCAGCACCGCGCCCGACTCGCCGAGCCACGCCACGTCACGCAGGGCCGACCAGAGCGCCGATTCAGGGTCGCCTTCCAGCAGCGCCGTCGGCGTGCCGGAAGGGAGCAGCCCGCGCAGCCTGTCCAGGCGCGGCGACAGGGACGGCTCCACGCCGTCCATTTGCACGGCCAGCACATAACCCTTGCCCAGATCAGGGATGTCTGCAATGACGCCGGCAGGCCAGGCGTCGGCAGCGCTGACTTCGAGCGGCGAGCGCTGAATCGCCAGCAGTGCGGACTGCACCGCCGGGGCGCTATCCAGCCCGGCCAGCAGGGTGCGGTGCGCCTGTGGCATCGGGAAGACTTTGAAACTCACCTGAGTCAGCACGCCGAGCGTGCCAAGCGACCCGCAAAACAGCTTGGGCAAATCGTAGCCCGCCGCATTCTTGACCACCTTGCCGCCGCCATGTACCGTCAGGCCGTCGGCGCTCACGAATTCCACACCGATCACAAAGTCGCGCAGCCCGCCGTAGCGCATCCGGCGCGGCCCGGATAGCCCCGCCGCAATCGTGCCGCCGAGCGTTGCGCCTGCGCTGGCAAAGGGCGGATCGAAGGGCAGGTACTGGCCGTTGGCTGCCAGTGCAGACTCGACCTCGACCAGCGGGGTTCCGGCCCTCGCCGTGAAGGTCAACTCGCCGGGTTCGTACTCGATAATCCCGGTCAGACTGCCCGTACATAAGACGACAGCTTCCTGCTTCGGCTGATGGCCGAGGCTCCATTTTGTACCACCGCCCCGGATCAGGACGGCGCGTCCCGCAGTGGCGGCCTCACGGATCACGCTGGCGGTCTCGGCGACGCTTTGTGGTGTCGTTGTCGGCAAATCGGATCGGGTATAAGTAAAAGGTGTTGGCATAAGTTTGCCTAAAAGCGCTGGATAACTCCCTCGCGTTCCAGCGGGTGCGGGCCATGTGGCGAGGGCCGCTCCGGGTTCTGGCTGGGCAGCATCTTGCCGCGATTGGACAGCCCTTTGGGATCGAAGCTGTTCCGAATGGCGTACATCATGCTCATATCGGACTCATCGAACTGGTAAGTCATGTAGGGCAGTTTTTCAACGCCGATGCCATGTTCACCCGTGATCGACCCACCCAGGTCAACGCACATCTTCAGGATTTCCCCGGCAAGCTGTTCGGCCTTTTGAAGCTGGCCGGGAACGCGATTGTCGAACAGCACCAGCGGGTGCAAATTGCCGTCGCCCGCGTGGAAGACGTTCGCCACGCGCAGGCCATAGACCTGTGAGAGCCGCTCGATCTCGCGCAGTGCCCGGCCCAATTTGTTGCGAGGCACGACGCCATCCTGCACCAGATAGTCCGGCGAGATACGGCCCACCGCCGAAAAGGCCGCCTTGCGCCCCTTCCAGATTCTGGCACGTTCAGCTTCGGTGGCGGGGATGACCAGTTTGCTGGCTCCTGAACGGCGCAGCGTCTCGATCAGGGTCTCGAACTGTGGCGCAACTTCGGCAGCGGGGCCATCCAGTTCCACGATTAGCAAGGCCTGCGCATCGGGCGGATACCCGGCATGGACGGCGGCCTCCGCCGCGTCAATCGCCAGCCGATCCATGATCTCCAAGGCGACGGGCAGCAGCCCTGAGCCGATCACGTCGCCGACGGCCTGGCCCGCCTTTTCGAGCTGATCGTAGCTCGCCAGCACGGTCTTGACGCTCTCCGGTTTGGGCATCAGCCGCAGCGTGATCTCGGTTGCGATGCCGAGCAGCCCTTCCGAGCCGACCATCAGGCCACACAAATCCATGCCGGGGCTTTCCAGCGATTTGCCGCCAATATCGACGATTTCGCCATCGGGCAGCACCACCTTCATGCCCAGGATGTGGTTGGAGGTCATACCGTATTTGAGGCAGTGCGCGCCGCCGGAGTTGAACGCAATGTTGCCGCCGATGGTGCACACAATCTGCGAACTGGGATCGGGCGAGTAGTACAGGCCGTGCGCCGCCACTTCGCGGCTCACCCAGATATTGACCACGCCCGGCTGCACGACCATACGCAGATTTTCCAGGTCGATTTCCAGGATTTTGTTCATCTTGGACAGAACGATCAGCAGCCCGCCGGGGATGGGCAGCGATCCGCCGGAAAGACTCGTGCCAGAACCACGCGCCAGGAACGGCACGTCCAATTCGTAACAGGCGCGCACCGTCGCCGCGATCTCCTCCGTTGTGCGCGGAAAGACCGCCGCCAACGCTGTCTCGTGGAAGGCCGTCAGCGCATCCGACTCGAAGGGGGCAAGCTGTGCCGACTCGGTCAGGATTTCCTTCGAGTCGTAAATGGTGCGCAGCCGGGCCAGCAGCGCATCCCGCTTCGCCAGTTGCTCCGCAGGTTTCACCAGAGGTTGCACAGATTGAGCCATAGACCTGCTCGCCCCTCCATCATTGCTCACCATTATAACTCCGAACCGCCAAACCACAGCGTCTGGGCCTGTCGGCGGGGGTATTGCAGCGAAGTTCATTCCAGCAGGTACTGGGTCGGTGTCATGCCCAATCATGAACTCGTCTCAGCAAGTTTATGGTATCGCACGTACAGGGCGCGCGTGATGAGCAGCTTATTGTCGTCTGTTGACTGATGGAGCCGAGTGCCTGGCGAATCGCCATAGCCCGGCCTCACCGGCGGACGGTGAAGTCAGCGATGCGTGCCTGTTTCCTGAGATTTTCGGACAAGCCCATCGCCCCAGCCGACCGGAGGGCACTTCCCAGACGTGAGCTACCGCATCGCATCCCGCACCCGCTGGCGAATGTTCAAACTCTTCTCTGCGCCTCACGTGCACCGAATAGCTTCGGTGACTAACTTTCCGGGGGTGCTTCTTTAGGCATGGCGGCGTGGCGGGGCAGCCCGGCGCTTGAGAGGCTTGCCGGGGTAGGCGGGCGCGGTGATGCCGATCACCTTACTATGTGCTTCGTTCTTAACACGGCTTCTGAGCCGCACATCCATTTCGTCTAGCGGCTGGAAAGTGGTAATCACCGTCGGCAGATCGTAGTCAAAGCGGTACAGCAACAGGTCGAACAGCTTGTCGCGCACCCAGACAGGCAGGCTGCGGTCAATCGTCAGGTTGTCGAGAATCAGCACCTCGGCGCGCCGGATTTCTTCGGCGCGTTTGTCGTAGGCGACCATCGAACCGGGCGAGAATTTCACCTTGATGTGGTCGATCAAATCCGAGGCGGTGACGAACAGCGTCCGGTAACCGTGCTGCTTGCACTCGTGGGCGATAGCTGCCGCGAGGTGCGTTTTGCCGGAGCCGGGTTCGCCCGTCAACACCAGCCAGCCGCGTAGATTATCGCGTTCCACGTACAGCCGCGCCGTTTGAAAGGCCCATTCTAGGCGCTTCAGGTCACTGATGGTAAGACCTTCGTCCTCGCGCAGACTGAACGTATCGAAGCGCATATCGCGGTAACGGCCCAGGTCAGAGAGATCCAGGTCTTGCCAGGTCGTCACCGCCGAACGCCGATCCGGCACGTGGAGCAATATTTGGCGGGTCAGGCTGCGATCCGTCAGGCGGCTGCGAATGCGCGCGTCGAGGTTGTTAAGTTCCTGGTTGGTGGTGATGACGGTGGGCAGCCGCCGCGCATGACGGTAGCCGAACAACTGGTACAACTTTTCGAGTGCCCAGGGCGTCTGGCTTTCCGCGCCCAGGTCGTCCAGGATGAGCAGCGGCGCGTTCCGCAACTGCTCAAAGCGCTCGTCGTAGGCGATCTCGGACGACGGCCCGAACGCCGCCCGCAGGTGATCGAGCAGGTCGGGCACGGTGATGAACAGCACGGCGTCGCCCTGGTCGAGCCGGTAGTTGGCAATCGCCAGCGCCAGGTGCGTTTTGCCTGTCCCATAGCCGCCCTGCAACAACAGCCAGCCCACTGGCTCCTGCGCGTACTGAAAGGCCAGTTCCGCCGCGATCTTGATCTGGCGGCGGTATGGCTCGCCCAGGTTTTGCGCATCGGATGCGTTGGGGAAAATCTGGCAGAGATGCAGTTCGTCCGGGTCGAGCAGGCTGTAGTCGATCTCAAAGGTGTAAAACGTCTTGTCGCCGTAGGCGTCCAGGTTGCTTAACGCTCGTAGCTGGGCCGCTTTGCGGGTCTTGAGTTTGTCGGCCTGGCAGATGCACGGGAACGCCTTGCCGAAGTCGGGATGGCCCACCGGCACGTCGGCGGAGACGACCCCCAGGCCGCCGCAGATCGGGCAGACACCCTTTCCGTTGTCGCTCATTCGTCACCTGGCATATGACCGGGCCGCCGGAAATATTCGTCGCGCAGATAGGGATTTTGCTCGTAAGCGTTATCGTGCAGGGCCGGCTGGTCCTGCCGGCCTTCCATCGTCCAGCGTTTGAGGATCGCCTCGACGTAGCGCCAGTTACGCTTGTTGTTCTCCACCGCAATGCGCATGGCGTCCACGATCCAGGGCGCGGGGTAGGTCACTTCGGCGTCGCGCAGGATGTCACTGAGCAGCGGCGTCAGTGGCCCGATGTTTTCCTCGTACAGCGCGAAGATGTTCGGTGTCTCGATGATCGCGCCGACAGGCTCGTTATCACCGGGTATCCAGTGGCCTTTTTCCAGCGCGGTCACGGCTTTGCGTCCGCGCTCGGTATTCATGAAATAGAGGTGTTCGTCCGCGTCGCCCTGCGCCACAACCACGTGAAGCAACGTCCCGCGCGCCGTCGCCCGCTCCAATGCCTGCTGGACGATCTGGGCCGCCTTGCCGGGATCGGCGTCCAGCCCGGCCATGAACGTCTCGTCATGCAGCACGTCGCGCAGCCGCACGTAGCGATACTGGCCCTCGCGCTGCTGCAAGGCCCAGAAGCAGTACACCGTGACCTTCAACTCCGCCAGATCGTCGATCAGCGGCAGTAGATCGCTAAAGAACAGATTCGGCACCTGAATGCTGCCGTTTTTGCCCGCCGGAAAGCCGTTAAAGCGCTGCATGATGCTCGCCCTAATATCCTTCGGCCAGGTTGATGTTGCTCTTTTGCATGTTGGTGAACTGCGTGATCTCCTTCTTGAAGTACAGCGTGATCACGCCTGTCGGCCCGTTGCGATGCTTGGAAACCAGGATGTCTGCCTGGTTCGGTCTGTCGCTGTTTTCGTTGTAGAGGTCGTCGCGGTAAATAAACATCACCACGTCGGCGTCCTGCTCTATGCTGTTGTGGACAATGATATTGTTGGCGACGAAATTGCTAAGACCGGGAACGGTCAGATCATAGACATCGGTTTCACCGTCTGGCTCAATGGAAACGATTTTGTCCCAATACACATCACTTTCGGCCAGCCGGGCGGTTGGCTCGGCCTCAACGAGTCGCACGCTCACTATACGCGCCACACTATTGACCTCACCCCCTGACCCCCTCTCCGAATTCGGAGAGGGGGAACCGATTAGCACTGTGTCGAGGACTTTCTCCCCTCTCTGCTTGCGGAGAGGGGCCGGGGGTGAGGTTCTTCCTAACACGAGTTGCTCGCCATTCGGCACAGCCACAAAATCATTTTCCGTCAGTTCGTCCAGACGCTTCCAGCCATCGAACGTCAGGAACTTGTGATTGGCCGTTGCCCGGATACTGCGCCCCAATTGCGTTGTCAGGTGGAAAACTGGCTTGACCCCTGTACAAAAGGCGTTTGTCACCTCTGCCGTTTCCAGCTTCCAGGTGTCCGTATTCAAGCTGCTGACGCAAAAGCCTGCTTGACCTACCAACTTGCGGATCGGGATGTAGCAGCCACGTTCCGGCCAGTAAATCAGGGTGTCCCCCGCGAGACAACCCGATTCGCGCAAGTCCGAGAGCTGTGGGCGTTTGTCCTGGCGCTGCTCGACAGCACGTGACAACTGCGCGGCGGACAGCAGCGGCACGTTCAACTCGCGGGCCAGTTCCTTGAGACCGCGTGAAATGTAGCTGATCTCCTGGACACGATTCTCGTTGCGGCCTATCCCGGCGGACATCAGTTGCAGGTAATCGACGATGATCAGATCGAGGCCGTGTTCGCGGTACAGACGGCGGCACTTCGTCCGAATCTGCGGGACGGAGACGGCGGGCGTATCGTCCAGGAACAGCCGCAGGTTGCTGAGTTTGCCTGTCGCCTCGACAAACAGGCCCCACTCGCGCTCGTCCAGGTTGCCCAGGCGCAGCTTTTGCGAATTGATGCTTGTCTCGGCGGCGATGAAGCGCTGGATCAACTGCTCGGTGGACATTTCCATGCTGAAGATGGCAATCGTGGTCGGCTTGCTGGGTCGGGCGCGCGCCGCGTTGAGCGCGATGCTCAACATGAAGCTGGTCTTGCCGACGCCGGGACGCGCCGCCACGATGCACAGGTCAGAGCGTTGCAGGCCGCCCAGCAGCTTATCCAGGTCGATGAAACCCGTCGGCAGGCCCAGCGGTTCGTCCTGATGCGTATACAGGTACTCGATGCGGTTGAAGTACTCGCTGACTGCCTGCCGCACCGGGATCAGGTCTTTGCGCAGCCGCCGCTCGGTGACGCTGAACAGCGTGGACTCCACCCGGTCTATGACTTCGTTGATCTCCGCGTTTTCTTCGAGGGCCGTCTGCGCGATCTCGCTGGCGGCGGTCAGTAAGCGGCGGCGGATGGCCGCCCGCTCCACGATATGCCCGTAGGTTTCGGCGTGGATGTGCGTCGGGGTGTTGTTCATCAGGTAGGCGATGTAGGCCGACCCGCCCACACTCTCCAGCTGCCCACGATTACGCAATTCCTGGATGACGGTCAGGTTGTCAATCGCTTCGCCGCGATCATGCACGGCGTTGATCGCTTCGTAAATCCAGGCGTTGCGGACGATGAAAAAATCAGAGGCTTGCAGGAACGCCGCGACCTCGAAGATCGCATCGGGGTTGATCAGGATCGAGCCGAGTACGGCCTCCTCGGCCTCGGCGGAGTGTGGCGCTATCGTATCGGGGCGGCTGACCGCCCCCACACCGCTGTCAGTCATAGGGTCTGGTTTCTAGCTACGCAGACTTAACTTAAAACGGGGCAAAGTTCCGACACGACGCCGGACGCGCCCCGTTTGACCATCGTTCGGAAATGACAGCCTTACTGTTCGCTGTCGTCGAGATCGTCCAGGTCGAGCGTATCGACGAAGTCTTTGAAGATGCTCAGGCGCTCGTCAGGTGTGTCGGTGTTAGTTGGCTCGCTCTCGACTTCCTGTTCAGGCGTGCTGGCCGCGCGCTCCATGACCGACTCCTCGACGTAGATCGGGACGTGCACACGCACGGCCAGGGCAATCGCGTCGCTGGGCCGCGAATCGATTTCAAGCCGCCGTCCGTTCAACTCGACCACGATTCGGGCGTAAAACACGTCGTTGCGCAGATCGTTGATCACAATCTGCACGACTTCTGCGCCCATTTCCGATACTACCGATTTCAGCAGATCGTGAGTGAGCGGGCGAGAAACCTCGACCTCTTGCAACTCGACGGTGATCGCGTCAGCTTCACATGGCCCAATCCAGATTGGCAGATAACGGTCACTCGCCACATCTTTCAAGATCACAATCCGGTGTTGGGACATCAAACTCACACGGATACTGTCAATTGTAACTTCAATCATAATCCCCTCGCCCTTACGACCCTCTGGCCTGCCGGATGGCTGTCGCTGTACGTGGCAGCATTCCAACAGTATAGCAGGTTTTGTGAGTGCAAGCCAACGTAGAAACACTCGATTTATGCATCTCACCGGGGTGAGTTGGAAGCCAGTTTGAAGTATACTGGTAAAGCATGGGATAGGGCGAAATCAGGATGGCGGCGAAGCCCGCGCAAACGGTGGTCTTCAAAATCGAACCTGGCGATCAGGAAGTCGGCGAACGACTGGATCGGGTCATCACGGCCCACCTGTCCACGCTGTCGCGCGTCAAAGTCCAGCAGTTGATCAAAGAGGGCTACGTCAGCATCAACGGCAAGCCAGGCAAACCGTCGTACCGGGTTGAGGCTCAGGACAAGATCGCCGTCCGGCTGGCCGACCACATCGTCGCCCCGTCGAATGACGAAGCCACCCTGCCCGAAGTATTACCGCTGGACGTGCTTTATGAGGACGCCGACATGGCGGCTATTGATAAGCCTGCCGGGATGGTCGTTCATCCCGCCGCCGGGCACACCAGCGGCACGCTGGTCAACGCGCTGCTGGCCCGCTGGCCGCAGGTAGCGCAGGTCGGCGGCAAAGGCCGTGCAGGGATCGTCCACCGCCTGGATAAAGATACGTCGGGGGTGCTGCTCATCGCCAAGACTGAACCTGCCCGCCTGAACCTGATGGCACAGTTTGCGGCGCGCACCGTGCAGAAGCGCTACCTGGCGCTGGTCGAGGGCCTGCCCGCCACGCCGACGGGTGAGATCAACGTACCGCTAGGCCGTGACCCAAACCAGCGCAAGCGGATGGCGGTGCTGCGCAACGGACGGCCTGCCGTGTCTTTCTACCGGGTGTTGCAAACCTACAAAGGTTATACGCTGGTGGAAGTGCAGCCCCGGACCGGGCGTACCCACCAGATTCGCGTTCATATGGCCTTCATCGGCCACCCGATTGTCGGGGACGCGGTTTACGGCTACCGCAAGCAGCGCCTCCACCTGGGACGGCAATTTCTTCACGCCGAGTCGTTGAGCCTGCTCACACCGTCTGGCGGCCAACCCCTGACGATTCATGCGCCGCTGCCCGCCGACCTGAACACCGTGCTCGATCAGCTAGAGCCGCTATGAGCAACATGAGCAACGATCCGATAGCGCCGCGTCCTTCGCCCGCGCTGGCCGACCTGTTTATCCCGGAGCGCACCGAGGAGATCGCGTTCTGGTCGGGGCTGGCGCTCGGTTATGGGCGCGTGGCGGTCAACTGGCACTGCGGGACGGGCGAACTGGCAATCGGGCTGGCAAAAAGCGGTTTGCGTGTCCTGGGCGTTGATCCGAATCCGGAAGCTATTGAGGTGGCCCGCGCCCGCGAGTCGAGCACCCCGCCCGCCAGTGATACCTCCATGCTGCTGACCTGGCTGTGCCACGAGCCGCGCCTGGTATCGCTGCCCGGCCCCGCCGATTTCAGCGTGTTGAGTGGAGAAGTTCTGGGAACCTATCTGGTGGCTGATGTGCGCTTGGGGCTGCTGCGCAACCTGTTTGAATATCTGCGGCCCGGTGGCGCGCTTGGCCTGACCGTGCCGCTGGCCCCACCCTCCGGCGTCGTGCCGAATAAGTACATCTCCGGCCCGCTGCGGCGCCTGCCCAAAGGCTTCTTCGCCCGGCGCGTCTCGACCCTGGAATACGATGCCGCGAACTCCCTGCTCAACGGCCAGGACGAGGTGCTGGTGCGCCTGCCGGATGGCGAACAGCATTTCCATGAGACGTACACACGGCGGCTGTACTCGCCCGCTGAAATCTTCGCGCTGCTGCGCGAGGTCGGCTTTGTGGGTGTCGGCATGTGGGGCGGTTGGGATGGTCGCCCGCTGCGGCAGGCCAACGGCTGGTTCGTCGTCCGTGCCGAACGCCCGCTGCACCGCCCGGTGGGGAAGAAGGTTGTGTGAATTCGGCGACCAATACGGCTACTCGCCTGCTCCTCAACACGCATTGTAAGCCAAATGAAAACGTATCCGTATGGACACTCGCCTCATGCAAAGCACAAGCGGTGAAGCCGAGGTTTTGAGGCGATTGGGCGAACGCCTGCGTCAACTGCGGACATCTCGCCAACTTACATAGGACGAGTTGGCTGCCAAAGGTTGATGGCAATCGGTGCGTCAGACTATAATCTAGGCCAATGTGATTATTCCTCAGGCAAGACCGCTTGTGCAGAAGCACTATGCTGCGCAGGAAAGCCGACCAGCAAGGAGCGTCCTTTGGCCTACCTTCCCGCTGAAACCCGTTACGACACGATGCGGTACAACCGTACAGGCCGCAGTGGTTTGCTGCTCCCGGCGATATCGCTGGGCATCTGGTACAACTTTGGCGGCGTTGATCCTTATGAAAATGCACGTGCAATGCTGCGCAAAGCCTTTGACCTGGGCATCACCCATATCGACATCGGCAACAATTACGGCCCGCCGCCTGGTTCTGCTGAGGAGACGCTGGGCCGCGCTTTACGAGACGATCTGGGCCGCTACCGCGACGAACTGGTAATTTCAGACAAAGCTGGCTACCGGATGTGGCCGGGGCCATATGGCGAGTGGGGGTCGCGCAAGTATCTGATCGCCAGTTGCGATCAGAGCCTGAAACGAACTGGGCTGGACTACTTTGATATCTTCTACAGCCACCGGCCCGACCCCGATACGCCGCTCGAAGAAACGATGGGGGCGCTCGACTATATTGTGCGGAGTGGACGGGCGCTGTATGTCGGTATCTCGACCTATAGCCCGGAGCAGACCCGGCAGGCGGCCAAAATCCTGCGCGAACTGGGGACACCCTGCCTCATTCACCAGCCTCGCTATAACATGTTTGACCGGTGGATTGAAGATGGCCTGTTGGACGTGCTTGAGGAAGAGGGCATCGGCTGTATTGCCTTTTCACCGCTGGATCAGGGCATCTTGACCAACAAGTACATTGACCGTATTCCCGACGACTCGCGGGCGGCGAAACTCTCGGGGCAATTCCACTGGGGCGATAAGGTCAGCGCGGAGCGGATCGCCAAAGTGCGCAAACTCAACGAGATCGCCAAAGCCAGAGGGCAAACGATGGCACAGATGGCGATAGCCTGGGTGCTGCGGCACAAGGCGATGACCTCGGCCCTGATTGGGGCCAGCCGTCCTGAGCAAATCGAGGATGTGGTGAGCGCACTGAAGCACCTTGATTTTAGCGCTGAGGAATTGCAGTCGATTGAGGCCATTCTGGCTGAGTGACGGTTAGCACCTCTTGAACGGAGTTTGGTCAAAGCAAGATGACACGGCCAAACTCCACCTCCCCAGTCCGTGCCTCGTATAGACAGGCTTACAGCACCTTCCGAGGCCCGCCACCCGATTTGACGACAGTTTGACCTGGCGATAGCTGACCAACCATCCTGGATGAGCAGCGCGCACCGGCTCACACCGGTGTCGAGATCACGATTCGCTCCGGGTTTTCGAGAAATTCCTCAACCGTCGGCGCAGCGTCGTCGTGGTACCAATCTTCGTGATCTGACCACTGCCCGCAGCCGTCGTAGCGCGAACAGGCCGTCATTTTCCAGACTTTGCCGCAGGCCGGGCAAACGCCATGTGTCTGGAAGGTATTCCACTGGTGACCGCAGGTGCACTGCCAGAGTGATTGCGCGTCGGGCCGCCAGTCGCACTTGGGGCAGGCAATATACATGATCGGCTTGCCGTCGCTTTACCAGCCGTGCTCCAGGCGGGCAATCAGGCGTTCCGGCAGTTCGGCGCGGCGCATCCGTTCCTGTGTGACATTGATCGGGTAAGGGACGCGGCGATGTTCCCAGACGCACTGCTCCACGTCCAGGATGGAGTAGGCTGCGTCGGGGTTGGAGTCGCGGGGCTGCCCCACACTGCCGGGGTTAATGATCAGGCGGTGGCCGTTCAGCGTTTTGGCGACGCGATACACAGGCTGCTCGGCGTCGGTATCGCCACGCTCGGACATCATTTTGAAAATGACGGGCGTATGAGTGTGCCCGACAAGACAGTAGGGCGTCTCGAAGTGTGGGAAGTTGAGCGCTGCGATCAGCGGATCAAGGATATATTCCCAGACCGGTTCACGCGGGCTGCCGTGCGCCAGCGTATATTTGCCGATGACAAAGGTGGTCGGCAGCGCATCCAGGTAGGCAACGTTTTCCGGTTTAAGCGCTTCCTGCGTCCAATGGACGGCCTTGCGCGCATCGGAGTTAAAGGTACGGATGTCGAGGCGGCCCAGCGCCGCCCAGTCGTGATTGCCCGCCAGGCACAGATGCGGCAGAGTCTTAAGCAGTTCAACACATTCGTTGGGGTCGGGGCCATAGCCCACCACATCCCCCAGGCACCACACGTAATCCCATGCCCCTTTGGCGTCAGCCAGCACCGTCTCGAAAGCAGCCAGGTTCGCATGGATATCGGATATGATCAACACACGCATAGGTTCGCTTTATCCTGACGAAAATGGATCTGCAAACTATACATTACCGTGTCATATTAGCATGAATTGAAAGACAAAGCGACCTCTTGACAGGATATTTGATACGGAATTCAGAAATCGTGCCGGATCGGACTCTAGCGCTATAATGGGACGGGTGTTCTGGGTACATTTCTCTGAGATAGGGTTGGCAACTTCCACAGGTTTTGATCTGATTAGCCACAGTGCCGAACAGACCGCACAGATCGGCGTGCGGCTCGGCCAACTGCTGGCAGCAGGGGATTTGATCTGCTTGTCGGGGGGACTGGGGGCGGGCAAAACGGCCCTTGCTGCCGGAATTGGCAAAGGGTGGGGCGCGCTGGAACCGATCAACTCCCCGACGTTTGTGCTCGTTCATGAACACCACCGCTCGCGTGACGGGCAGTGCCTCTATCACCTGGATTGCTACCGGCTGAACAGCCTGGACGATGCCGAAAGTGCGGGTATTGAGGACATTCTGGCCGCAGATGACAGCGTCATGATCGAATGGCCGGAACAGATTGCTGACTTGTTACCGCCGGAACGGCTGTGGATCACCCTCGAACTGCCGGACGCGCCTGAAGAAAACGTAGCCACCGAGCGGCACATCATCATCAGGGCTACGGGCGAGCGATATATGATGCTGCTTGAGCAATTGAAGACCAGTCTTTATGTTGCTGGCAATTGATTCGGCCACGCGCGTGCTGAGTCTCGCGCTGCACGATGGTGTACGGGTGCAGGCCGAAATGACCTGGAGTTCGCCGAACCGCCATACGGTAGAGTTGACGCCTGCCATTCAGGAACTGCTGACGCGAGCGCACAGTACGGTTGATGCTTTGACCGCGCTGGCGATCTCGCAGGGGCCAGGTTCCTTCAACGGCTTGCGGATCGGCTTCAGCATCGCCAAAGGGCTGGCGATGGCGCGCGGTTTGCCGCTCTTCGCCATCCCGACTCTGGATGTGGTAGCCGCCGCGCAGCCCTCCTTTGCGGGGGCGTTGATCGCGGTGCTGCAAGCCGGACGCGGACGTGTGTGTGCGGGCAGCTATCTATGGCAGGATTCGGCGGGCTGGATCGGCCAGAATGACCTCAGGATTGTTTCATGGGAAGAGGTGTTGGATAGAATTGACGGCGAGAGTATGATTTGTGGCGAAATTGATCCGTATGGCCGCGCGCTGATCGAAGCCAGTTCAAGGCCGGTTCGCATGGCTGCACCGGCTTTCTCGCTGCGTCGGGCGGGTTTTCTAGCTGAATTAGCTTATGAGCGCTGGCGAGATGGGCTGTTTGACGATCCCGCAACGCTCGTCCCGATCTATTTGCACCAACCGGGGGTTCCTCACCCATGAGTATCACGACCAGTGTAATGTATCGGTTGCGGTATATGCGCGTGGAGGATATTCCGCAGGTTGTCGAAATCGATAGACTTTCGTTTCCGATGCCCTGGGCTGCTCGCTCTTATGTATTCGAGATCAGGGACAACAATGCCGGGCACATGATCGTCGTGGAGGCGCTGCCCCAGCATCCGCCCGCCGGCGGGTTGCGGAGCGTGTTCCAGCGCCTGACTGCGCCTGCCGCTGCACCCCTCATCGTCGGGTACGGTGGCTTTTGGTTGATCGAAGGCGAAGCCCATGTCAGCACCATTGCTGTACACCCTGACTATCGCGGGCGTGGTCTGGGCGAGGTACTGCTGGCCGGGATGCTGGCCCGCAGCATGGCGCTCAAGGCTGAATACTCGGTGCTAGAGGTGCGCGTTTCCAATGAAAGCGCGCTCAATCTGTATCGCAAATATGAATACCAGATCGTCGGGCAGCGTAAGAATTACTACCGGGACAACAACGAAGATGCCTACCTGATGCACCTCGCGCCGCTTGATGAGGCTTACCAGACGCGCTTTAATGAACGTCTGAAAAGCCTGCGTGAGCGCGTTCCCTATGGCGATCTCCTGACACAGCAGCCTGCCTAGCACAGTGTCATAACGTTCAGCGCGGCCTCGTAGAGCCGCAGGAGGGAATTTTGGCCGAAGCGATGACACTCCAAGAGCGTAAAGCGGCCCTGGACGCGATTGCCGCCGAAATTCTGGTTTGCACCAAATGCCCGCTCTACACCGGGCGAACGCGCGCTGTGCCCGGTGCGGGGCCGATTGATGCCGAAATTCTCTTCATCGGCGAAGGGCCGGGCTTCCACGAAGACAAACAGGGTCTGCCCTTTGTCGGGCAGGCGGGCAAATTCCTGGAAGAGCTGCTGGCTGGGATCGGTATGAACCGCGATCAGGTCTTTATCACCAATGTCGTGAAATGCCGCCCGCCGCAGAACCGTGACCCTCTGCCGCTTGAGGTGGACACCTGCACGGCCAACTATCTGTACCGCCAGATCGACCTAATCAACCCCAAGATCATCGTGACTCTGGGCCGCTACAGCATGGGGCTGTTCTTTCCCAAAGCCAAGATCACGGCCATTCACGGCAAGCCGAAATACGAGGATGGGCGCTATTATCTGCCCCTGTTCCATCCGGCTGCCGTACTGCGCAACATGGCCGTGCTGAAGCCGCAAGCCGTTGCCGATTTCAAAAAGATTCCGGAACTGCTCAAGGAGATTCGCAAGAAGCAGACCGAGGACAAGCCGGGCAGCAGCACGCCTCCCCCCCCGCCTTCGGAACCACCCAAACAATTGAGTTTGTTTTGAGCATACCTTAACGGAACTCTAACCTGAACGCGCCGGATTCCATGCTAGACTGTTATTGACCATCCGCACGTTGAGATGGTCGTCCTGCAAAGTTCGATCTGAAGCAGGAGGGTAGGTATGCCACCTAGCGAGCCGCCGTACAGGCGAGGCCGGGAGACAGACTAGAAGTATGCGGCCTGTTTCCCACACACAGTTGAATATGGCATGTGTGTGAAGGGGGACGCACGAATAGGTTCCCCTTCACCGTGTTTATGACTCCCACCCATCCGCCCCGTTTGATTATCCCCTGACCGGACACTTACAGATAATCGCTGCCGCGTCTCGCCTTAAGGTATAATTGACGATATGCTCATTGTAGTGGGATTAGCAGAACAACAACGGCGGCAATGCAAGACCTGGCGCGTACCCTGGCAGACTACGATCTGGAATTCCTGAGAGTCATCGCCAATCGTTGGGATATTGACTTTGATGCCCGCGATCCGAAGCAGGCTGCGGAACAGCTTGCCGCGAAGATGCTGAAGGCTGAGAAAGCAGCCGATGCCTGGGATCGGCTGACGGACGAGCAACGCGGCGCACTTCAGGCTGTGCTTGGCGCGGGCGGTAAAATGCCGACGGCCATTTTCTCACGCATGTACGGCGAGATTCGCCCGATGGGGCCGGGCAAAATGGAGCGTGAAAAGCCCTACCTGAACCCGGCCAGCCTGGCCGAGGCCCTCTATTACCGGGGACTGATCGCTATGTCGTTCGGGGAGGGCATCAAAGGCAGCACGGCCTTCACTTACGTCCCCACCGATCTTATCCCGCTGCTGCCTGCCCACAAGACGGGCTACGACGTGACGCCACTACCCGAATCGGTGGAATCCGTCCCGCAGCCCAACTTCATCCGACTGGCGGATACAACGCTGGTCGATGACCTGACGACATTGCTGGCCTACTGCCAGTTGTACGATGTGGCGCTGGTCAATGGCGCCCTTGAGCCGGAGCACCAGAAAGGTATCAAGCCGCATCTGCTCGGCTCGAACAGCACGGCGCGGCTGGCGTTGATGGTGGCGGTGGCGAGTGGTATGGGCATTGCCGCCGAATCACAAAAGCTCTTCAAGCCCGTCTCAGTGGCGGCGCGCAAGTGGCTGGACGCGCCGCGCACGGTGCAGGTGCGCACGATGGCCGAGGCATGGCGCGACAGCATCATGTACAACGAATTGTGGTACACGCCGGGTCTCAAGCCGGAACGCACCGGCTGGCAAAACGATCCGCTCCTGGCCCGGCAGACGGTCTTGACCTTCATGGAGCTGGTGCCCGTTGATGCCTGGTGGCCTGTCGATACCTTCATCAACGCCGTGAAAGAGGAAGAGCCAGATTTCCAGCGGCCTGGCGGCGATTATGATAGCTGGTACATCCGAGATGCACAGACCGGGCAATATTTGCGCGGCTTTGAGCAAAGTTGGGACAAGGTCGATGGCGCGATGCTGCGCTTCATCCTGACCGGGCCGATGCACGGCCTGGGGCTGGTGGATACAGCGGAAAATGGCGCGGTCTGCCGTCTGACAGCCTACGGGCGCGCCTTCACGGGCGTGGCCGAATGGCCGCTGACCAGCACAGAAACCGAGACGTTCACTATCGCCGCAGATGGGCTGTGCGAAGTGCCGCGCAGCGTCAGCCGTTATGATCGTTTTCAACTGGCGCGCTTCACGGAGTGGGTCAAGGCGGCTGACCCGTACCAGTATCGCATCTCGGCGGCAGGGCTGTCGCAGGCATCCCGGCAGAATATCCAGGCGTCGCACATCCTGACTTTCTTGAAACGCGGAACGGGCGATCAAGTTCCCGACCCCATCGTCAATCTGATTGAAACGTGGTCGGAGGCCGGTTCGGATGCCGCCGTGATCAGCCAGATGACGGTGCTGCGCGTCCCCACCGCCGAACTGCTGGCGGCAATCCAGGCCACGCCTGCGCTGCGCCGTTACCTGGGGGCGACGCTTGGCCCGACGGCTGTCGCCGTGCGGCCCGGCCAGTGGAACGATCTGGCCGCTGCGCTGCAAGCAAACGGCGTCCTGGTCGAGGTCGATATTGCGGATTCCTGAAAAGTATGGGCAGGATGTTTCTATCCTTCGCCGCTCCGCATAGCCACAAATCCCTCTCCCCTTCTAGTCCCTTGTCCGATGATGGCGAAGGGGGGTTATTTGCTATGCCTTCTGCCGGGTGGAGCAGGGTCGAGGGTGAAACAAGACCTTGATGGATTTTACCGTTCCGGGCAAGTCACTGGACGCTCAGTTCGACAAGCTGTGGACACGCTTCAAGCGTCTCCGCTATACAACCGATTCGATCAATAGCTGGCGGGCGCGCTGGCAGCGCTGGCTGACGCCCATCAACGTGTCATTCATCGTGCCCATTGAGGACGAAGCAGTTTGCCAATATCTGATTGCAGCCCAGGAAGCGTTGAAGCCATTTATGAGCTACGCGCCGCAGCCACACGACAAGCTGCACATCACCGTGTACCAGGTGGGCTACCTGCGAACAGGGCTGGCCCTGCCCGGGACGTGGACGCGGGAAGCGCTGAGTCGCATTCGATCTCAGGCGGGGCGCAATCTGACGCTAATCGACCCTTTCGACGTTCAGATCGGGCCGTTCAATGCCTTTCCCAACGTGGCAATTGCCGAGGTGCACGATGAGGGTAAACTGCGATTGCTACGGGCCATCGTCGCACGGGCTGTGCCACCTTTGAGCCGTCCGTTGCCAGCGTTTCCGCTCATTCCGCACGTCACGCTCGGCTATTTTGGGGTGCGACCCGCCGAACCAATTCATCAGGCGATGCTGCCCCTGCGCCGTGTGCCGCCTGTCGTGATGCGTGTAGACCGGCTGGACATGACGTTATACTACCGCAAGCCTGGCCCGCACGATCCGTCGCACGCCCTGGTGCACAGCACCGAGGAAGTCATTGCCATGCTGCGGCTTGGCAAATAGCGTCCTGACTTTCGTGAAAGTGGGAGCCAACAGAATGGACTTTGTGGATTGGTGTGGCACTGTACTCCAGACCCTCGTCAGAGTGAGCCAGGCGTCCGCCATCGCTCAAGCCTATGGGGTCGATGAGACTACGCTGTTGGAAGCCCTCTACAGCGGAGAAGCACAGGCGAACCCGGAAAGTAAAACAGCCACCCTTGAGCCGCATCATACCGGTGCGATGCTCAGTGCCGTCGAGGAGTTGAAGGCGTGCGGCTTTATTCGTGAGCTTGGCGAAAACAGCCGGGTCTGGGAAGTGACGGAGAGCGGACGCCATCAGGCCAGGGACACACGGGCCTTCTGGCGGGAACTGTGCGGAACCGAACTGGACTTGCCGGAGCAGAAACAACTGCTCCATCTGGTCAACCACCTGAGCGAGCAGCAGGCATCGGGCTATCCCTGGCTCGACTACGTAGCGAATGACGATCTGATGAATGGGCTGAACTGGCCGAATGGTTGGGTGCAATACCGCGCCACTGCGCAAAGGCTCATCGATCTTGGCTTGGCAAGGGGGCTGATCACCTCCGGCACAGTGGACCTTCGGGCTACCTATCGCGGGCTGGTCTGGGAGACGCGCTGCGTCAGGAGCCGGGTGTTCATCAGTTACCGCCGCGCCCCAAGCGAAGCCTACGCGCTGCTCGTCGCCGAGAAACTGGCCCCTTACGGCATGAACGTTTTCGTGGACACCTTGAGCGTCGAAGGAGCGGAACCTTTCCCGGAGCGCCTGGAACGTGGGATCGACGAGTGTGACGTTTTTGTGTGTCTCTTAGCGCCGACCACCCTGGAGTCCGAATGGGTGCGGCGCGAAATTGAACGGGCCGCAGCGTCGGGCAAAGCCATGATCCCCGTCTTTCAGCCGGATTTCGTGCCGCCGGACATGGCAACGCTGCCGACGCCGGTTGTGGGCCTGCTCCACTGCGAGGGGGTCAAGATCAACTCGGGCTACGTCAACGAAGCCATCGAGAAACTCGCAAGAATGATTGAACAGACCTGGTTTGCGAGATTTAGAGCATCGCCGACCTGACAAGCTTACGGGGCTTTGCGGCGTTGGCAATTCCAAATTCGGTAATTTCCGGTTAAAAGTCGCGTATCGGCTTTGAAAGCTCCTGTCAGGCGGCGTTGCGCAGCCGGGCGAGCACCTCTTCGGGCAGCGATATGCCGACCTGCTGCAAGGCCAGGAAGGCGGCTCCGGCCACCGCCGGAACCAGCGGCGAGCGAATCTGGACTTTCGGCAACGCCGCGCGCAGCGCTCGTTCGAGATGGTCTCGGAACAATGGGCTGGCCGTCGCCAGGCTGCCAACGGGGATGACCAGCGCATCGTCGGATAGATGCAGGTGGTGGACTGTGCTGACCACCATCTCGGCCAGCGCCTCGCAACCACGCTCGATGATGGCGCGGGCAATCGGGTCGCTCTCAGCCATCCCGGTCACAATGGGGGCCAGCGCCGCAATGCCGCTGTGGTCAAGCCGGGGGTGGTAGATGCGGTGCATGATCTCGTTGGGATGGCGCAGGCCCAGCGCGTCCAGGATCGGCCCGGCAAGGGCGGTTTGCGGGCCGCGTCCGTCGTAGCCCCGGACAATGGCCGTCAGCGCCTGCTGGCCCAGGTAGAAACTGCTGCCCAGGTCGTCGAGGATGTAGCCCCAACCCCCGCAGCGCCACGATTCGCCCGCCGCGTTGCGCCCGTAGCACGACGACCCTGTGCCGACAATTAGCGCAATGCCTGGCTGTCCGGCGGTTCCCCCAGCCAGCGCAATCCGAATGTCGTGATCAATGCCGATGGGGATACCGGGGCGCAGCGCCAACCCGGTCAGCAGGCGGCGAACGGCCTGCTCGTCGGCTTCGGAAACAACGCCACCCATGCCCAGGAAGGCCGTGTCTATGGCCTGCGGGCCGCCGCAGGACTGGCAGGCCGCGTTGATGGCCTGGTGCAGCTGTGCCCGCCCGACCTCCGGCTCGACGGCGTCCGGCTTGGACGGCCCGGCCACGCCGAGGCCGACGACGGTAGCTTTATCGTCGATCACCAGGCAGCGGGTCTGTGTCCCACCACCGTCAATACCCATCGCCAGAGTCGTGATCACTCCCCCCGATCAATCTGGGGGCTTCTCAGGCTACGCTCGCCCCGACGGGCCACGTTTAACGCCTGACCGCCTAATCCGGGCGGACTGAACGCCAGGTTGAGGATGTTCCGGGCGGCATTCAAGTCCCGGTCTAGTTCAAGGGAACACTCCGGACAACGATGCACGCGCACGCTCAAATCTTTCTCCACCCTCGCCCCGCACCCGCTGCACGCCTGCGAGGTGTAGGCCGCGTTCACTGTCGTCACGTGACTACCAGCCTCTGCCGCTTTGTAGTCAAGCAACTGGCGGAACCGGCCCAACCCCGCATCGTGCGCGGACAGGGCCAGGTGCTCATGGCGCGTCATGAAAGCCAGGTTCAAGTCTTCCAGGACAATCAGGCCGTAGCGGTGCACCAGCCAGTGCGTCAGCTTGTGCCAGAAGTCCCGGCGAACGTTGGCAACGTGTTCGTGCAGGCGGGCAACGATCTGCCGCCTGTCCTTCCGGTTCTGACTGCCCTTCAAGGCACGGGCCAATCGGCGCTGGGCACGGCGCAGGTCGTCAAGCGACTGCCGCAGCCAGCGCGGGTTGTCGATCAACGTGCCGTCGGACAGCGTCAGCAGGCGCAGCAGGCCCATGTCGGCTCCGACAGCGGGCAAGCCATTCGGCTCAACGGGCAAGGGGTCAGGCCATTCCAGCTGCAAGCCCACGTACCAGCCCAACGCCTTGCGTGTGATGACCACATGCTTGATTTTGGCCGCGTCCGGCAGGAAGCGGTGCAGCTTAACTTTGATACTGCCGACGTTCTGAACCTTCAGCACGAAGCGGTCATAATAATCGTCGTATTCCAGCTTCACCCCGTCGCCGTAGGTGTACTCGACGCTGTGGAAACGCGGCGCGCCCTTGAAGCGCGGGTGGCCCGGCGTCTGCCCGGCCTTCACCCGCCGGAAGAAGGCCGCGTAAGCCTTGTCCACCCGCCGCAGCGTGTGTTGCAGACTGCTGGCATTCAGAAGCAGGTCAGGAAAGGCGTTGCGCCAGTCCCGGAAGTACGGCCACTGGCTGAGGGCGCTCTGGTGTTGGCC
>JAJPHV010000067.1 GCA_021325095.1 Chloroflexota bacterium | reverse complement strand
CGTAACCGCCGCTGTTCTCGCCAATCTGTACGTTCTCTTTTGTTTCCCATCCTGCCATTTTATCCCATCCTGCCGCCCCTTTATTTCTTTTTGTTTGCGTCAGTAATATATTTCCTATTGTAAAACGGACACTTTGTGCTATACTAGTTCACATATGAGCAACGACCCCATTGTGTTCCTCAGGCTTTGCGACCAATCCATCTGATGGGCCAACCTGGCGGGACTATCCTGGTGTGCATTCACGCCGGGCCAAATTGCTGTGGCGCGTAAACAGCCGGGTTCATTCGTGCTGACCGGCGATACGTGTGTACAGTTATTTGTTTGTGGTGAATACGTTGTAATTCGGAAGGACAGGCACGTGCCTGAGGTGAAGTGAGTAATTTGAGTAAAGGTATGACAACCAAACCATTGAGGACACTGCGTATCTTGCCGCTGGGCGGCCTCGGCGAGATCGGCAAGAACATGACCGTGATCGAATATGGCCGCAAATTGATCGTCGTGGATGCGGGCGTCATGTTCCCCTCCAACGATATGCCCGGCGTCGATTTCATCCTGCCGGACTACAACTATTTGCTGGAACGCAAAGATATGATCTGTGGCATCATTCTGACACACGGCCACTTGGATCACATCGGTGGCTTGCAGTTCTTGCTACAGCAAATATCGGTTCCCGTCTACGGGACGCCGTTCACACTGGCACTGGCTGAAGCCAGCTTACTGCAACAGGGCATCCAGGCCGATCTGCGGCCACTCAGCGAGAAGAAGCCGCTGCTGGTCGGCCCGTTCGCTATCAATGCCTATCACGTCACGCACTCTATCCCGGACTGTGTTGGGCTGGTGATCGAGACACCGCTCGGCAAGATCGTCCATACAGGCGACTTTAAGATCGATCCGACACCAGTCGATGGTCGTCCGACGGACTTCAAGCGCCTGGCTGCGCTGACCCGGGACGGCGTGCTGGCGCTGCTTGCGGACAGCACCAATGCAGATCGTCCGGGCCGCACACCCTCCGACGTCCTGGTCGGGCAGGCGTTCGAGCCGCTCTTCCTGTCTGCGCCGGGGCGGATCATCGTTGCTACCTTCGCTTCGCACATCGCCCGCATTCAGCAGGTGATCGATGCGGCCCACAAGGCCGGGCGGCAGGTCGCGTTGGCCGGGCGCAGCTTGAATGAAAACGTCGCGCTGGCGCAGAATCTTGGCTACATCAAGCCGGGCCTGGGGCTGGTTCCGCTCGAACTGGCGATGAACCTGCCGGAAAGCAAACTGGTCATCATCGCTACCGGCACGCAGGGCGAACCCACCTCGGCGCTGTCGCGTATGGCAGCCGGCAACCACCCGCTCGTGTCGATCCAGTCGGGTGATACGGTGCTGGTGTCGGGCCGCGTCATTCCCGGCAAAGAGGAAAGCATGGCGCGCGTCATCAACCAGTTGTTCACGCGCGGTGCGTTCGTCATCTACGGCAGCATGGCCCCCATCCACACCTCCGGGCACGGCGCGCAGGAAGACATGCGCCAGATGCTGGAAGCGGTCAAACCCCACTTCTTCATCCCGATACACGGCGAGGCGCGCCATCTGCACCTGCACAGCCGGCTGGCAGGCGAGGTCGGCATTCCGGAGCAGCGGCGCTTCATCCTCCAGAATTACCAGGTCTGGGAGTTCGACGGCGTGCAAGCCCGCTACGGCGAGACGGTGCCCGGCCAGGACGTGCGCATCGACGGGCGCTTGCTCGACGATGTGAACGAAACGGTGCTGCGTGACCGCGAACGACTGGCAACGGATGGCTTCGTCGTGGCCGTCCTGCCCGTCAACAAGAACGGCAAGCTGGCCGGACGCCCGCAGATCATCAGCCGGGGGTTCATTCATATGCGCGACTCCGAGACGCTGCTCGACCAGGCCAGCCTGGAGATCAAGCGGCTGATGCAGCAAAAGGGCAAGACCACCCACGACGCGATCCGCGAGGGCCTGGGCGAGTTCTTCTACAGGCAAACGAACCGCCGCCCTGTTGTGCTGCCCAGTATCGTCAAGGTGGCGAGCAACAACGGCAGCGGGCCGGACGCCTGAACTGCCCGCAAGCATAGGTAAAACGCAAGCCCCTCTCCGAACCGCTGAGGGGCTTGTTATTCGCCATAGCAGATCGCCACGCCAATCATCTGCATAGCTGAAGCTCGCACTGCCTTGCGCGTGGCTCTGGCATAGCGCTAGTGTTGATGTTCTGGCCTAACAATGATTAGATCGGTGGCGAACAAGCGGTGATGATCCGGCGAATTGTGTTGTCTATTCTGTTGCTGCTGGCACCAGCGGTCAGCGTGCGGGCTGATGGGCCAATAGCGCACCAGGGAATGCTCTCCGTCATCGGCAGGGGTGCAGGCAGCCCGGACGATCTGGCTGTTGGCGCAGACGACACGATCTACTTCGGCGACATGACGGCCAACCGAGTGCTGCGCCTGAACGCCCTGGGCGAGCCGGAAATCGTCAGCCCTGCCATCCGTGAGCCGGAAGGGATCGTGCCCCTGCCCGACGGCACATTGATCGTCGCCGAACAGGCCACCAATCGCCTGTACCAGGTTGATCCGGTGAAGAAAAGCATGACGTTGTTCTATGCGGTTGGCAACAAGACTCACAACGACGGTATTGACGGCATCAGCCGCGACTCGGCCACGGGCGATCTGCTCATTCCTGACGCGCCGACGGGCCGGATTCTGCGCTTGAGCAGTGATGCGCGGCACGTGAGCCTGATTGCCAGGGGGTTCAAGCGACCCACATCGGCTGCCCTGGCTGCCGATGGCACGCTGTTCGTTTGCGATGAATTCGGTAATGCGATATATCGCATAACTTCGGACGGCGTTCGCACGCTAATCGCGCCGATCACGCTGCCCGACGACGTGCTATTGGATGGCAGTGGTGATCTCATTGTCAATGCACTGCCCGGCACGATCTGGCGAATCGATCCGCAGAGCGGGCAAAAGATCGCGCTGGTCACCGGGCTGCGCTATCCGCATGGCATCGCATTCGACAGCCAGGGAAACCTGATCATTGCCGACGCCATTCTTAACCAGATTTACAGGTTGGCCTTTCCCAGATCATGAATTTCGACGTATTTACCATTTCCGCCGTCGTCGATGAACTGACGGCGACACTGCAAGGCGGGCGCGTCCAGGACAGCCTCGAACTTGGCAATGACGCCATCGGCCTTGAAATCTATGCGAACCACGCCCGGCACTATTTGCTGATCAGCGCACACCCGCAGGAAGCGCGCATTCACCTCGTCCCGGATCGGGTACGGCGCGGCGTGGAGAATCCATCGCCACTCGGCCTGATGCTGCGCCGTCATATCGAGGGCGCAACGCTCGTCTCGGTGAGCCAGCCTGCCTGGGAGCGCGTCGTACATCTTGAATTTGAAGCGCCCGAAGGTGTCTTTACCCTGATCGCCGAGCCGATGGAACGCCGCAGCAACATTTTGCTCGTGCGGGATGGTCGAATCATGGATTGTCTGCGGCGCGTTGGACCGCAGGAAAACCGCGTTCGTGTCAGCCTGCCCGGCCACGAATACGTGCCGCCGCCACCCCAAAAGCTCAAGCGTGCGCCGAACCTGCTCACGCTGCTGCTGCTGCAAGATGCCCTGGATGCCGACCCCGGCAAAGCTGCCTGGCGCACGCTGACCGATTCACTGCTCGGCTTCAGTCCGCTGCTGGCGAAAGAAGCCGTCTACCGGGCCACGCAGTCCACCACCACCCGGGCAGGCGACACCAGCGCTCGCGCCCTGTTCGCAGCAATCCAATCGCTGCTTGGCTTGCTCCTGGAACGCCGCTGGCAGCCGGGCGTGACCGAGGCGAACAGCCTGGTCACCAGCTACGCCGTCTATCCGGTCACACATCTGGTGGGCTGGCGAGCCACCAACACCATCAGCGAGGCACTGGCCCGTTACTACGGTGCTCCGGTAGGTATCGAAGCCTACGACGCCGCCAAGAAGCCCATCCAGGCGGCGATTGAGGAAGCGCGGCAGAAAGTCGAGCGTCGGCTGGAAGCGCTGAAACGTTCGCAGCGCGATGAATCAGAGCGAGAACGGCTACGACAAAGCGGTGAACTGCTGCTGGCCTATCAGTACACGATCCAGCCGGGGCAGACCCACTTGAGCGCACAGTATGACTTTGACCAGCCCCCGCTCGATATCGAGATCGATCCGTCGATCAGTGTGGTGGACAACGCCAAACAGTACTTTGAGCAGTACGAGAAAGCCAAGCGTGCCGCCGCCGAAGTGCCCGATTTGATCCAGGCCGCTGAAGCTGAGATCGCCTATCTGCGCCAGTTGGAAACCGATTTGCAGCTTGCCGCCAACTGGCCGGAGATCGGCGAGGTGCAGGACGCTTTGCAAGCCAATGGCTACTGGCGCGGCCCCCAGACGGCACGGCCAAAGGGCAGCAGATCGGCGCCATTGAAGGTCACGACGCCCGAAGGAATCGTGATCTGGGTCGGGCGCAATTCGCGGCAGAATGAGGAAGTGACCTTTGGCAAAGGCAAGCCCGAAGATTTGTGGCTACACGCACGCGGTGTCCCCGGCGCACACGTCATCGTCAAGAGCGGAGGCCGCCCGGTGGCAGCCAGCACCCTGCGGCGTGCGGCGGGATTGGCCGCATACTACAGCGCTTCACGGGGCGAGGCCCGCGTGCTGGTGGATGTGACCGAACGCCGCCACGTCCGCAAGATCAAGGGCGGCAAGCCGGGCATGGTAACGTACCGCAACGAGTCCCCAATAGAAGCCGTGCCTGCCAAGGCGTGACGCGCCCCAAGCCCCTCGCCGTGCTACAGGGCGTTCAGCAGCACGTCTACAAGTTCCTGCAGGTGTTCCATGTCGCCGTCGTCGAGGGCGGCAGTCACGTCGCTGACCAGGCTTTCCAGCGCGGGATCGTGGTCTTTCTCAAGCGCCTGACGAGCGCGGGCCAGCAAATCTTCTGCTTCCGTCAGGAGTTCCGTGTCGGCCTGAGCATCGTCGTCCACCTCATCGGATAGACTGCCCGGCTGCGCAGCCGGGAGCGCAGTTTGCGGAAGCTGCTGCCGGTCTACTGCGACAGTGATCCCGACCTGGCGGCCTGTCAACCGTTCGGTGGCGGTCACTTCCAGGATACCGTTCAGATTGAGCGTGAACTGGACGGTGAACGATGTCAATTCCCCTGTCGGCGAGGTTGGCAAATCCTCGAAGAGAAACTCGCCGAGCAGTGTGTTGTGCGAAGCCGTCGGGTGTTCGCCCTGGTAGACCTCGATGCGGGCAGCAGTTTGGTCGGGGGCCAGCGTTGAAAACGACTCTTCGACAGTGGCCGGAAGCGGGCTGTTGCGACGGATCAGGACTTTGTAGCTGTCTTCGATGGGGTCGCCCGCGTAGGTGAAGTTCACGACGGCCACCCCAAGCGAGTGCGGTGAGATGTCAACCAGCACCGTATCGACGGGTTTGCCCTCGATGATCGCACCTTGCACGCCCGCGCCGAGCGCAACGGCCTCCGAAGGGTTCACGTCCTGGCGCGGCTGGACGCCCGTATGCTCCGCAACCAGTTCCCATACCGCCGGGATTTGGGTACTGCCGCCGACCATCAGCACCGTATCCACGGCCTCGACCTCGCCATCTTCAAGGACGCGATCAATCGATTCGGTGGTACGCAGCAGCAGGTCCTGGATCAGCAAGAGGAACTTCTCGCGGCTGATCTCGACTTCGAGGTGGAGCGGCACACCGCGCTTCTCGGCCAGGTATTCCTCGCGCACCCAGGTATACATATGGCTGCTGAGTTCAATTTTGGCCTGCTCTGCGGCCCGGCGGATACGCGCCAGCGCCTGCCGGTTGCGGCGCAGATCGACACCGTGCTGCTGCTCGAAAACATCCACCAGATAGCCGACCAGCCGCTCGTCAAAGTCGTCGCCGCCCAGGTGCGTATCACCGTGACTGGCGCGCACGTCGATCACGCCGTCCATGATCTCGACCAGCGATACGTCGAACGTTCCGCCGCCCAGGTCATAGACCAGCGCAACCTGGTCGGTGGTGGTTTCCAAGCCGAAGGCCAGTGCTGCTGCGGTTGGCTCGTTGATGATGCGCAGCACCTCCAGGCCCGCCAGCTCGCCCGCCTGTGTGGTGGCCCGGCGCTGCGCGTTGTTGAAAAAGGCGGGGACGGTGATCACAGCCTGGGTAATCGCCTCGTTGAGATTGAACTCGGCAATCGCCTTCATGTGTTGCAGGATCAGGGCAGACACTTCGGGCGGCGTCAGGCGGTAGTCGCCAAGCGTGACGGCCTGATCACTGCCCATCAGCCGTTTGATAGAGCGAACGGTGCGCTCCGGGTAAAGCACGTATTGATTCAGCGCCGGCGTGCCGACCAGCCACTCGCCGTCGGGCGACAGGCCCACCACGGACGGGATAATCCGCTCGGTGTCCGCAGGGAGTATCACCGGAACGCTGTCATAAACGGTGCTGACCGCAGAGAAGGTCGTACCCAGGTCAATGCCGATAACCGTCATCCGATCAAGCCCTCGCTATGCTGAGAAAGATTGCGCCTGAAACGCCCCAGGATTATACCGCAGGCATTTTGGGGGCCGGACGGTGGTGGCTGAATCAAACACGCCCCGGCAGCCCATCTATGGAAGGGGCCGGGGCACAACGATCCCAGAATAGTTTATGAGGACGTAATGCTTTTGCGGAACTTGTAGCCGTAGAGGATGACGCCTTGCGGCCCCTCGGTGCGCAGCTTGCGCGTGACCATCTCCACACGCATCCCGATCTCCACCGGGCCATCCAGGTCGGTCAGTTGCGCCGTAACCATTGGCCCCTCATCCAGCTTGATGATCGCCAGGACGTAGGGCGCTTGCTCCTCGAAACCCGCCGGGGCGTCCTGAATGGTTGTGAAGCTGTAGACCTCACCTTTGCCGCTGAACTGGAACAACGTCTTGGCCTCCATCGCGCAGTCCGGGCAAACGTCGCGCGGCGGGAAAATCGCGTGCCCGCAGGACGGGCACTTCTCACCGACCAGCCCGTAACGCTGCCCTTTCAGCCGCCAGTTTTGAGCAATGTGCATGGTGGTTGGTTAGCGATCCGCGCGCTGCAAGGCCATTGCCTCGGGGAGTTCGATCACTTTGGAGTCGCCTGTGGAAAAGTTGATGTTGTCGGCAGCGCAGTACGGGCAAACGTCGCGGGGCGGAAACGATACCTTCTGACATTTTTCGCAGCGATGGCCCTTCATCGAGTACCGCTGTGCGTTGATGCGCCAGTTTTGAGCAATATGCATGGTTCTGAACCTCGCTTACACTACGTACTTTCGGCGCACGCAGCGCCGAACCCATTTGTGCGTACAGTCACAAGACTAACAGCAACGGACTATCAAAATCTATCATGAGAGCTTCTGGCGCTGCCAAAACCGCTCACAAATGGGTTGATAGCTTGACATAACACTGAAGGACTTAGCGGCCAAACAAATGGGTGACCGCCGTTCCGCCCAGCCCGCCCAGGTTTTGTGTCATGCCGATCTGCGCGCCCTCAATCTGGTTCTCGCCGGCCTCGCCACGCAGTTGCAGCACGACCTCTACGGCCTGGTAGACGCCCGTCGCACCAAACGGATTACCCCGGCTCTTGAGTCCGCCAAAGGTGCTGATCGGAATACTGCCCTTGGTGCCGATTCGGTTGTCTGTTGCCAGACGCCAGCCTTCGCCCCGGTCCGCGAAGCCGCAGGCTTCCAGCGACAGCGCTGCCATGATCGTTGACGAGTCGTGCAGTTCCAGCAGGTCCACGTCCGCCGGGCCGATGGACGCCTGTTCGTAGGCACGCTGCGCCGACAGACTGGCCGCCATCAAACACAGTGGATCAGGTCGATCATGCACCGCCAGCGCATCCGTGCCGACAGCGCTGGCGAGGATGCGCACCGGGTGCGGAACCAGGTCGGCGGCGCGTTCGGCGCTCGTCAGGATCACGGCGGCAGCGCCATCAGCTTCCGGGGCCACGTCGAACAAATTGACCGGATCGGCCACCAGCGGCGCGCTGCTGAAGCGCTCCGCCCGGATCAAGTTGCGGTACATGGCGTTGGCGTTTTTCGAGCCATTGGCATGGGCATTGACGCTGAAGTTGGCAAAGTCTGCAACTTGCACGCCGTATTCGTGCATGTAGCGGCGCATGAGCAGGGCCGCCAACGCCACCGGGGTTGCGCCGTGCGCCGCTTCATACTCGGCATCCAGGAAACTCGCCATCGCTGTTTGTCGCTGGCTGCCAATCAGATCGGTCACTTTCTCGACGCCGAGCACCATGACCGTTTGTGCCATGCCGCTGGCGACCATCAAATAGCCCTGACGCAGCGCCACGCCGCCCGACGCATCCGCCGCTTCAACGCGAAACGCCTCTGTGCCGCGCATTCCGGCAAAGTCCGTGACCAGTGCGCCCAGGTGGTTCTGGTTGCTGATCACGCCGCCGAGCGCGTTGCCGACGATAATCGCATCGACCTTGTTCAGTCCGGCGTTGTCCAGCGCAGCCTGTACTGCTTGCAGTGCCAGGTGGCGCAGCGAGAGTTCCCAGTGTTCGCCCACCGGGGTCTGCCCGACCCCGATAATGGATACGTTTTGCATAAGATCGCGTGTCCTTACCATGCCCGGCGCTGAAGCACCGGGCTAAGATCACGAAGCCCCTGCGGGGCTAATAACCAGTCGGGTTTAGCCGAGCTTGTTGATTCAGCCCTGTGGCTCTAGCCCAGGGCGTCCTAATCCGTCGCCAGCTTGCCGCGATAGCGCGTGTACAGCGCGTAGTCGATCTGGGTGCGGCGGGCGATGTACTGCTGGGTCTTCGGGGCACGATCTTTGCGCTCCGTGATCAGGTCGGTCACGCGGATGTCGAAAGCGTCTGAGCCTGCGCCGCTGCCATAGCTGACGCACAGGATGCGATCCCCTGGTCTGGCCTCATCCAGCGTGGCCGTCAGCCCAAGCAGGCACGATCCCGCATAGACGTTGCCGATCTCGCCCGCCAGCAGCCCGTACTTGATCTGCCCGTCTGTGAAGCCAAGCTGCTTGGCGGCGCGCTCCGGGAACTTGACGTTGGGTTGGTGGAAGACAGCAAAGGTGTAGTCGGCAGCCGTCGTACCCATCATCTTCATGAGCGTCTGGGCAGCGCTCAGAGTATGCTTGAAATAGGCGGGTTCGCCCGTGAAGCGATCCCCATGCGACGGGTACTTGACCTCCGCTCGCCGCCAGAAGTCCGGCGTATCGGTCACGAAGCTGTACGATCCCTGGAAGACGGCCAGCGACTCCGACTCTGGCCCGACCAGATAGGCCGCGCCGCCCGCCGCCGCCGTGTATTCAAGTGCATCGCCGGGACGCCCTTGCGCGGTGTCCATGCCGATGCTCAGGGCGTACTGTGCCATGCCGCTGCCTACGAAGCCGATGGAGGCTTGCAGCGCCTCCGACCCGGCTTTGCAGGCGAATTCCCAGTCGGCGGCCTGCGTATTCGGGACTGCGCCGATGCTCTCCGCGACGATGGTGCTGGTCGGCTTGACGGCGTAAGGGTGGCTCTCCGAGCCGACCCACACGGCGCGGATCAGCGTCGGGTCGATCTGGGCGCGGGCCAGTGCGTTGCGCGCCGCCTCGATGGACATGGTGATCACGTCCTCGTCCAGCCCGGCGACGGCCTTCTCTTTGATCGGTGTGCCGCCCAATCCGCCCGTCCAGACGCGGGCGACCTCGCTGGCGGGCAGGCGATAGCGTGGCACGTAGGCTCCGTAGCCGACAATGCCGACGGGCTGGTTAGACCGCAACAGGTTGCGGGCGTCGTCGAAGGGGGTTTTGTTTGTCATGCTTCAATCTCTCCGCATTTCTACACGGCTACCGGGCCGATGTGCTTACTTCGCGGGCGTGGGCGATCTCGCCGCGTCCAGCCCGGCGTACCTGGGATGCTAACACTGTGGCGACAGCAACTGTATGACCGTCCAACGTTACAAATTCAACCTCGTAACCTTCGCCGTTACCGTGAACCAGGACGACGGTTCCAATATCACCTGCTAGTAAGCCGTATTCGGGCAAGTCCGTAGTCAACACGACATTTTCAAGTTCCTGAATCATTGCTCTCATCCTCTTCCAGTGGATAGGCCGTAACAAAGCGTGGAATAGTTTCCCCAGAATCAATGAACCACACAGATCGTACCATTGGGGTGCGTCCTACAGGTGTTTGCAACAAGCCTTCGATCACATACCTCATTCCGAATAGAGTCGATTCGACTTTGGCAACTTCATTCGTTTTAGCATGATTAGCCAATGAGTCTGCCAGGGTATGCCAATTTTCCACCGAAAAGCCGAAGTGTGAAAAACTGTGCTTTACCGCGTCCGCTGGAATGGGTGAATGACAACAGGTAATTGATGATTTTCCCTTCTGGAACGACTGTTTGTTCAAGATTGGGGAGTTTCATGTACCTCGACTATTTCTGAGTAGGCCGCATCTCCGCCACGATCTCCTTCGCGCGCTCCAGGCGGATGTTCTGCTCCGCGATCATCCGCTCCACGACCTCGGCCACCATCTCGCCGGACGCGCCCGCCGCAATTGCCAACTGCCGGGCGTGCAGGTTCATGTGCCCGCGCTGGATGCCTTCCGTCGCCAGCGCCCGGATCGCCGCCAGGTTTTGCGCCAGCCCCACCGCCCCGATCACCTCGGCCAGTTCGCGGGCGCTCTTGACGCCCAGAATCTTCATGGCGACGCGCGCCGTCGGGTGAACGCGCGTCGCGCCGCCGACTGTGCCCACCGCCAGCGGAGCCTCCATCTCGCCGCGTAGGCTGCCGGAGTCGTCCTCCGTCCAGCGTGTCAGGCTGCGATAGCAACCGGAGCGTGCGGCGTAGGCGTGTGCACCCGCTTCCAGTGCTCGCCAGTCGTTGCCCGTCGCAATGCACACCGCATCCATGCCGTTCAGCACGCCTTTGTTGTGCGTCGCTGCGCGGTAGGGATCGACCTCGGCGAAGGCCGCCGCTTCGACTATCGAGCGGATGACCTGGCTGCCCGGCAGTTGATCCGTCGCCATGATGTCCGCCGGGATGGTGCAGCTTACCTTGACTTTGCGCCGATCCGTCAGGTTGCTCAGGATGCGCAGATTGACTCGCCCGCGCGCTGCCTCCTGAATCAGCGGTGCGATCCGTTCGCAGGCTGTATTGACAGCGTTCGCACCCATCGCATCGCGCACGTCGTACAGCAGGTGGACGATCAGCATCGGGCCAACAGGTGACTCCGGGATCGGTCTGAGTTCGATGTCCCGCGCCCCGCCGCCCTGCTTGACGATGGTCAGCGTCGGATCGTTGGCCGCCTCAAGTAGCTGGTTGCGGATGTCCCAGACCCGGCCCGCCGCCGCATAAACATTATCCACGTCCAACACCTGAATCTGCCCGATCATGATCGGGTCGTCGCTGACCGCCGTGAAACCGCCCCCGGAGCGCACCAACTTGGCGGCAAAGCTGCACGCGGCCACGACGCTCGGTTCCTCCACGACCATCGGAATCAGGTAGTCTTTGCCGTTAATCAGAAAGTTGATCGCCACGCCCATCGGCAGGCCAAACACGCCGATCACATTCTCGATCATCTGATCGGCCTGGGTGGCATTCAATCCGGTTATGCCAAGCAGCGTGGCCTGCTCATTGGCATCCAGTCCCGCCCACTGCGCGATCAGGGCGACGCGATCCGGCAAGGGACGCTGGTAGAAACCAGGAATGCGCGACGAACGGCGCTTGTTGCCTTGTGAAAGCTGAGTCATGAGCGCAATTCTGCCAATGATTTCCCCGGATAGGTATAAAAATCGTCTAATGATAGCCTGCGAAGCCTCTCAAAAGCTATCAGGGTCGTGAAATCCTGCACGAAAGACAGTTCGCCACCGCGCCCATTCCGTGCTAAAAACGAATGGCCGTTAGCCTTTTTGAGGAGCCTGAAAATGCGCCGATTGCGAAATATACTTCTGATTGTGATTGTCCTTATGCTATTGCTGGCGGGAGCGGCGACGGGTTACGCCTATACTACCATCCGAAAGGTGCTGCCGCAGGTTGATGGCACGCTGTCGCTGCCCGGATTGGACGGCAAGGTCGAGGTATACCGCGACTCGTCGGGCATTCCCCAGATTTATGCTACAACCACCCATGACCTGTTCTACGCGCAGGGCATCGTCCACGCGCAGGATCGGTGGTGGCAGATGGAGTTCAACCGCCACACGGCGCTGGGCCGGATCAGCGAACTGACAGGCAGCAATGACTTCGCGCTGAAGGCCGATACCCTTATCCGCACAATGGGCTGGAATCGCGCAGCACAGGCCGATCTTGAGGCCGTCACGCCCGAATCAAAAAAAGCGCTGGATGCCTACAGCGAGGGTGTCAATGCCTATATTGCGGGTAAATCCGGCCCCGACCTGGCGATTGAGTATGCGCTGCTCGGCGTGCGCGGCATCAACATCCCCATCGAAAAGTGGGAGCCGCTGCACAGCGCCGCCTGGACGCTGGCGATGGCCTACAACCTGAGCGGCAACATGGACGAGGAGCTGGAACTTGCCACGCTCTACCAAAAGCTCGACAGGGATATGGTGGACAAGTATTACGCGCCGCCCTATCCTTTCGACCAGCGGTTGACCATCCTCAACGCCGAAGACCTGCCCATCCAGCCCGATTCGGCGGCCCTTGTGCGCCACGTGCCGGTGGTTGCGCCGGGCACTGACCTGTCCCATATTCAAACGACCCTGGTCGGCGGGGCAACGCCTGACCTGGGACTGTCATTGGGCAGGGGCATCGGGATCGGCAGCAACAACTGGGTGATCAGCGGCAAGCATACACAGTCTGGCAGGCCGCTGCTGGCGAACGACCCGCACCTGGGCATCCAGATGCCCTCGATCTGGTACGAGGTCGGGCTGCACTGTGTCCAGGTCAGCGTTGCCTGTCCCTACGACGTGATCGGCTTCAGCTTCCCTGGCGTGCCCGGCATTATCATCGGCCACAACCAGCGCATCGCCTGGGGGCTGACCAACGTCGGGCCGGACGTGCAAGACCTGTATATCATCAAGGTTGACCCCAAAGACGACACGAAGTACGAAGTGGATGGCAAAACGCTGGACATGCAGGTGATCACCGAGACGATCCGCTTCGGAGACAAAACGCCCGCCAGAGATATTCGCGTGCGAGTGACCCGCTTCGGCCCGATCATCACCGATAGCCCCAGCTACGCCAAAAGCTACGACAAACCGCTGGCCCTGCACTGGACGGCGATCAGCGAGAAGAGCGACGTGTTGGGCGCGCTGCTTGGCGTCAACCGCGCAACGGACTGGGCCAGTTTCCGGGAAGCCCTCAAAGGTTTCGCCGTGCCTTCGCAGAACTTCATCTATGCCGACACGGACGGCAACATCGGCTACCAGACACCGGGTCTGATCCCGATCCGCGCCAAAGACCACAGCGGCAATACGCCGGTGGATGGCTCCACGACGCAATACGACTGGAAGGGCTACATCCCGTTTGACAACCTGCCGCGCATCTTCAACCCGCCGCGCGGGTACATCGTCACGGCCAACCAGGCCGTCGTGCCGCCCGAATACTACACGCAGCTTGTCGAGGCCATTGGTGACCGGTTCGGCAAGGACTCCAACTACCTGATCAGCTATTTCTGGTCATATGGCTACCGCAGCCAGCGCATTAACGATCTGATCAAGGCGACGGACAAACACACCATAGACAGCATCAAGGCCATCCAGGGCGACAATTACAACGGCTCGGCTGCCGAACTGCTGCCCGCTGTGCTCAGGCTCGATTTTGGCAGCGATATTCCTAAAGAAGTCATTACCTGGATGGGCCAGTGGGACTACCAGAACGGCATGGACAGCGGGCAGGCCGCGCTGTTCGAAGCGTTCTGGAACCAGCTTGTGCGCAAGGTGTGGGGCAACAAAGTGGGTTACATCCCCTCCGGCGGCACAAACCTGATGTGGGGGACCCATCTGCTGCTTGACGCGCCCGACAACGCCTGGTGGGACGACGTGACCACGCCCAACAAGAAAGAAACCCGCGATGACATGCTGCGCAGCGCCTTCCTGGACGCCTACAAAGCACTGAGCACACAGCTGGGCAGCGACTACAAAACGTGGAAGTGGGGCATGATCCACACCGCAAAGTTTGTCAGCAACCCGCTTGGCGCGAGCGGTATCAACGTGATCGAGGACTTCGTGAACGGCGGCCCGGTGGCTGTCAGCGGTGGCACAGAGATCGTGAATGCGTCCAGTTGGACAGTGGACGACCCGTACCATACACGCAGTATTTCGTCGATGCGCATGATCGTGGACTTCAGCGACTTCAACAACAGTCTGTGGATTCAATCGACAGGCCAGAGCGGGCACCCGGCCAGCCCGCACTACCGCGACCTGATCGACAAATGGCGCACTATCCAGTACGACCCGATGCTGTGGGGGCCAGAAAACATCAGGAAAGCCGCCGTTTCCACTCTGGTCTTGCAGCCGAAGTAAGGAAGTTGAAAAGGGGGCAGCGTGAGGCGGAACTTACCGATACCTGCCCCTCAGATGATTGACCCGGATCGTGATCAGTTCCAGGAGCGAGTCGATAATGGCATCCGGCAGCTTGACCCGCGTGCGCGGATCGTTTGTCCACGTCACAGGGATTTCCTTGATCGTATAGCCCAGTCGCTGCGCAATAAACATCGCTTCGGCATCAAAGCCCCACCGTTCGATGGTCATGCGCTGGAAGATAGCTTCGGCAGCGGCCTGCGAAAAGCATTTGAAGCCACAGGTGAAATCTGAGAGCGGCACTTGCAGCGCGACCCGCGACAGGAAGGTGAAGCCCTTGCCCAGATTCTCGCGCAGCCAGGGCTGGTGGCGCACCACCGAGGCGTGCTGCTGCTTGCGGGAGGCGATGATCACGGCGTACTCCGCCAGATGGGGGATGAACTTATCGAACTCGGCGATGGGCGTGGAGAGATCAACGTCACAGAATAAGCGGTATGCGCCGCGCGCTTGTAGCATCCCCTGCTGGATGGCGTAGCCCTTGCCGCGATTGGGCCGGTAGCTCACGATCCGTATTCCGCAGGCGTCGCGGAGCGTTTTGAGCCTGTCCAGCGTGTCGTCGCTGCTGCCATCATCGACGACCAGCAGTTCGCTGCTGAATGGCTGCGCCCTCAGGTACTCATCGATTTTGAGGATGCCTTCGAGCCGCTGACTTTCGTTATAGGCGGGCACGATCACGGACAGGTAAGGCAGCGACGAGTGGCTCATGCGCGAAAGGTGGGAAACGATGCGATTTGCCCTGGCAGGCGCTTACGAAGGACGTTCAAGATCAACTGCCAGGCGAACCTCAATCCTATCGCCATCGTGACCGACCAGACGGCCACGAGCAGCAGGTAATAGCGCTGCCAGGGCAGGGGTGTGGCAACGTACACCGCAACGAGAATGCCGACCAGCACCGCACCGAAGAAGAGCATCTCCGCCCTGGGCCGGCCCAGCAGTGCCGCCATGCCCAGCGCCATCAGTCCATAGACGGGCAGGCCGAACTGGCCCCACGCCACGCCGTCCAGCAGCGAGCGCTGGTAGGCGCTGATCTGGTCGCCGATCCATTCGCCCCAGGGCGCGGTGTCCTCGTAATATTGCGGAAGTGCAAAGGGAAAGCGCACCAGCGCCAGGACACGCTCCGTCGTGTTCGTCCAGCCGCCGAAAAACTCGGCCTGTGCCTTGAACAGATCGGCATTCAGTTTGCTGACGATGGCGGGCATCTGGAGCGGCTGGCTCCACCAGGCCGGGTTCAGCAGCAGAAAGAGCGCTGCCGCCAGTGCCACCGCTGCCGCACCGCAAACAGCAGTGCGCGCCAGATCGCGCCACCCAAACAGCGCCAGCACCGCGCCGATGGGCAGCGCGACCAGGGCCATGCTGTTCTTCCCGGCCACAGCCACACCGCATACCGCGCCAAAGAGCAGCCAGCGCCCCAACAGGCCGCGCCAGCCTTTTTTGAGATGCAGTCCGCGCACAATCTCCAGGCCGATGAGCAACATCAGGGCGATGAACAGAGCCGTCGAACCCTCGTACATGGCCCGCCGGCCATTCAGCAGCAAGGCCGGAGTCAGCGCGTAAATGCCCGTGCCGATCCAGGCCACACCGCGCCCACCCAGCCGCCTGCCGAGGGTAAACACGACGCCGATACTCAGCGCCAGCAGCAGGGCCGACGACAGCCGCGCCACAAACAGCACCGGCGGACGGGCGACGTGCCCATGCGCCACGTTGTCGGCGTAGTCGGCTCCCCAGAACCAGGGATCCGTCAGGTCGCTGGCGTTCATGCCGGTCAGGTTGGTGAAGAAGCCGATCAGGTAACGGGCCGAGGCTCCCATGCGCAGCCGGAATTCCTGGGCATCGATCAGGCGCTGCTCCTTGAGGTCAGGCCGGTACAGAATCTGCGAGAGATCGTGCTGCACGACCAGCGTGTACCAATCTCTGGCGACGTACATAGTGGTCGCTTCGTCGCCGTGATACGGGGCCAGCATCATGCCTGCCAGCGCATACAGCACCAGCAGGCCGACGTAAAAGCAGTCCAGGAGCCTTCGCCGCGATTTGAGGGTCATGGTTGCGTGATCGTCAGGGTTTGCGCGGCTGTGCGGCGGGGCGTATAGCAGGCACCGGCGGCTTACCGTCTACACTGGCTGCCTGCTTCACTTGCAGGTAGGGCACTGATTCCAGGTGGCCCTCTTCGTTGCGTACCAGCACAAACAGGTCGTCGAGCGACTTGAGCCGTTCAAGGTACAGAATGCCGTCCAGGTGATCGATCTCGTGCTGGACAACCCGCGCATCCCAACCGTTCAGCGCGCGCTCTTGGCGCTTGCCTTTCTCGTCCAGGTAACGCACTGTGAGCTTCAGCCTGCGTTCTACCAGGCCGACCATACCCGGAATGCTTAAGCAGCCTTCTTCAGCTTCCTCAGTTTCTTCGCTCTGATCGACGATCTCCGGGTTGATCAGGATGAGCGGCGGCGACATCTGCTCCTTTTCCTGTCCGGCCTCATAGGACAGACGAACGCCCATCACACGCTTCAGAACGCCGATCTGTGGGGCGGCAAGGCCCACCGCCGGGTTGGCCTCAATCGTGTCGCGGATGTCTTCGATCAATTGCTTGACATCGCGGTTAATTTTCTTAACAGGCTCGGACCTGGTATGCAGGACTTTGTCGTGCTTACTGATCGTCAGTATCTTCTTGACCGTCATGGCTACGTTCCTCACCGGGCACTCGCCTGATTGTCCTCAATCTGAGCCGATTTTGCAATCGTACTTTTCATTTGGGGCGGTTCTCGTACAATGAACCTTGTTGGAGGCGTGAATGGCGAAACGGCGTTCAAAGAAGAAACAAACGATCCGCCCGGAGGAACGTGAACAGCGTAAAGCCCTTAAAAACCTCCGCGACGAACTAACCGATTTGCAGGACATCTCACTGACCATCATGTTCGAGAAGGGCATCCTGCCGCCCCTGTATGGCGGAGATCACCTGGGCGAAGACCGCGAGGTGATTCCGCTGTGGGGCTACAAGATCGAAGATGCCGACCCCGAACTGGGCGCGCTGCTGCTTCGTGTGATGCCCGGCGTCGAGCCTGATCCTGACCTGGAAATGACCCGTGACGAGCTGGGACTGGAGAACGAGTGGCCGCTGGCCGAACTGTTCGACATGATGAAGCTGCCCGATGGCAGTTCCGCCATCGAAGGCAGCGACGAACTGCGCGACCTGTCCGTGTTGTTCGTGCTGATGGGAGAGCAGGTGCGCCCTGCGCCCGGCTATGATCGGGATACCATGATCACCTTTATGTCCGAGATGCGGCCCTTCGCCGTTTTCCCGATCATCCCGACGACAGGAAAGGACGACGACCTGACCTACCAGTGGGAACGCCTTGAAGATTTCCGCGCCGAAGTGGTCTATGCAGACAGTCCGCAACTACTGGAAGCCGCCGTCTGGGAATACCGTCTGAACTGTGCGCTGGCAGAAGAGGTGGATTGGCTGAAGGCCGAAGGCAAGAACCCTGCCGAGGAACTGATGGCGCAAGATACCGCCGAACTGGCTGCCCTCTACAACGTGGTCGTTCTGCGCAGCCTTCACCTGTACGGCACAACTTCACCGATCCGGGCGCGCCAGGAGGAACTGGACATTCTGCGGGAAGAAAACGGCGACCTGATCGTCAAAGCGCCGCTCCGGCCCGAAGTCGAACCGATCCCACTGCTGGCCGAAGATCGGCAGGACTTTGAAGGCGGCGAGGACGGTGTGATCCTGCACCTGATCGGGGACAGCCCCATGATGCAGCAGGTCTGGCCGCGAATCCGCGCCAACCGCTTTTTTTGCTTGCGACTGCGCTACGGCGCTTTGGTCGAAAAGCCGGGCGGTGGACTGGAAGCGAAAGGCTTCACGTCTTCCCCGATCTTTGAGTGGTACGCGAGTGATACACTGCCTGATCTGTACCGGCAGGTTCGCCTCGCCTCGATCTACGAGCTGCTGGCAAGCTGCGATCTGATCGAGGGCAGAACCTATCGGATCGATAGCCCAGGATACCCGGACGGTACTTAATTCCTCCCCTCCTTCTGCGGCATGTGCAGGGAAGACTATGCTACACTAAGCTATGTCGCAGAGCGCATCAAGGCATCTATGCATATTGGTCTCTACCACACTGACCGGATCGTCGAACAGCACGGCGCAGCTACCGTCTACAGCGCCCGCCACCAATCCACCCGGCAGCCCGTCCTGCTGACGCTGATCCGGCCCAATTCACCAGAGGAAGCCACCCGCTGGGCGAACCGGATCAGCGCGACCCGTCTGCTGCACCATTCCAACATTGTCGGTCTGTTGGATGCCGATCAGACGTCTGACGGCGACTTGTACACCGTCACGCCGCGCCTGCCCGTCGCCATCGCGCCCGATCAGGTCCTGACGCCCGATGACACGCTCGTCCTGTCTAAGCAGGTAAGCGCAGCCCTTGACCACGCCCACGAGCGCAATCTTGTACATAGCGTACTGCGCCGCATCCATGTCGTCCGGCTGCCGCAAGGCCAATATGCTGTTCGCGGCTTTGAACTGGCGGGCGATCAGCCTGACAGTAAGCCAGCCCAGGACGTTGCCGCGCTGGCCCGGTTGGTTTACCGTGCCCTGGTTGGGCAGGAAATTAACCCCGGCGAAGCCTTCGTGGCAGGCATTCCGCTGCCGCTGGCGGGCGTCTTGCGGAATGCCATGTCATCCGGTTCCGAATACAGGACGGCAGCGGATTTCCAAACAGCGTTGAGCAGGGCTATCGATGCATTACCCATCGGCCAACGCGAGCAACCACTGACCGTTGCCATGCTCCTGAAGGCGGGTGCGCCATCGCGGCGGGCGGCGCACCCGGCAGCGCGCACCCGCCGCCTGTTTGTGATGGCGCTAGTCGGGGCGGTGGCCCTGGTTGGCAGCGTATTTCTATTAACCTCACGGCAGGAAGCGCCAAGTGTACCGGCTGTAGCGCTCTTGCCCACGATTATGCAGACTGCCACACCCGCGCCGACCTCAACCGCCACGCCGAGCGCCACGCCAACGCCCACCCAGACTGCTACTGTCACGCCAACGCCGACGAATACCGAGACGGCGACGGTAACGCCGACTCCCACGCCGAGCGCCACGCCAACGCCAACAAATACCGAGACGCCAACGACCACCCCGTCGCAGACCCCAACCGCTACCGCCCGCCCGACGCAGACACTTGTGCCGACGCCCGCGCCGGATGCAGTGGTTGTGCCGCGTGGAGGTGTGGTGCTGCGCATTGGCCCTGGCCCGCTGTACTACGCCGTGACCACGCTCAGAACAGGCGTGGCACTGCGCGTCCTATCCCGTACCGAAGATGGCGAATGGATCAAGGTGCGTTTCCGCAACGTCGAAGGCTGGGCGGCTGCCAAATACCTGCAAGTGAACGTTGACCTGAGTCAGGTAAAACCGATCACAGCCGAAGAAATCGCCCAGATTCCGACGACCAAACCGTGCGTCAACGTCGCAGGGGATTCGATTGCGCACGGCGGGGCTATATTCGAGATACCCGCTGTCGGCTACATCCGCGCCCCCTTGCTTCCCGTCAGCAAGTCCATCGAGCAGGTGTATCGCCTGGCGGGCAGCACAGACTTGCAGATCATTGATCGCAGCGTCTCCGCAACGGGCATTAGCTCTCACAATCACCCGTCCTATTTCAATACGCCGGAATATGCGCAGTTGATCAAGGATCGCTGCAAATTCACGATCATCATGCCCTGGATCAATGACCTGAGCGCAGATATTGACCCTTCGGTGGCCGCACCCAACCACGTGGCGGCGCTGATCAAGATGGTCAGAAAACTGGTGGAGCAGAATCCTTTCGGGCGCATCCTGGTGCTCAACTACTATGCAGGCGCGCCGCGCCCTTTCGCGCTGGCGGGTTTCGCTTCTGGTTTCACTCCGACGGGCGTCGCCACTTTCAACCAGCAGATGGCGGCAGCCTGTACCGACGGCGCGCTGGCGACCATCAAGCAGGTAACGTGCGTGGATACCGGCGCGGCCTTCGCCTCGATGGGGACGAGCTACCTGGTCGGGCCGATGACCCGCCAGCAGATTGAGTCCGAGCTGGTAGGCTCGCTGACCGCCGAAGAAAACGCCATGCTGGATTACTTCACGGGCATCAACCCCAACGGCCTGCTCCAGGGCGACGGGGTTCACCTGAGCGCCACCGGCAAGACGGTGCTGGCGAATTATCTCGTCAACCTGATGAACTCGCTGCCAAAGTTCCAACCGGAGCAATGATCTATGCAATTGGCCCGACGCGCTCTTAGCACCACCCTGGTACTGTTATGGTCACTCGTGATCGCATGGCTGCCCGTCCAGGCGCAGTCGCCTGCCTTCTTTACGGCGGCGGATGGAGCCATTTATTACTTCGGGCGCACGCAGCGGGCCGACGCCGTGCTGTGGACATGGGCGGCCTCCGGGCTGCGTGTGGCCTATATGAACAGCACCTCGCTTGTCCTTCGTTTTCGCGCGCAGAACTTCGACGAAGATTCCTCGGCCAATCGGACGCGCCGGGTCTGGTACAGGATCGACGGCGGTGAATGGCTGGCGCTGGACATCCCGCCCAATTCCGCCGCCGATTACCCGCTGAATGCGCCGAACAACAAAGGCCGACATACCCTGGACGTGGTGAAGGCCAGCGAAGGCCAGCTTATTTTTGAGGGCATCACGCTTGAGCCAGGCGGCAAACTGGCGCGGCCCGCCATCCCGTCGCGCCGCATTGAGATCGTGGGCGATTCGATCACTGTTGGCTTCCGGATCAACGGCGGCGGCTCCTACGACATCCCCGGCGATCACGACGCACGGGCGGCTTATGGCTGGCAGCTTGGGGAACTGCTAAACGCGGAAGTCCGGCTGATTGCCGTGACCGGGCGCGGATTGGTGCACGATTTTGGCGCTGGCCCCAACGACAGCCACGCCATGCCCACCTATTATCCGTATCTACAGCGCGGCTACCCATTCCCGAATGATTGGTCCTGGCAGCCTGGCATTATCGTTGTGAACCTGGGAACCAACGATATGGCTCCGCCCGCGCCGACGGCCCCAGATGCTTTCCTGTCGGCTTACGTCAACCTGCTGACGCTGCTGCGAATCGACAACCCCAGGGCACTGATCGTGGCGCTGCAACCCTTTGGGCTGGAAAATGGCTCCATTCCCGTCTACCCGAAAGAGATTCGGGCGGCTGTCCTGGCCCGGCAGAGCGCGGGCGATGGCAGGGTGATCTACATCGATACGGCTCACTGGCTTGGCCCTGGCGATTTCACGGACGGGGTGCATCCCAATGCGCAGGGCAACCGGAAAGCGGCGGCCCGGCTAGCCGGTATTTTGCTGAGTTCGCCCCGCTAGTGGACGGGGTGCAGAACCTCACCCCGGTGCTTCTGTGCTAGCCGAGAGTGGCGCTATCCACTAAAGCGCCAGCCGGAATTGCAGCTTGGGCGCGCCTTCCAGCCGGAGCAGTTGTTCCTTCATCTGGATACCACCGCCATAGCCGGTCAATGACCCATCAGCCCCGATCACGCGGTGGCAGGGCACAATGATCGGGATGGGGTTGGTGGCATTTGCCCGTCCCACTGCCCGAATCGCCGCCGGTTTGCCAATGCGCTCCGCCAGGTCACGGTAACTGATCGTGACGCCGTAAGGGATCGACTGTAGTTCGGCCCAGACGGTTTGCTGGAAAGGAGTTCCGTGCAGGGCCAGCGGCAGATCAAATTCGCGCCGTTTTTGCGCGAAGTATTCGTCAAGCTGGCGCACTACCGCGTCGCAGCAAGGTGACTCGGCTATCACGTCGCCAGCACCCTCGATAGATTTATGACGTTCGTCCTCGTACAACAGGCGGAACAGCCTGCCTTCGTCGTCAACGGCAGCGGTCATTGTCCCGAAGGGCGTGGCGAATCGCCGGGTATAGATTGTCATGGTTTCGTACTCCTGATGAGTAGGCGATTATACTCCGTGCAGCGGCGCTTCAGCCGTTGATTGCTTCCACCAGGGCGCGCACCAGGGCCGGATCGACTACCCCATTAATGCGCGCTGCCGTGCCAACGTGGTACTCCGGCGCATCGATTGCCTTCACGAGCGCCGGAAGCTGTTCGGCGCGCACGCCGCCGCCACAGGCGAAGGTGAACGATGCGCCGTATTGGGCTATCCAGCACCGTATAGTCTCACGGCCCTCCCAGACGGATTGGCGCTGCCCGGAGGTCAGGACACGCTGCACGATGCCAACCAGTTGATTCAGAGCAACCTCCGGCTCGCGGCAGGCATCGATGGCCCGGTGCAGTGTGACTTCCAACGGCGTTGCCGCATGGGCGACCTGCTGCACCAGCGGCACATTGATCATGCTATCGTCATGCAGCGCGCCAAACACTACTCCGCCCACCCCGATCTTCACCAGTTCCCCGACATAGGACAGAATCTCGTCTGTCTCTTTGGTAGAATAGACGAAACCGCGCGCGTGCGGGCGGACGATCACCCGTGTGTGGATCGTCACTCGATCCCGGATGGCACGTACTACCTCTAGCGACGGTGTCAGCCCGCCCACGTTTAGATTTTCGACGATCTCCACGCTGGCTGCGCCGCCTGCCTGCGCGTTGACGGCATCTTCTAGGGTGAGGGCAATCACTTCCAGTTTGCACATGGGATACAATCTCATCTTGACTTCATCTGCGTATTGATATATTATCTCAACACTGAATTGAGATTATGTATCACCTGGCTCCATATTCAGTGGGCCTGAAGGAACGATGTCCCTGGCTTTTAATCTGTCTACACGGGCGAAGGTTCCCACCACGTCTGATGAATGTCAGCCGGATGAGTCTGCTGATCAGGCGCTGGCTGCCCTGGACGTGCGCGATCTGAGCGCCGGGTATAACGGCGACTTGGCACTCGAAGGCATTGCGTTTGCCGTCCAACGTGGCGAGCGAATCGCGCTGGTCGGGCCAAACGGCGCAGGCAAATCCACACTGCTCAAAACGCTGATCGGACTGCTGAAACCGGCGCGAGGCGAGATTCGCATTCACGGGGACGCTTCGCGGCAGGCCATCTCCGCCCACGTGGCTTACGTCCCGCAGTTTGGGGAGATCGATTGGGACTTCCCGGTTTCGGTCTGGGATGTGGTGATGATGGGCCGGACGCGGCATATAGGCTGGTTCCGGCTGCCCCTGCCCGGCGGCAGGCACGCGCTGGCCGTTCAGCAGGCGCTGGATCGCGTCGGGCTACTCCCATACGCCAATCGCCCGATCAACGAACTCTCTGGTGGGCAAAAGCGGCGCGTCTTCGTGGCGCGGGCGTTGGCCCAGCAGGCTGACATTCTGCTGCTCGACGAGCCGTTTGCGGGGGTCGATGCGCGCGCACAGGACGCTCTGATGAAAGTGCTCGACAGTTTACAGTGTGATGGCGTGACGGTTATCCTGGCGACGCATGACCTCTCGCTGGCATCCAGCCAGTTTGACCGCGTGCTGCTGCTGAATCGAACGATGGTCGCTTACGGCAGGCCCGCCGAAGTCTTCAGCGCGGAGCTGCTGGCGCAGACCTATGGCGGCCAACTGGCGATCCTGGGCAGCGAAGGTCGGGTCATTGTCGTCGCCGACCAGCACGAGTAAACAGCTATGCAAGACCTTTTCAACCACCTGATTGGCGAGCCGCTCAGTTTCCCTTTTATGCAGCACGCACTTCTGGCCGTGATCCTGATCGGCATCGTGGCCGGAGTTGTCGGCAGTTACATTGTCGTGCGAGGCATGGCCTTTTTTGCCGACGCGTTGGCTCACGCGGTGCTGCCCGGCGTGGCGATTGCTTACCTGAGCGGTGGCATCAATGGGCCGCTGCTGCAAGGTGCATTCGTGATGGGTGGCCTCAGCGCACTGGTCATCGGCCTCCTGACACGCGGCGGTAAGCTCAAAGAGGACACCGCCATTGGCATCGTGTTTACGACCATGTTGGCCCTCGGCATTGGCATCATGTCAATTGGTGGGTCACGTGCCGTCGATTTGAACCACGTATTGATCGGCAACATTCTGGCAATTGGCGACGGCGACCTGGCGGTGATAGTGGTGGCTGGCGGTGTTGTGCTGCTGCTGGTGGCAGTCTTCTACAAAGAACTGCTGCTGAACGCTTTCGACCCGGCGCTGGCCCAGGCGCTCCAACTGCCAGGCGAGGGGCTGCGTTACCTGTTACTGTTGATGATGGCCCTGACTATCGTCATCTCGCTCCAGGCGGTGGGCGTCGTGCTGATTGCTGCCCTGCTGGTGACGCCCGCTGCCGCTGCCCTGCTGCTGACACGGCGTCTGCACAGCATGATGCTCGTGGCTGCGCTGATCGGGGCGGGTGGGGGTGTGCTGGGCCTCTTCTTCTCGTGGCACCTCAACGTCGCGCCGAGTGCAGCCATTGTGGTGACCATCAGCCTCCTCTTCCTCGTGATCTTCCTGCTGGCGCCACAGCGAGGTCTGTTGTGGGCGCACAGGCAACGTTCGTCGGCCAACAGCCAACCCGAATAGACCGTTGGCCGAAGGATTAACAATTCCGAATCATTGACGGGCCAGCGGACAGGGACTACAATTTTCAAGACGGTATCACCCAACATAGGGATGTCATGAGTGACCACTCCCCCTGATAAAACTGGGGGCTTCTCAGGCTACGCATGAGCCAGTGCTCTACGTTAACGCCTGACGGCTCAGTCCAAGCCGACTTGGTCATGCGCCTTGACAACGTTTCAAGTCTTACGTGCAGGACTACCCTGCACAGCCGCTAAACTCGAAGTTGGTCAGGAGCGGTGTGACCATGCCCGGTAGGGCCAAAGTTGAGAGAGGATAACGCAGAAAGGAGACAGGCGCAAATGCCCACTGGGCCTGTACCCGGTGTCCCCTTTGCGCGAATTCTATGGCTGAAAAACGTGCGCTAATCGTTGATGACGACACTGCCAACTGCGCAATTTGGGAACTTGTTCTGAGCGAAAAAGGCTACGCGGTTGACATTGCCGAAGACATCGAGACGGCCCGCGCCTACGTGAACGATGATGTCTCGCTCTATCTGGTCGATTACCACCTGCCAGATGGGCGGGGGACGGAGATTGTCAGGCAGGTGCGGGGCAGCTACCCGGCCAGCCTGGTGGTCATGGTGTCGATGGACGACGACGCCGACGTGATCCGTGAGGGAATTCGAGCCGGCGGGAACGTCTTCATGGTCAAGCCGACCAGCCCGTCGGTGATGGGCCAGCTCTTGAACGAGATCGAATCCGGCGACCTGAACGCCAGCGCCCGCCAGTTGATCAACCGGCACGGGCGGCGGACCTACCCCTTGAGAACAAGCTAACTACGCTTATTCACACCTCGACCTTCGGGCGGGCCGGGTCTTGACTACGCCATCGCCCCCTGCGGGAAAGCGTTCTCGATAGCCTCACGCGGCGAGATGCGGTCATGGATCACGGCGTTGAACGCCCTCATAGCTGCGGTGATGTTCTCATTGCCCCAGATGTTCCGCCCGATGGTTGCACCCCGAACACCTGCTTCCATCGCGTCGGCCATCGTGCGCAGCCCTTCTTCGAGTGTGGATGTTTTCGGGCCGCCTGCCACCACCAACGGCACGGGGCAATCTGAAACGATCTGCGCTTCGGCACGGATGTCGCCGCAGTACGGCGCTTTGATCACGTCCGCCCCGACCTCACTGATGCAATGCACAGCCCAGGCAATATCCTCCGGCGTATACGAGATGCGGCTCAAGTCCTCCGGGTCGCGTGGGTAAACATGGCAGATCACGGGCAGTTCGTAGCGGGTCGCCTCGCGCACAGCATCCGCAATCTTGCGCAGATAGGCTGCCTCGGTGTCCCCTCGCATGAAGGCGACAATGGCATAGGCGTCTGCGCCAAGCCGGATCGCGTCTTCGGGCGTGGCGATCAATTCTGAAGCCGAATCATTGGGCCGGACAACGCTGCTTTGCAGGATCAACGGCACAATCCCGGCATATTTCCCCCACAGCGCCAGCGCCATTCCTTTGTGGATGGTGACCGCATCGGGCCGTCCGGCCATCACGGCGTCGAGCGTTTGCGGCAGATGGCGCAGGCCCGGGGGAAGTCCTTCGTTGTAAATCGGAAAGTGATCGATGGCGGCTGAACACAGGCGGCCCGATGGGTGAGCGAAAAGTCGGTTCAACCGGACTTGCTTACCGAGACTCATTGCGACGATCCCTTCTCTCGCCAGTCAGTGCTCCTGAAGTGCCCAAAGCTGCTGATTATAGCACGGCCCAGCCCAGGTGAACGAGTTCGCGGGCACAAAATTCGGTACGATGTGAGATACTCTCACATCGCAACCCGCCTTGCGTATTTTCACCAAAGTCCAGTTAAACCTGTCGCGTTCAAGAGGCTTTCTAATCTCAGCCGGGGTTCGGTTCGGGGCTACAACTGGCGAATCATTAACTGTCTGATCTCCCCCGCAGCCCTGCCCGCAGCGACGCGCATGACCTCCCGGTAGTTGCTGCCCGGCGTCAGGCTGCCTAGCACCGACGCATGGCGCGCGCCCGTGCAGGTCGGGATGGTTCCACTGCGCCCGTGCACCAGTTGGTAGCCAAGCAGGGCAAAGGCAATCGCCTCTTTCGCGTCGGGCGGTAAGCCGAGCGCATCCGTCGTGCGCAACGCCAGATCGGGCAGCGCGGCTTTGAAGCGCTGTTCGAGCATCGTCATCAGCGTGCGGTTGTGGATGCCGCCACCCGATGCATACACCTCGCGGGCATGCGGCGCGAAGTCCCTGAAGGCATCGACGATGCTCTGCGCGGTGAAGGCGGTCAGGGTCGCCATGCAGTCGGCGGCGTCCAGTCCACGCGCCAGCACCTCCTCGGCAAAGCCGGGGCCGAACAGTTCCTTGCCCGTCGATTTGGGCGGGGCCAGCTTGAAATAGGGATGCGCCATCAACTCGGCCAGCACACTCTCGTTGACCTTACCCCGTGCAGCCCACGTCCCATCCACGTCGTAGCGCAGTTTGCCGCCGGAGAGCCTGGCGGCGGCGTGGTCGATCAGGGCATTGGCCGGGCCGGTATCGAAGGCGAACGGCTCCATGCCCGGCACGACGACGGTCATGTTGCCAATCCCGCCCAGGTTGAGCATCGCGCACGGCGCATCTGTGCCCGCCAATAACAGCACGTCCAGCAGGCTGACCAGCGGCGCGCCCTGCCCGCCCGCCGCGATGTCGCGTGGACGAAAATCGGCAGCAGTCGTAATCCCGGTGCGCTCCGCGATCACGGCAGGCGCGCCCACTTGCAGCGTTGACAGCGCGCGCTGCCCCTCGACCAGATGATAAACCGTCTGCCCGTGCGAGGCGATCAGATCGGGGCGAATACCGGCCCGCTCGCCGATGGCATGGGCCGCCGCCGCGAATGCTTCCCCGACGGCAAAGTTGATCTCGCACACGGCGCGCACGCTGCCCCGTTTGGGCGGCAGCATGGACAGCAGCGCCGTCCGCACCCGATCCGGGATGGGATGACTGTCCGTCGTCAGGATCGACGCCCGAAGCGTCTCGCCCTCCTCCTCGAAGCGGACGAGCGCCCCCTCGATGCGATCCACCGACGTACCCGAAATCATGCCCAGGACGATCATAGCAGTGTTCTCTTTAATTCCCCCTCTCCGCTTCGCAGAGAGGGGGTCAGGGGGTGAGGTAAATGCCGCTAATTCGCGGCGGTGGTCGTGACGCGGGCCGGGTGCGTGCCCTCGTAAGCCGAGATGGCCGCGTCCAGGTCCATCAGGTAGCCAAGCTGGTCAACGCCTTGCAGCAGGCAGCGCCGGGCAAAGCCGTCGATGGGGAACTTGACGGCACGGCCATCGGGCAGCGTCACTGTCTGCTTTTCCAGGTCAACCGTTAATGTTGCGGCAGGGTCTTCCTGGGCGATGCTCAACAGTTGGCGGTGCGTTTCCGCGTCCACCTGGATCGGGAGCAGGCCGTTCTTGAGCGCGTTGCCCTTGAAGATGTCCGCGAAGTAGGTGCTGATCACCGCCTTGAAGCCGAAGCCTTGCAGCGCCCAGGGGGCATGTTCGCGCGAACTGCCACAGCCGAAATTGTGGCCCGCCAGCAAAATCTGTGCACCTTTCGCTTCGGGCTTGTTCAGCGGGAAATCCGGGCGCGGCTGGCCGTTGGCGTCGTAGCGCCAGTCCGAGAAAAGCTGTTCGCCCAGGCCCTGCTTGTTGGTCGTCTTCAGGAAGCGGGCCGGGATGATCTGATCGGTGTCGATATTTTCCGTCGGCACGGCGACGAAGGTGCTGCTAAAGGGCTTAAACGGTTCCATAGACGGTTTCCTTCAACATGGTGCGGACGTCGGTCACGACGCCGTTGACGGCGCTGGCGGCGGCGGTCAGCGGGCTGGCGAGGAAGGTACGCCCGCCCTTGCCCTGCCGCCCCTCGAAATTGCGGTTGCTGGTGCTGACAGCGTACTGTCCCGGCGCAAGCTGGTCGCCGTTCATGGCGATACACATGCTGCAACCCGCCTCACGCCATTCCGCGCCCGCCGCCTTGAAGATTTCGTGCAGCCCTTCGGCTTCGGCCTGCTTCTTGACCTGCTGCGAGCCGGGCACGACCAGCATCCGCACGTTGGGAGCGACCCTGCGATCCCGCAGGAATTCGGCAGCCAGGCGCAGGTCGGAGATGCGCGAATTGGTGCAGCTACCGATGAACACCACGTCAATCGGGTGGCCGATTAGCGGCTTGCCTGGCTGCAAGTCCATGTACTTTAGCGCCTTGTCCAGCGATTCGCGCTGGCTCACGTCGCGGATGTCCGCCGGGTCGGGGATGCGCCCGGTGATCGGCATCCCCATGCCGGGGTTCGTGCCGTAGGTGATCATCGGTTCAAGCGCGTTGGCGTCCAGCGTAATTGATGTGTCGTAAGTCGCGCCTTCATCCGAGGGAAGCTGCCGCCACGCCGCAACGGCCTGCTCCCAGGCTGCGCCCTTCGGGGCGTGCTGCCGCCCGCTGACGTACTGGAAGGTCGTGTCGTCAGGCGCGATCAGCCCGGCGCGCGCTCCGCCCTCGATGCTCATGTTGCAGATCGTCATGCGCTGTTCCATCGTCAGCGCGCGGATCGCCTCGCCCGTATACTCGAAGACATGGCCCGTCCCGCCGCCGATGCCGATCCGGGCAATCAGGGCCAGGATGATGTCTTTGGCCGAGACGCCGGGCTGCAACCGTCCGTTGACGCGCACCTCGAACGTTTTGGGCTTGTTCTGGAGCAGGCATTGGGTCGCCAGCACATGCGCGACTTCGCTGGTGCCGATGCCGAAGGCCAGCGCGCCAAATGCGCCGTGCGTGCTGGTGTGGCTGTCGCCGCAGACGATGGTCATGCCCGGCTGCGTCAGGCCCAGTTCCGGGCCAATGACGTGGACAATGCCCTGTTTGTCGCTGCCGAGCTTGTAGAGCGGAATGCCGAACTCGGCGCAATTGGCCTCAAGCTGCGCCAACTGCGCGGCGGCCATCGCATCCACAATCGGAATGTCGTGGGGTGTGGTCGGCGTGCTGTGATCCATCGTCGCCACCGTGTGATCGGGGCGGCGCACACGCAGCCCTTTCTCGCGCAGCGTCGAAAAGGCCTGCGGTGAGGTGACTTCGTGTACCAGGTGCAGATCGATGTAGAGAACAGCAGGCGAGTCGGCGCTCTCCGGCACGACGACGTGCTGATCCCAAATCTTCTCGAATAGCGTGCGGGGCTGTGCCATAAACGACCTCGGAATGTGTCAGCTTCTGCTTGAGTGGGTCACAAGCATACAACGGATGCGGGCCTGTTTCAACCGTGACTTGGAATTTTGTGGCAGGTTCCCGGTTGTGCAACTGCCCAAACCGTCAGCATCGTTGGGCAGAAAATCGCTGGCCTGTCCTGAATATTTTAAGCGCCCCGGTTCTCCGCTATAATCGCCGTGCTGGAAACTGGACGGGTACGCGGGGTTTGCCACTAAAGGGTTCTGAGTATGCAACCGATTCAACTGTTCGTTCCGACCTTCCGCATCGACGAAACACTGGACGCCATCCGCGAGTGCCTGGAAAAAGGCTGGACGGGCCTGGGTTTCAAGACAGTGCAGTTTGAACAAGCCTGGAAAGACTATACAGGGCTGCCCTACGCGCATTTCTTGAATTCGGCCACGTCGGGCATTCATCTGGCATTGGCGCAGCTCAAGGCTGAACACGGCTGGCAGGATGGCGACGAGATCATCACCACACCGCTTACCTTCGTCTCCACCAATCACGCCATTCTGTACGAGAACCTGACGCCGGCTTTTGCTGACGTGGATGAAACCCTGTGCCTGTCTCCGGAGTCGGTGGAGAAACACATCACGCCCCGCACCCGCGCCGTGATTTTCGTGGGCATGGGCGGCAACCCCGGCCAATACGACGCCGTGCGCGATCTATGCCGGGCGCGCGGTCTCAAGCTGATCCTCGACGCGGCTCACATGACCGGGACACGGCTGCATGGCAGGCACATCGGCCACGACGCCGACGCAGCGGTGTTCAGCTTCCAGGCGGTGAAGAACCTGCCGACTGCCGACTCTGGAATGATCTGCTGGCCGACGCCGGAACTGGATGCTGCCGCCCGCAAATGGTCGTGGATGGGCATTAACAAGGATACCTACGCGCGCACCAGCGGCGGCGGTAGTTATAGCTGGTACTACGATGTGGAGACGGTGGGCTACAAGTATCACGGCAATTCGATCATGGCCGCCATCGGCCTGGTGGCGATCAAATACGTGGACGAGGACAACCGCTATCGCCGCCAGATCGCCGCCTGGTACGACGAATTGCTGGCCGAGGAGTCGCACATCAGGCGTATCCCGATGGCCCCCGACTGTGAGCCGTCACGCCATCTCTATCAGGTGCTGATCGATGACCGCGACGAGGTGGTTTCTGCCCTGAACAGGGCGCAGATTTATCCGGGCGTCCACTACCGGGATAATACGCTGTACAACATGTATCGCGCCTCGCATGGCACGTGCCCCAACGCGGCCTATGCCAGCGATCACCTGCTGTCGCTGCCCATCCACCTGCGACTGACCCGCGAGGACGTGGAGCGCGTGGCACAGGAGTTGAAGGCAGCCGTCCGGGAGCGCGTCTATTGACCTGACCCTGCTGGCTAATGAGCGTCACGCCGCTTGCGCTTCCGCCAAGTTAAACTAGAATCGGTGACTGTAACGGGTCTGGAAGGAGCCAAGCGATGACGAATCGTAACGATAGCGGCGATCTGCGCAGCAGCCTGATTACCGACGACTTTGAAACCGAGTTCGGTGTCAGGGAAGTCCAGGCGCAGGAGGTCAGCGAGGGCCGCATCTTTGGGCTTACTGCAGGTGAGCGCATGATCCTGTCCATCATTCTGTTCCTGGCGGTCACGGTGCTCGGCGTTGCGCTGCTGTTCGCCACCAACACGATTGTATTGCGCTGAAGTCGCTTCAAACCGAAGCGGGCATCGGTCTCGTGATGCCCGCTTTGCGTTCCGCTGAACCTGACGCCGTTACAGCCGGAAGCCCGATACGGGGAGCCTGGCAATAAGCTGCGCCAACGCCTCCCTGGATAGCCCTGATAAGCCCGCCGCCTGCTCCATTGAAATCTCGCCGTGACGCAGCAGTTCAAGCGCTGCCATGACGCGATCCGCTTGTAACCCTTTGAAATAGCCCTGCGCCTCAGCCGCGACCAGATCAGCGCCTACGGTTGGAACAGGGGAACCGTTTTCTCCACAATCGTGGTGGGCCAACATATCGCTCCACGTCCTCATCACTCTGGCATAATCACATGTCCATACATGGTGTACCACAGGATTGCCAGGCGTCTGGGCAGCGTGGGCCGCGCGTAGGCGATTTGATTCGGCTTGTTTAGACGGGATATTGAACTTTTTTACGAAGTCGGCTGATCTCGCTCTCGAAGATGCGGCGCAAGATGGCAATCGCGGCGGCATAGGTCGGCTCGATGCCCGCGTAGCTCAGGCTGCCTGCACCCAGGTTCTTGCCCTTACTGAGCGGCGTATCGCTGGCATAGTGGATGAAGCCCACGTCGAACGGCACGATATACAGGTTGACGATCTCGTTGACCGGGTGGCGCTGGGGCCGCACCATCTCGTAGATCGCCGACAGGTACGGGCCAGCCTCCATCTCGATGATGGTGTAGCCTTCGCGGTAGAACACGTCCATGTAGCGGGGATTTTGCAGGAACGTGCCGCGCGCCGTGACGGCCTTCTGGTTATCCAGCACGCTGCCCATCTTCAAGTTCGGGGAAAGGTCAGCGGCCCGGAAGCAGTTGCCAAAAAGGTAGGTGTTCTGGCTGTGTTCGTCATGAACAACGTTCGGCAGCGTCACGTCGCCAATGCGTCCGTTGAGTGTGGCCGCTTTGCCCATCACGTACACGCCGCAGACGGAGCGCACCATTTCCGCGATCTTGGACAGCACCTGGTAGGCAGCCATGCCGAGCGGATAGTCAATGTTGACAATCACGGCGTCACTTTCGTCCAGAGCACTGACGTCAAGCCGCTGGCAGAGGCGTGGATCGAGCCAGTCGGGTCGCAGCCGGTTCAGTTCGATCACCTGCGCTTCGATGTCAAAGCCCTGCGCCGGGAAAATGCGGGTGATTCCACAGGCTTTTTCGTCTTCGGCTTTGCGCGCAGCGACGCTGTGCCCCTCGGTCTGGATGTAGCGGCGCAGCGCGTAGTAGACGAAATTCTGTTCGGCCTCCGGGTTTTCCAGCCGTTGGTACTCCCGCAGCAGTTCAGGCGACGCACCGGACTTGACGAATTCGGAAAGACGGGGCGACTCCCGCAGTGCAAAGCCGGTGAGCAGATTGACCATTGCATGGGGATTGCTGGACACAAAGTAGACCGGGCGCTCGTCCAGCCGGACGTGATGCGCGCCGCGCTGCACCCGCCGCCACCAGTCGGATGTCGCGCGCTGGTAGTTGGACAGGCTGCCCGCCAGCAGCCGCAGCGAGAAGCGCTTCGGGCGGCTGGCGATGGCTTGCAGTGTGGGCAGGAACGAGTCGCCCCAGGCCAACTGGAGCCGCTTCAAATCCTGGGGGGCTACCGACAGTGCATGGGCCAGAGACGCAAACGCCTCTTGATCGGTGGATCGCCCCTGAATGAGCACATCCAACGAGGATCGGGCGGGTGGCGGCTGTAGCAGGTAGTGCAGCTTGTTCCATTCGATCTGGTAGGCGGTCAGAATCGGGATCAGGTCGTCGATGTCGGAGCGGCTGGCGATGTAGGCGGCCAGGGTTTGCGCGCCATCGTAGACCATGTGGCGGCGGCGGCCCGGCGCGACGACACGCTGCCACTTCTCAATCGAAGGGTAACCGTGCTGCCGGTAAACGTCGTGGGTCTGGCCGAGCACAACCAGCCGCACGTCTACAATGCACTGCGGCAGTCGCAGGCTCGAATAGATCAAGGCGGAAATGTCTGGCTGCGGATCGCGCGCGCCGATATGCAACGACGACTCCATACCCATGTGCGTCTCGACCAGCGCGTCAAGCTGAATGGCATCGCTGGAACGCAGCAGGGAATAGTAGGTTCGGATGTAGAGTTCAATTTCCTCGCTGCCTGTCTTGGGGACGGTTCGATCCATGAGGTCTGGCCCCGCTTGAGTTTTAACCTTGTTTTTGTTACCTTTGGCAAGATAGTGTAGCACGCGCCTGTGTTAAGGGGCGTTAAGCAGTCCGGGGCTGATGAAGATACCGAGGTGATGGAATGGTTATCCGCCCGAAGCTCTATCGCAGCAACGAGTTCCTGGCGCTGGAAAGTCTGCCGGAAAATGCGGGCCGCATCCTGGAACTCGTCAACGGGGAGATCGTGGAAAAATTGCCGAGCTTCAAACCCTCCAAACTGACTATGCGCATTGGGCACTTTCTTCTGAGCTTCGCTGACGACTTGGGACATGTGACCGGTGCAGATGGTGGGTACGTGATGTCCGAAACGGATGTCTTTAACCCTGACGTGGGCTACATCTCAAAAAAGCGCCTGCCTGTTTTGCCGGAGCGCGAAGTCCCCGTGCCGCCCGATCTAGCAGTTGAGGTCAAATCGCCAACCGATACAAAGCGCGCCCTGCGGCTCAAAGTGGAAAGATACCTGGCGGCGGGCACACGGCTGGTCTGGTTGGTTTTTCCAGAGGAACGAGTCGTCGAGGTCTACACGCCATCCGAGGATGTTCATACCGTTGGCATTGACGGCCTGCTCGACGGCGGTGATGTGTTGCCAGGCTTCACGTTGAAGGTTAAGGACATCTTTGCAGGACTCGATTGACGTTCACCGAGACATTCACCAGGCACTCGCCCCTTGTTCAGAGGATCGGATCAGGCGTAAAGTGAGCGTACTGTAATGGGTGAAAAACCGGAAATGCGAACCAACATAGGCCACACTGACGCCAAACTCCCGAAGGTGGCCCCTCCCCCGCCGCCATTGCCCGACCCCGAACCCTTGCCGCCCTGGGCGCTGCGCCGTCCGGTGCTGGCGCTGTGGTACATCCTTTCACGGGCGGGCGATCATGGGCGGTTTACCCCGTTTCGCCGTCTGACGCACATCACTCACCACATCTATCTCGGTGGGCAGATCAGCCTTCGCGGCTGGAAAACGCTGGAAAAATGGGGCGTGCGTGCCCTGGTCAACATGCGCGTGGAATGGGATGATCGCAAACTGGGCATTCATACGCCCTATTATCTCTGGCTGCCGACCATTGACGGGACGCCGCCCACAGTCGAACAGCTTGCGCGCGGCGCCAGATTTATCCACGAGCAGACCCTGGCGAACCGGCCCGTGTACGTTCACTGCGCGGCGGGGCTTGGCCGCTCGCCCACCCAGGTGATCTGCTACCTGATGACGCGCGGCATGACCATCGAAAATGCTATCAGGTTTGTAGAACTGCGCAGACCATTCATCACCCTCAGCGAGAAGCAAAAGCTGCGCCTGGTGGAGTTCGCGGCCTATATTGCCAAGATGGGCATCGATTACAGTGAGGACGCTTTTGTTGACCCGGCCAGGCACCAGACGGAAGCCGCCGTCGATGTCCCGGCCCTCGGCAAGGACACGTGAGTTTGCTCAGTGGTGACCGTTGGAGAGAATGAAGCGCTCGACGGCCATCGCCAGCCCATCCTCGGCCACCGTCCCCGTGACCCACTGCGCGATCTGCTTGACCGCGTCGGGCGCGTCGCCCATTGCCACGCCCACCCCGGCAGCCTGAATCAATGGCGCGTCGTTATAGCCGTCGCCAACGCCCATGACCTGCGAGAGCGGGATCGAGAGGTGTTCGGCTAGTTTCTGGACGCCAACGCCTTTAGTGATGCCGCGCCGGATGATATTGGCGAATCCGGCGGACGTACCCGGCGCGGTGGCCCAGCCGATCTCGATGTCCTCCGCGTACTGCTCGCCCATCGCATTGACACGCGCCGTCTCGTCGTCGTTCAGGGTCAGGCTCTCCATTTTGGTGACGTACTCGTGCTCGACGACCTCAGCCAGCGGCGCGATGATGGGTGGAACTCGCATGACTGCAAAGTGAATGCGGCTGTGCTCGGTCTCACGTTCCACGTAGTAGCGTTCCCCGACATAGACTTCCAGATGGATGTTGGCCTGCTGCGCATAACGCACCAGATTCCGCGCCACCGGGCGCTCAATGCCCAGGTGCACCAGGACATTGCCCGTCGCCGGGTCGGCAATCGTCGCCCCCGCATCGAAGATATGAAAGCCCGGCAGCCCAAGCGCCTCGGTGTATTGTCGCGCTCCGAACATGGATCGCCCGGTGCACAGTGCCACCTGAACGCCGCGCCGTCGCGCTTCGGCCAATGCACGCTCCACACGCGGGCTGACGCGCCGATCTGCGCCCACCAGGGTTCCATCCACATCCACAACCAGCAAGCGAATCGGCGGCGAAACTGGCGATTGTTCAATCATTGATGAGTTCTCCAGCGTCAACGAAATGCTGCAATCATAGCGCGTTGAGGGCAGCTGCGCTTTTGGAACTTTGCCGTGCTACGCGCGGCGTCCTTTGTCCGTTACAATTCGGTTAGCCGCGCAACCAAATGCCCTGGTTATACGTTGTAGGGGTATATAATGCCTTTCGATTCATGGACCTCACCCCGGGGCCTCCTCTCCACAAAATGGCTGAGGGGTTGAGGATCAGGCAAACAGTGGGGGAGTTTTGGCAGAACGCAAAGCGATCAATCCCTGGCTGATCTTCTTCCTGATCTGCGTTCCGATCTTTATCGGCTCGGTGGATTTGACCTCGATTGTCGTGGTGCTACCCCAGGCCACGCTCGATCTGCTCGGCCCGAAGGGACTGTACAAGGCGGACCAGGCGCTGTGGGCGGTCACGGCCTATCTGCTGGCCTACACGTTGAGCCTGGCGCTGGTCGGGCGTCTGAGCGACACGCTGCCGCGCAAACGTATCTTCCTGGCGTGCATCGCCATTTTCATCGTCGGCTCGCTCTGGGCGGGGATGGCGACAGAACTGCCGCTGACGCTGCTCAAGGTACTCCCCATCTGGCCCGATCCGGACATGCTGGCCCTGATCTCGCTGGTGATCGGGCGTATCGTACAGGCCATTGGCGCAGGTGCAAGTGTCTCGGTAGGCATGGCGCTGGTTGGCGATGTGTTCCCGCCCGAAGAGCGCGCCGAGCCGATCAGCCTGATCGGGGCCATTGACTCGCTCGGTTGGGTGGTCGGCAACCTGTACGCGGGCCTGATGCTGCAAGTCCTCCCGTCATGGCGCTGGCTGTTCCTGATCAATGCCGGGATCGCCCTGGTGTCGCTGGTACTGGTCGTCGTTGTGCTGCGCCGTGTCAAGACAGAGAGCAGCACAGGCCGCTTCGATTGGGCCGGAGCGCTGACCTTTGCCGCCGCGTTGATCGCGCTGACGGTGGGCATTGAGACGTTCAAAGACCCATCTTTGGGCGCTTACGTGCTGGTCGGTGGCAGCCTGGTCCTGGCGGTGGTGTTTATCTGGCTGCAACTGCGCACCCGAAACGGGTTGTTCGACATGGCCTTTGTGCGCCAGCCGGAAGTGCGTGCCGCCTTGCTGACCAACCTGATCGTCGGCTTTGGGCTGATCCTGATGGTGGCAGGCGTGCCGCTGATCGTCAATCTGCGCGCCGTGTTCCTGCGCGGCGAAGGATTGCTGACGGGCGCGCTGCGGGCCGGAATCACGCTCTGCGCCCTGACCGTGCCGTTGATCGTGGCCGTGCTGGTGGGCGAGGGGCGCTACCGCCGGATCGGGGCAGCGATCCCGGTTGCCATCGGGCTGACGCTGGCGCTGCTTGGCTTCCTGACTGCTGGCTTCTGGACGTACACCGCCCCCACTTACGTGATCGCGCTGCCTCTGGCACTGGTCGGAGTCGGCCTGGGGCTTACCATTGGCCCACTCAGCCTGGTGGTGGTCGATGCAGCGGAAGCCTCGGCGCGTGGCCTGGCCTCGTCGCTGGTCTTGACGATGCGCCTGCTCGGCATGACCTTTGGCACGCCGCTGGCCGCCTCATTGACTATCAAGCTGGCGAACGATTGGGCCTCTGAACGCGCGGCGGACATGGGCACGTTCTACGACATCGCCCGTTCCATGCTCATCCCGCCGATGGCAACCGACGCGCTGGCACGGGTCATGCTGGTCGGGGTTGCAGCCTGCGCGGTGGGACTGATCGCGTTTTATTTTGGGCGCGCCCGGCGAGCGGTGCAAATTGGCCTGGGGCCGCGCGCCATTCTGCACGGCTTCGCCTCGCTGATCTCGGTGATCGTGGTCGTCGGCGCGCTGGCACTGGTCGATTCGTATACGACGCCGACCATTCTGCACAACCCGATTGCACAGCAGCTTCCGCCCAACGTCACCTTTTACGCGGCGCTGAACATTCAGCAGTTGTTCCTGCAAAACACGCGCCGTCCTCTGGAAGCCGTTGTCAGGCTGCTGAACAACACCTCGTCGCCATCTTCATCTGCCCAACCCGACTCCGCCGCGCCCGCCGCACCTGCTGCGCCATCCGCACAAAGCAGCGACTCGCCAGCGGATAGCATCATCAAATCGCTGTTCCGGGTGCGCACGTGGACGCCGCAAAGCTATCGGGCCTTCTGCGTGAACGATCTGCCGGAAGATCAGTGGCAGCGCTGCTTCATCGATGGCCTGTTAAGCTGGATCGGCCCGCAGGCGGCCTTTGCGCTGCTGCCTCGCACCCGCAGCAGCGACGACTATCTGTTCGCATTCCAGGCCACCAACCGCAACAATGCCATCCAGTTTGCGACCAACCTGGCAACGGCCCTTGGCGAAAAGGAGCCGGTGGAGGCCGGGCCGAACGTGCGCGTGTTGACGCTCAACGGCGGTACACCCGATGAGCGGCGGCTGGCGATCACCGAAGCCTACGTGCTGATCGGAACGCCCAAAGCCGTGCAATATACGCTCAATCACGGTGAACTTTCGCTGGCCGACCAGCCCGAATACAAGGCGATTACGGCACAGCTTCCACCCGTCGATTTCGCCACGTTTTACATCCGTTCCAGCAACTTCCAGACCGACCTGGAACCAGCGCTGAACAGCCTGTTTCAGAGCAATGTGGTCGGCGTCGTATCGCGGATGGTCGGGCGCGTTTCCTCACTGGCCTTCACACGCAACACCAGCGCGCCAACGCTGATGGGGGTGGCGCTGCGCGTGGACGAGCGCCAATTGATGCTTGACCTGGTGGCAACCTTCCCGTTCAGCCTGCAAAAGCTGAACGCACTGCCCGTTTCCAGCGCGTTGCTACACATGGTTCCCGATAAGGCCAGAATGTGGGCAGCCACGAATTTGAACATTGCCGGGATCGCCCGCGAGTTCAACCTGATCGATGCCCTGAACCTGGTTGCCACCAGCGGTGAAAGCACCGATCTGCGCACGCTGCTCAGGAACCCGCTCTCACAAAATTTTATCGGCGGGTTCGGGCGCACCCTGCAAAACGTCCTCACCTACGCGCAGGGCCAGGTCATGGTAGTCATGCTGCCCCCGGCTGACCCCACGAAAGCGACAGGCAGTATGGCCCTGGTGCTGCCCCTGGCCGACAAGGAAAATACCAGAGCCGTCGCCGCCATCAATGCGCTCCGGGCGCAAATGCAGTTGGTCGGTGGCCTGTCGGGGATGTTCAGCGTCGAGGCGGAGCCACAGCCGGGCGGCGGGGAGATCGTCAGCGTGCGCGGCAAGGCGTTGGGGGACGTGTTACCGCACGGCTTCCAGTTCACGCTGACGCCTGACAACCTGCTGGTTCTGACGGCGGGCGACGATCTGCCGACGGTGCTCTCGGCGCTCAAAAGCGGTGGGCCGAACGCTACCCAGGTTGCCGCCATGCTGCCGGATCGGTTCCTGTACGCCTATGCCGATCCGTCCACACCAGCGCAGGATGTCGGCCTCACGGCCTCGTTGGGCGGGCAGATCCGGCGGCAAGCGTTCTACCTGAACGTCGTGCTGCGGACGAAGTAGCGAGCGCCGAATTCAGCAGCGCTCTACCACTCATTAACGATAAGCGACGACACGATGCTGTCCAGGGTCGCCCGGTACTTTGTCATATCCTGCTTCACTCCATACATGAACAGGAGATAGCTGTATTGCTTTCCCCGGATGGCGATCCGCCAGTGCATCAGGCTGCTTGTTCCTGCCGTTTCATCATAGGTCACGCTGTCGAGCAGGGTGTCCTGGTTGGAGCGGCTGTCGTGGGCAAAATTGTCGAGCACTTCGACGGTGGAGTAGTTCTTAACCATCCTGTCGATTTCAAGCTCAGGATGGTCGGGAACCAGGAAGTCGCTAGATTGCGGCTGAAAGCGCCACAGATAGAAGACAATGACGTGTGTTGATGCCGGGTCTGGCTGGTAAGCACCGAGCCATAGCAGTGGCCCATAGGGGGGCTGATTGTGGATAAACTGGTCTGCCGAGTCGAAAAAGACGGGGGTAAGCCAGCTTGGTGGAGCGATAATTGAGCGAAGGTCGCCATCCAAGACAGGCATCGAAGCCGCCCCTTGCGGCAATGTGATTTGCAGATGGTCAAGGGTGCGTGTGACGGGCATCGCCTGCGTCTGGCTGGAGATGTTGACTCCCGCCTGGTTGAGGGCCAGCACACCCGCCACGAACACGACAAAGAACACGGCGTTGGTGCGCCACAGTGAACGTCCGAAAAACTGGTGGAGGGTCGGCTTGGCCCCCGCTTTGGCCCGCAGCGGCTCGCTGGACAGCGGCAGCCAGCGATACAGCCCGCGCAGGTTCAACAGGTAGGCCAGCACGAGAATGAGGCCAACGGTGGTATCGGCGCCCAGGCCCAGTAACCGGTTACCTGCCGAGAGGTCTGCGGCGGTCTGGCCTACCGAGGTCGCGGCAGCCACAGGCGCAGTCGTGCCAGCACGGGTCAGTGCTGGCAGAACAAGCGCCATCAGCACAATAGCCGCCAGCCCCAATAAACTCACGGAGAAATTCACCGAGCGCTGCACGATCCCGACGCACAGCCACAGCAGGAACACGCATAACCCAAGCTGGATCAGGTCGCTGATCAGGGCTGCGCTGGACGTTGCTGCGTTGAGGCGCAGATATGGGATGGGCAGCACCAGGCCAAGCACACCAAACAACGCGACAGTCCCATAGAACGACACGATAAAGCGCAGCAGGCTCGCCACGAAGGACACTGAGGGAGACACGACAGGCTGGCGGAAGCTCTCCGGCACAACGTGATAATCCTTCTCCGAGACCGGTTGCCCGCTGTCACCCAGCCACAGTATTTCGGCCATGTCGGCCAGCGCTTTCGGCTGGCGACTGCGGTAGTCCACCCACTGGAAGCGGGTGACAGCGCGTAGCTCTTTTTCGTCCGGTGTGGCGCCGCGAATGCTGGAGGCCACAATGGAGACGGGCTTCTCTAACTGGTTCGATTGCGCTGCTAAAAGGGCTACCGGAGTGACGTTCGAGAGCACCACCAGGTTGTGATCAGCCGTGCCCGCCTCAATGGCCACTTCCGCATACTGGGCTTTCGCCATTGCTCGCCGCACCTGTGCCGCCACTCGTTTATCGGGTGAGGCATAGCTGAGGGAATAGGTCTTGTGCAGTGGCGTAAACTTGACGCCAGGTCGCCGCTTGATGTGGAGCACCCGTTCACGCAGTCGGCGAGGCCCCTGGCCCAGCGGACTCCAGCGGAAGATAGCTGCGGAATAGCCCAATGCCAGGAGGGAAAGCAGCGACCCGATCAAAATGGCCGCATACAAGACTGTCAGGATCGGCACGGCGACCCTGAGAAGCGGATTGGGGTTGGACGCGGCACTCAGGGTAAAGAAGAGTGCCCCAATGGAGAGGAAGGTGGAAAGGGCCAGAGCACTCCTGACTTCCGAATGGACATACTGCCGCGTGGCAAAGCGCCACCAGTAATAGCCGTAGCCCACCATCCCGATCAGAAAGATAAAAGCCAGGCTGAAGGACAGCGGTGCAAGCAGTGCCGCTGAGATCAGGCAACCGGCAGCGATTACCAACAGAGTCAGGAACACGACGAGCACACCGGACGGCATCCGGGTTGGCAGATTGAAGCGATTCGGGCGCGGAGCCTCCTGATGAGCCACCCTGGCGGGAGCCTGTCCTGTTTGCTGCGATTGGAAAAGTTCGACGAGATGCCTGACGCCCTGCCTGAAATTGCCGCGAAAGTCGATGACAGGTAAACCGCGCAGCTCGGGCGGCAGATCGACGGCTTCAAACAATGCCAGAAAGATCGGCTTATTGGCCTTCTGAGCCGTCTCCCACTCGTATCTGACGTTCGGCGAACCGATGGAAGCCCTTGAAGCGACAAGCACCAACGCCTGACAGTTGGCAAGGCCGTTGTCGATGCCTGCCTGCCAGTCTGTGCCCATTTCGAGCTGTTCCACGTCGAACCAGTAAGGTACTTTCAGCGTTGCCAGCGCGTGAGCCAGGGCTTCGACAAAATAAAACTGGATGCGCGAGTAGCTGATGAACAGGTATGGTGAGTCCATCGTTGCCTTCTTATTCTCTTCATAATAGGCCCACAAAACAGGCGCATTGATGATTATATTCAGTTCAGTACTGCGTCAACTACACTGCGCTGCGAACGCCGATCTCGTCCAGGTGTCGGAGCAGATCGGCGGGGTCCTGGTAGACACGGTAGGCCCCGGCGCGTTCCAGTTCCTCCTCGCCGTAACCCCCTGAGAGCAGGCCGACTCCTAACGCCTTCGCCCGGCGCGCCGCCAGCAAGTCCCACACGCTGTCGCCGACCACAACGGACCTGCCGATTGGCACGCCCAGCCGTTCCGCCGCTGCCAAAAAAAGGTCAGGGTCAGGTTTGGCATGTTCGACCAGATCGCGGGTCACGATAGGCACGTGGGCGGGGATGTCGAGCAGATCGAGCACCGGGCGGGCGCTTTCGAGTCGCCCGCTGGTGGCAATCGCCCAGAGGACGCCAGCCCGCGTCAGATAGGCCAGCAGGTCGTGCGCGCCCGGCAGGGGCCGAACCTGCGCCACCAGCCGCGCATACGCCTCGGCATGGAAGCGCTGCAAGCGGGCCGCTTCCTCCGCCGTCACCTGGTGGCCCGTCTCGCGCAGCAGCGCGTTGACAAACAGCCCGCCGCTCATCCCGATCCGGCGGTGGATGCGCCACACGGAAAGCTGGATGCCCGCCTTTTCCAGCGCCTCGCGCCAGGCCAGCACATGCTGGTATACGCTGTCCACCAGCGTGCCATCCAGATCAAAGAGCAGCGCCGATTCGCTGCCGTTTGCCCGTTCACCGTTCTCGACCATGCAATTGCCCCCTTGCGTGTAAAATAGTGACTCGCGTTATCACGCTGAAATTTAGACCACAACCTTAAAGGAGATTTTAAGCGAGATGCACAAAATTACGATGCTCGGTACGGGGCTGATCGGCATGTTCTACACGATGGCGCTGCACGGCCAGCGCAGCCGTGACCAGGTGCAGGTGGTATACTCCCGCACCGCAGAGCGCGCCGCAAAGTTCGCCAGCGACTGGAATATCCCGAAGACGACGACGGACATGGCTGCCGCCATCAACGATTCGGACACGGATGTGGTGGTGGTCGGGCTGCCCAACCATCTGCACGAGGAAGCAGTCCGGCTGGCGGCGCAGGCGGGCAAGGCTGTCCTATGCACCAAGCCGCTGGGCCGCAATGCTGGCGAAGCGCGCCGGATGCTGGAAGCCGTCGAAAGGGCCGGCGTCTTTCACGGCTACCTGGAAGACCTGGTCTACACGCCCAAGACTCTCAAAGCCGTGCAATCGGTGCGGAACGGCGCGCTCGGCAAGGTGTTGTGGGCACGCTCGCGCGAGACGCATCCGGGGCCGCACAGCGATTGGTTCTGGAACAAAGCGCTGTCCGGCGGCGGCGCGATTGTTGATATGGGCTGCCACTGCATCGAGATCAGCCGCAACTTCATCGGCAAGGAGGTCAGGCCGCTGGAAGTGATGTGCTGGGCCGACACGCAGGTGCACCCCATCGAGGCCGAAGACAGCGCCGTCGGGCTGGTGCGCTACGCCAGCGGCGCGATTGGGCAGTTCGAGGTCAGTTGGACGTTCCGGGGCGGCATGGACCTGCGCGACGAGGTTTCCGGCACAGAAGGCACGATCTGGCTGAACCACTGGCTGCGCACGGGCTACGAGATGTTTACGGCGGTGGGCGAAGGCGGGTACGTGGCGGAGAAAGCGGAAGGCGCGACGGGCTGGCTGTTCCCGGTGGGCGACGAACCCGCCTCGCTGGGCTACGTCCACATGTTCGGCGACATGCTGAACGCCCTGGACGCCGGGCGGAAGCCGATGGAGGACTTCTACGACGGCTACGTGGTCAATGCGATCATCGACGCGGCCTACCGTTCCGCACAGTCAAAGCGCTGGGAGCCGATTCAGCTTGACATCTGGCGCGGCGCTGAGGGCACGACGGGAGAGGTCGAACTGACCAGCTACGACGACCAGCACTACCTGATCAAAGAGGAAAAGATGGCCGATGGCCGCACCAAGCTGATCTTGAAGGAAAAAGCCGGCGGCAAGGTCATCCAGAAGATTCTGGACTCGGCGGGGGCGTAGTGTTGCTGAACCTTATCCCCGCACGCGGAGAGGGGAGAAAGCCGGAAAGGTAAGAGAAAGTCGGCGGTGAATACTCGTGCGCCCGTAACCGCCTTGCATCGGCTCATCGCCTTCATGCGGTTGGGGCGCTATGTGTTCCTGGGCGGCGGCTTTGTCTTCTATGGACTGGGCGCGGCCATTGCCCATTACCTGGGTGTTCCCATCAACTGGACGCTGTACGCCTGGGGACAGGCCATCGTGACGGCGACCCAGTTGATGGTGCATTACGCCAACGACTACTTTGATCTGGCCGCCGACCTCGCCAACCCGACGCCAACGCACTGGTCGGGCGGCAGCCGCGTCCTGCCCGCCGGGGAACTGCCGCCGAAGGTAGCGCTGGTCACGGCGCTGTGCCTGGGTGCGTTTGCGGTGCTCATGTCCGTGCTGCTGGCTGTTGTCGGGCGGCCCGGCCCGGCGGCGCTGCTTCTCCTGGGCATTGCGCTCGCGTGGTTTTACAGCGCGCCGCCCGTCCGATTGCTTGCGCGGGGCGTTGGCGAACTGTGCGCAGCGCTGGTCGTGTCGGTGATGACGCCGCTGGTCGCCTTCGCCCTGCAAGCCGGACGATTGCATCCATTGTCTTTGCTGGCCGTCCTGCCCCTGTTCTGCCTGCAACTCAACATGCTGATCGGCGTCGCCATGCCCGACCTGGAAGGCGATGCTGCGGCTGGCAAACGCACTCTGGTGGTGCGTGTCGGGCGCAGACAGGCGACTCGGCTGTATGCGACGCTGGTCGCGCTGGCCTACCTTTCGCTGCCCCTGCTGGTCGCGCTGGGCCTGCCGGCCCTGGTGGCGGCTGCGCTTGTGCCGGGCCTGCCCGTCGGGCTGTGGCTTTCCTGGCGGATGTGGCGGTGCGCCACAACCGACTCGCCGTGCCCGAACTGGAACGTGCTGGAATTCCTCAGCATCGCCCTGCTGGTGGGCAGCGCCATCGTGGAAGGGCTGGTGTTTGTGGTGCTGTCGATGTAGATGGATTCTAAAGGTGTTGTGTGTTCAAGCCAGCGGTACTGTACAAGGATAGCACACAATACTTTCTTATGTGCCCAGCATGCTTCTTGCCGCTTCGATATACTCCAAACTCTGATGCCGGAAGTACGTGTTGTACAACTCGGCGTAGTGCCCGCCCTGCCGCATCAACGACTCGTGATTGCCCTCCTCGATGATCTTGCCCTGGCGCAGCACGATGATCCGGTCAGCATTCTTGATGGTGCTCAGGCGGTGTGCGATGACGATGGACGTGCGATCTTTGAGCACCGTGTCCAGCCCTTCCTGGATGAGCGTCTCGGTGAAAGGGTCGATGCTGGCCGTGGCTTCGTCGAGGATGAAGATCGAAGGGTTCTGCAACTGAACCCGCGCCAGCGCCACAAGCTGCCGCTGACCCATCGACAGATTGCCGCCCCGTTCGCCCACCTCGGTCTCCAGGCCGTTGGGCAGGCTGGTGATCCAGTCGCCGCTGCCCACCAGCCGGGCAACAGCGGTCACTTCCTCGTCGGATGCGCCGGCTTTGCCGTAGCGGATGTTGTTCAGCACCGTGCCGTCGAACAGAAAGGGCGTTTGCGTGACAATGCCCAGCCGGGAGCGGTAATCGCCCAGGTCAAGTTTGCGAATGTCGTGGCCGTCCACGGTGATCCGTCCGCCCTGGAACTCATAGAAGCGCGCGATCAGCTTGCCGATGCTCGACTTGCCCGACCCGGTGTGCCCGACCAGCGCCAGCGTCTCGCCCGCGTGAATGTGCAGCGAGAAATTCTCCAACACCGGCTCTTTCTCGTTGTAACGGAAGTCCACGTTCTCAAAGCGGATCTCGCCCCGAATCCTGGGCAGTTTCTCGTTGCCCGTCTGCACGACCTTCGGCTCGGCATCCAGGAGCGCAAACACGCGCTCGCTGGCCGCCAGGCCCAACTGAAACTGGCTCCAGAAGGACGCAATGCTCGTCAGCGGGAACCAAAACAGCGCCAGACCCTGGATGAACAGATACCAGCCACCTGCCGAGATCACGCCCTGCTGGGCGCTCCGCCCCCCAAAATAGACCAGGATCGCCGTACCGATCCCGGCCAGGATGTTCAGAATCGGGAAGATACCGCTGAAGACGTAACCCGTGCGCAATCCAATCTGGTACGACTGCCGGTTCACGTCCAGAAACTCGCGGTAAATACTTTCTTCCTGGCGGAAGGTCTTGGCGATGCTGATGCCACTGATCGTTTCCTGCACGTGAGAGCTGACGACGGCCAGGATGCGTCGTTGCTGCGTGATGGTTTGCCGGGCGATGCGGCGGAAGGCCAGCGCACTGACGATGATGAACGGCGCGAGGCCCAGTGTCATCAGGGTAAGCTGGACATTGATGCTGAACAGGTAGCCGATCAGCAGCAGAATCAACAACAGCTGGCTGAGTAAGTCCATCACCAGCGTGACAACCTGCGAGAATGCCTGCGTATCCGATGTGACACGGCTGACGATCTTGCCCGACGGGAACGAGTCATAGAAGGACAGATCACGCCGCAGTATAGCGTCAAAGGCATCCTCGCGCAGTTGCAGCACCACGTTTGCGACTGCCCTGGAAGAGATCGACCTGCGCACGAAGTTAAAAACCCATGAGGCGCAAGCCAGCAGGGTAATGAGCACAGCGATAGTGATCAGGTTGGCGGTGGACGGATCGAGCTGCAACTGGTCAATGCCCCGCGAGATGATGATCGGCAGGCCGGTATCGACGATAGAGGTCAGCACGATCACCAGCGCGACAATGACGATGCGCCTGGCCTGAGGCCGAAAGTAGTCGGCAATGCGGCGGACCAGCTGCCGGTCACTATACGCGCGGTCATAAGCCTCGGCGTCCAGGCCATCCATCAGAAAGCCCATGCGTATTGTCTCCCTATTGTCTGCGCCGCCCGATCCAACAGCCGGGGCGCGCAAGAATACCCGCTACACGGTCTGCGGCATCGTTTCCAGCGGCGGCAATTCCACCTCATAGCGGGCAAAGATGCGGCGATAGTGCGGTGAACGACGTAAGAGTTCGTCGTGGTTGCCATCGGCCACCAACTGCCCCTGATCCAATACAAGGATGTGATCGGCCCATCGAATCTGAGAGAGACGGTGTGTGATCAGCAGCGTTGTCCGGCCCTGCTGCGCCCGCCGGATGGCCCGTTGAATCTCATCCTCAGTGGCGCTGTCGATGGCGCTGGTCGAGTCGTCCAGGATCAGGATGCGCGGGTTGCTCAGAAAGGCCCGCGCCAGTGCGATCCGCTGCCGCTGCCCGCCGGACAGGGTAACGCCGCGCTCGCCGACCATCGTCTGGTAGCCATCTTTGAACGCCATGATGAAGTCATGCGCCTGGGCTTCTTTGGCCGCCTGTTCGATCTGTTCCTGGGTGGCCTCCGGCGCGCCGAAGGCGATGTTCTCCGCGACGGTGCGCGAGAACAGGAACACGTCCTGCTCGATCTTCGAGATTTGCGAGCGCAGCGAGGTTAGGTTCCACTCGCGCACATCGATCCCATCCACCAGGACGCGGCCACGAGTGGCATCATACGTCCGGTTGACCAACTGCGTCAACGTGCTTTTGCCGGAACCCGTCTGCCCGACGATAGCAATCGTCTGGCCGGCTTTGACCTGAAAGGACACATTCTTCAGGATCGGATCACGCCCGTAGCCGAACGTCACATTTTCAAAGGCGATGTCGCCCCGAACTGTGCCTGTGAAGCCGCCTGTGTTCTGATCGAGTTCCGTCTCGGCACGGATGATGTGCAGGATACGTTCAGCCCCGGCCAGGCCGGTTTGCACCAACGAAAACGAGAAGATCGAGATAAACGTCGGGAAGCGGAACAGGTTCAGCAGCCCCATGAACGCCACAATCTGCGGGATGGTCAGAACGCCCTGTGTGTAGAGCAGCCCTGCATGGAGAAAAGCGGCCCCAAAGGTGATGCCCAGCAGCAGCAGCGGGAGATAGCGCGCTTCGATATAGCCCTGCCTCACGAACAGATCACGGAACAGGCGGGCGTTGGTACGAAATTTGCGCCGTTCAAAGGCTTCCTGTGCACTGGCCTTGACGACCTCGATCCCGGAGATACTTTCTTCCAGGCCCGCGTTCATCACGCCGAACTGGGAACGCTGGCGCTGCGCCACCGGTTCCAACTGAACGGTATAGCGGCGAAGGGTGATGATGTAGCCGACAATGAAGATGATCGGGACGAGCAGCAGATCGGTCTTGATCGTAGCGATCAGGAAAAGTGGGATGCCAATGCCGATCACTGTCCCGAAGATGAACTGCATTCCGGGGTTAATCATCGCGTTGAGCCAGCGCACGTCTTCGGTGGCACGGGCCATGATGTCGCCCACACGCTGGCGGTCATGAAAGGTCTGGCTCTTGCCGAGCAGGCTGCCATAGAGTTCCTCGCGCGCGCTGGCTTCCAAGCGCTGCGCCAGCGTTTCCAGCGTAAGCGCGTGGAACAGTTCGCTGATGCCGCTCAGGACGAGCATGGCGAGGACAGCTAGTCCGATCTTGAGCAGCGCGTCTTCCCTTGTCGGGTGCAGAATCTCATCCGCCGCTTTGCCGATCAGGACCGGCCCCTGGGCATAAGTCAGGTTGCTGGTGAGCGACAGAACGACAGTGGCGATGACCAGGAACTTGTAGCGCCAGACGTGCGATGCAATCCAGCGGAGCGCGTTCGTATGGTCATAGCGGTAGGCGTTCTGTACGGTAAACTCGCTTTTTGACACGCGATCCCTCCGCTCATATCGCTTAAGCTGGACTGGCCGGTTGTGATCGCTCAGGGCGACGGCAGGTGCAGCCGTCAATCGAGTATCAGGCAGGCGGCGCTTCGCGCGCTGTTGGGCGGGAAGCGAACATCGGTTCGTTAAGTCGGGGGATCATAACACGGGTCGGGGCCAATTTCAAGGTGCTTGATCGATGCCAACTGTCATACTTGTGAGCGCATTCCGGGCATTCTCAATGTATTCCAGCGATTGATGGCGGAAATAGGTGTTGTACAACTCGGCGTAGTGCCCGCCCTGCCGCATCAACGACTCGTGATTGCCCTCCTCGATGATCTCGCCCTGGCGCAGCACCACGATCCGGTCAGCGGCGCGCACCGTGGACAGCCGGTGCGCAATCAGGATCGACGTGCGCCCGGCCAGGATCAGGTTGAGCGCCTGCTGAATCTGCGACTCGGTGAAGGGATCGATGCTGGCCGTCGCTTCGTCCAGGATAAAGATCGACGGGTTGTGCACCAGCACGCGCGTCAGCACCACAAGCTGGCGCTGGCCCATCGACAGGCGGGAGCCGCGCTCGCCCACATCCGTTTGTAAGCCCTGGGGCAGCGTTTCCAGCCATTCGCCGTTCCCGATGCGGCGCGCCATCGCCTCGATCTCGGCGTCGGTGGCTTCGGGCCGCGCGTAGCGGATGTTTTCCAGCACCGTGCCGGAAAACAGAAAGGGCGTCTGCGACACGATCCCCAGATGGCTGCGGTACTGGCCCAGGTCGAGGGTACGAATGTCGCGCCCGTCGATCTGAATGCTGCCGCCCTGGAATTCGTAGAAGCGTGCCACCAGCTTGGCGATGCTGGATTTGCCTGCCCCGGTATGGCCCACAAACGCTACCGTCTCGCCCGGCCTGATGTGCAAATCCAAGCCGGGCAGTACGATTTCTTGCTGGCTGTACTGGAAGCGGACGCGCTCAAAGCGAATGTCGCCGCGCACCGTCGGAACGGGCTGCTGCTCGATCTGCACGACCACCGGCTCGGCATCGATCAGGGCGAAAATGCGCTCCGCCGACGCTAACCCGGCCTGAAACTGGCTCCAGAATGAGGCGATGTTGGTCAGCGGGTCCCAGAAATACTGCATGGAGCGGATAAACAGATACCACGCCCCGACGCTGATCGCGCCCGCCAGAGCGCTGCGTGCCCCAAAGTACACCAGGATACCTGTGCCCAGACCGGACAGCGAATTGAGCGTGGGAAAGACCATCGAGAGCACCAGGCCGCGCCGCAAACTGATGGCATAGGCTTGCCGGTTTGTGCCACCGAAATCGGCGTACATGGTCGCTTCCTGGCGAAAGTTCTTGGCAACGCTGATCCCGGAGACGGATTCCTGGATGTTGCTGTTGACGTTGGCGAGGGCGCGGCTGGCCTGCTGGCTGGCGCGGCGCGCGATCCGCCGGAACAACAGTGCCGAGGCCATGATCATCGGAGCAATGATCATCAAGACGAGGGTCAGCCGCCACTCCGTCAGCGCCAGAATCAGCGTCAGGACGAGCAGCACAATGATCTGGCCGATCAGGTCGGTCACCAGCACGATCATCTGGGCGAATTCCTGTGTGTCCGAGGTGATACGGCTGACGATCTTGCCCGCTGCAAATTCGTCGTAGAAGGACAGATCGTGCGACATGGCGGCCTGGAAAGCGTCGCTGCGCATATCGCGCACCATGTCGCCCACCGCCCGGCCCGTGTTGCGCCGCCGGATGAGATTGGTTCCCCAGCCCATGCAGGCCGTGACGTAGACCAGCGCGACCAGCCCGATCAGGACGGCGGGCGGGGGATTGCTGGCGAGGAGGCTGACGCCCTGCGCGATGATCAACGGCTGAGACAGGTCAGCGATTACGGTCAGCAGCACCGTCCCGGCAATCACCGCCAGGCGGCGTCGCTGCGCCCTGAAGTATTGGAGGATGCGGCGAACCAGTTCCGCATCCGAATAGCTGCGATCATAAGCCTCGGTATCGAGGCCCTCAAAGACAGACATGTGAATCCTTTGCTGGCTTCAGACGCATGGCCCGCTAGTGTCCGGGCTGTAATTCCGGTTCGGCTGCCGACCTGACCACATTATCGGTGGCGAAAATGCGACGGTAGGGTTCAGACGTCCGCAGCAAGTCTTCGTGCGTGCCGAGCGCGGCGATGCGCCCTTTGCGCAGCACCACGATCTGATCGGCCCACCGAATCTGCGAGAGACGGTGCGTGATCAGAAAAGTCGTCCGGCCCTGCGTGGCGTGGCGGATGGCCCGCTGAATCTGGTCTTCGGTGGCGCTGTCGATGGCGCTGGTGGAGTCGTCCAGGATCAGGATACGCGGGTTGGTCAGGAAGGCACGCGCCAGCGCCAGGCGCTGCCGCTGCCCACCGGACAAAGTGACGCCGCGCGTGCCGATCACGGTCTGATAGCCGTCTTTGAAGTTCATGATGAAGTCATGCGCCTGCGCTTCCTTCGCCGCCTGCTCGATCTGCGCCTGGGTCGCGCCGGGCATCCCAAAGGCAATATTCTCGGCGATGGTGCGTGAGAACAGGAAAACGTCCTGCTCGATGATGGATATTTGCGAGCGCAGCGATTCCAATTGCCAGTCGCGCACGTCCACGCCGTCGATGAGGACACGACCCGCCGTCGTGTCATAGGTACGGTTGATCAGCCTGGCAAGGGTGCTTTTGCCCACGCCGGTCTGCCCGACCAGAGCAACGATCTGGTTCGGCTTCACTTCAAACGACACGTCATGAATGGCATTATTGCTAGAATCAGGATAGGCAAAACTGACATGTTCGAACCTGACCGCGCCCGCGATGACCGCTGCATGTCCCGTTTTGTTCTCGTCCAGGTCGGTCTGCGTTTTGATCAGCTTCAGAATGCGGTTGGCCGCTGCCAACCCCAGGGACAACTGCGAGAAGCCGAACAGCGAAATCCACGTTGGGAAGCCAAAGCCCTGCATATAGCCCATGTAGGCCACGATCTGCCCGACGCTGATCAGCCCGGCACGATAGAGCAGAATCGAATGGAGAAAGGCTGACCCCTGGGCCAGGCCCAGCAGCAGCAGCGGCACAAACCGCGCCTCGATGTCGCTCTGCCGCACAAAGGCGTTCCGGAAAGCGGTGGCATTGTGGTCAAAACGATCAATCTCCTGGCACTCCTGCGCCGCACCTTTGACCGTCTCGATGCCGTCCACCACTTCGGCCAGCGCGGCGTTCATCTCTCCGAACCGCGCGCGAACGCCTTCGGTAGCCGGATGAAGCTGCGACACGTAAAACCGCAGCGCGAGGATGTAGCCCAGAACAAACAGCGCCGGAGTCAGGAGAAGGTGCGGGTGAATGGCGGGCGAATACAGGAGCGGAAACAGCAGGAACATTCCAGAGCCGATGACCATATTCAGGCCCGGCTGGAACATCAGGTACAATTCATGCACGTCGTTGGTGGCGCGGGCCATAATGTCGCCCACCGACTGCATACTGTGGAAGGTCATGCTCTTTCCGAGCAAGCTGGCATAAAGCTCGTCGCGCGTGTCGCGTTCCAGGCGCTGGCCGATGGTTTCGGCGCTGGCATTGCGGCCCAACATCACGCCGCCCCGTACAATCTGCGACACAACGATCAGCACAGCGCACCAACCCACCGTATTCAGGTCGGGCTGCGGTTGAAGGACAGCGTTGAAGGCGACGCCGACCAACGCCGGGACGACAAAGGCCAACCCGCCGTTGCACAGCGCGCCCAGAACCAGTGTAACGAGCAGCACCCGGTAACGAACTATATGGGAGAATAGCCAGCGGAGCGTCGAACGCTGATCATAAGGATGCGCGTCGGCGATGACAAATTCGCTGGCAGAACCGGGAGAGGACATGAGATAATTGCTCCGCTTCACTTGATCAATTGCGACAGCACTCAACTGAGCCAACTGGCGAATTATACTCCTATCCGACAGTTCGGGGAGAAATCGATCTCTGGCGCTCACGCGATGAACGGATAGGTTTACAGCCGCAAATCTTACTCGTTGAAGCATCAGAGACCGTCTGGAAAGAGAGGGATTAGGCAAAGAATGTGGGAAGGGATAAGATCGCGTGCCGTCCATGAGATAGGGCATGAACGATGGGACGGCAAGGGTATCGTATGGACCTGAGTGATGCAGAAGGGGCGATCTTGGAAGGGTTAGTGGCCG
>JAJPHV010000093.1 GCA_021325095.1 Chloroflexota bacterium | reverse complement strand
TGAATTGTGCACTGAACTGCCGTTGTTTGCGGGCCATGTTTGTCCTCCACAGGTTTCCTTTATATCCCTTCTCATTCCTGTGCCCAACAATCCGCCCGCAGTACAAACTTCCAGCCCTGACCACACCGCCCGCGACAACACGTGATGATACTTCGCGTCATTTCGTTCCTGCCTCGGCCCCATCACCCGCAAAATCGCGCTCACGGTACGCTGCCCTTTGCCAGGATTACACCCGCCACCAGTACTTCCACTTTATACCATGTTGTTATCCCGTAAATGGCTGGCGCAAACTCCGTCAGTATCGTTATCATCCACCCCGGCAGATTAACCATCTTCAACCTTTCCGCCAAGTCAGGTCAAGACTGGTTATTCTGCCTCATCTTTTATTCAACCATGTTCAAAGTCCAGCTTATAGATCATCCTGGTCGAGAACTGCTGTAAATGGGCCACCAGCCACGATTTCACGTGGCTCGAACGGAATATGCTGATGCGATTATGCCTTTGGTAGCGGCAGCCTTGCCAGGACTCGGGTTCCGCCAGTTTGGGGCGACTCGATGAGACAAGTTCCACCCAGTTCCGCCGCCCGCTCGCACATCGCGCGTAAGCCGACTCCCCTCGAGCGTCTGACGGGAAGACCGCAACCGTCGTCGATCACCTCGAGACACAATCCATCCATCAGCGTCAGGCGCATCATACAAGAACGCGCGTTAGCATGGCACACGACGTTGGTGAGTGCTTCAAGTGCGATCCGATAGGCGGCCACCTCGACCGCAGCCGGTAAAGGCGGTAGTCGTTCTGGTGCCTCGAGCCTTACGGACAGACCATCGGCGTGATTGTATTGCTCTATGTGTTCACGCAGTGCCAAGACTAGGCCAAGCTCATCCAACGCAGGGGGCCGCAATTCGTAAACCAAGCGGCGAATATCGGTGATGGCCGCCTGCGTTTCGGCCTTGAGGTCGGATACCAGCGGAACCGCCGCGACAGGATCATGGGGCAGCAGGTTGCGTACGGCATCAAGCTGAAGGGTCAAAGCGGCAAGCGCCTGGCCGAGGCCATCGTGCAGGTCGCGCCGTAGGCGACGGCGTTCTTCCTCACGTGCTGTGACCAACTGCTCACGAGAGCGCTGCAAGTCAGCCGTGAGTCGAACCGCGTGGGCCGCAATGCCCACCTGATGGGCCAGGCCATCGAGCAGGCGAAGATCGGCAGGCGAAAAGACTTCGCCGGGGCCGCGCGGCGCGAGGATCAACTCGCCAATGGGTTCCGCCTGATACACGAGAGGTAGACGTAATGGCTTGTCCTTAAGCAACCCGAAGGTCGCAGCAGGAACCAACGAGTCGCCTTGCTTTAACGCAATCGCCACGTAGGGAAGTTTGAGGGCCTGCGCTACCGTCTCGACGATGGTCGGCAACACCATGTCGGGCGTCAGGGTCGCTTTCAAACGCTGTCCAAGCAGGGCGAGCATGGTGTAGGGATCGTCACGTTCGCCATACATCAAGCGGTTGACGCCGCGTTGCAATCGCTCACGCAAGGGCTGAAATATAACGGCAACTAACCCGGTTGCCAGCAGTGAGATGAGGAAGTTCCCGCTCGATTCGAAAAGTGCGCTCAGTGAACCGACGACCAGGCCGTAAAGGATAACCACAATGGTCGTCACTGCGCCGTAGACCAGTGCGCGGTTAATAACGATGTCGATGTCAAACAGATGATAGCGCAGCACCGCGACGGCGACGGCACCGACAAACCCCAGCGGAAATAGCGCCAGTATGTTTCTGTCGATCAGGACGTGTCCCAGGATAATTTTCGGAAACAGCCCGAAAACGATGCCGACTGCGCTCATTACACTGATTGAGAACACAACCAGTCGCCCTTGCTGGCGCGTGACGGCGTCATGGCTCCCGAAGAGTTGGCCGGACACCAGTGTAATTAACGACAACCCCATATACACCATGATTGGGATCGGCCAGGTTGCATTCAACAGCCCGATCCAGGCGAACATACTCGCCGTCTGGAAGCGCATAATAATAAGATACGTGCCGCAAGCGGCGATGGGGAGTATACGCATCAGGAGAGATAAAGCGCGATGGCGAGACAGGAGGGGATGTGGCTGGGGAAAGACAAGTGCAAAATTCAACAGCGAGATGACGCCCGACGTCGTAGCGCCGAAGCTCGCCAGCTTGAAGAGCCAGAAGCCGGTTCCACCCACAATATCGCTGATCTGAAGGCCAAAGAGTATCGCTGTGGCAGCGGGTAGCATACTATACGGACACATCAACAATGGAATAGTGGCCTGCTCCTGGGGACGGCGCAGAAAAATATAAGTAGCGATGGACAGGAAAATGGCGAGGGTGATGGGCAGCGTACCTGTCGTCGCCAGGATAGCCCCCAGCGGATAGGGCCGTAATCTGATCGGAACGTCTAGTCGACTTCCATTTCGGATGACCGTGTAGGGGACGATTTGATCCAGTTTCCATTGTGGACGCGGGAAACCAGGCGTTGCCAGGCCCTCTACCCAGGTTTCGATACGGGTGCCATCGACGGCAACAATCAGGTCATTTTGATGCAGCCCATCTGCACTATCTTCCAACGGCGTTGCGAGAATTCCGCCGGATTTCCACGCCGTTTCGCCAAATGGCTCGTCCGGGCCAAGGCGCGCGCCATCGAAGGGGACAGCCAAGTGAAGCCAGAGGTAGCTGAGCGACAACGCCAGCAGCGCTGTCGCCGCGAGGACCACCATGAGCCGGACGCGTCCTAACCGTTTCATCTAGAAACCCTGCGATAGATTGTCGTCGCCCAGGCCGGCTTCCCTGGCCCGAAGAATGGCCTGAGCGCGGTCAGCCACTTGCAACTTGCTGAAGATGTTCGAGACGTGGTTGCGGACGGTTTTTGGGCTGAGGGTCAGGTGTTCGGCGATTTCCGGGTTCTTGTAGCCCTGCGCGATGAGCGCCAGAATCTCGCGCTCACGGTCGGTCAACTGGGGAAAAATGCCGGACGGGCCAGACGGCTTGGTGCTGCTAAAGTAGTGAATGAGCCGCTGCGCGATAGTCCGGCTGAAGATCGCTTCGCCGCTGGCGACGGCGCGAATGGCACGCAACATCTCGTCCTGATCCGCCCCCTTCAGCAGATAGCCCCGCGCCCCGGCGCGCATCGCGGCGAAAATAGAATCGTCATTCTGAAACATCGTCAGCATCAGAATGCTGATGTGTGGGCTGGTCTGGATAATGCGGCGCGCCGCTTCGATGCCGCTCACGTCGGGCATTTTTAAGTCCATCAAGATCACATCTGGCTGGAGTCTGGCCGACAAGGCAATCGCTTCTTCGCCACTCGTCGCCTCGCCCACCAGTTCGGTGTCGGTGAAGGACTTAAGGAGGGCCGCTAGTCCCTTTCGGAACAGGGGGCTGTCGTCGGCAATCAGGATGCGGATGCGCTCCATGCCAGCTCTCCCTTCTCTTTCGGCAGTGGCAGGCTAACCAAGACCTGGGTTCCGCCCGCTGGGGCTGGCTGGATGATGCATGTTCCGCCCAGTTCGGTTGTCCGCTCACGGATTGAGGTCAAGCCAATGCCAGTGCGACAGTGAGCAGGTAGGCCGCAGCCATCATCGATAATCTCCAGGCGCAGCACGTTGTCGAGCGCCAGGCGAATCGCACATTGGCGCGCATGGGCGTGGCGCACCACGTTAGTCAGCGCTTCCAGGGTGATACGATAGGCCGCGACCTCGACGGCAGCGGGCAATGGCGGCAAATAATCAGGCGCTTCCAACGAAATGCGCAATCCATCGAGTTGATTAATCTGCTCTGCTTGCTCGCGCAGTGCCGGAACCAGCCCAAGTTCATCGAGGGCAGGTGGCCGCAGCTCGTAGACCAGGCGACGAATATCCGCAATGATGTTCTGCGTCTGTGTCTTGAGATCCGTGACCAGCATCCGGGCCTCCACAGGATCATGCCTCAGCAGGTTGTAAACGGCATCCAGTTGGAGCACCTGGCTGGCAAGTGCCTGGCCCAGGCCATCGTGCAGGTCACGGCGCAAACGGCGGCGCTCCGCTTCGCGGGCCATCACCAACTGCTCACGTGAACGCTGCAAGTCAGCCGTCAGGCGCACGGCATGAACGGCCATGCCGACCGGATGTGTCAGGCCATCCAGGAGGCGGAGATCGCTAGAAGTGAAGGCTTCGTCAGGGCTGCGGGGAGCCAGGATCAACTGACCGACGATTTCAGCCTGATAGACAAGTGGTAAACGAAGAGGTTCTCCCTTGAGCAACCCGTAAGTGGCGGCTACAGTGAAGGTCTGCTGATCTTTCAACACGATAGCGGTATAGGGCAGCTTGAGCGCCTGGGCGATGGTCTCCACGATGGTCGACAACACGGCATCTGGCGCAAGAGTCACTTCAAGACGCTGACCGAGCCGCGTCAGCACACGGTAGGGATCATCCCGTTCGCCATACATGAGCCGATTGACGGCCCGCTGTACGCGATCTCGGAGCGGTTGAAACACAATGGCGACGACCCCCGTCGCAACTACCGAGGTCACCAAGCTGCTGCGTGCCTGGAACACGAGGCCGAGTGAGCCTACAACCAGGACATAGAGCGCAGCCACCAGCGCGGTCAGCGTGCCGTAGACGAGCGTGCGGTTGATGATGATGTCGATGTCGAACAGGCGATAACGCAGGATGGCGACGGCGAACGACAATGGCAGGGGTAGAAAGAAAAGTACAAGCGTATTCCAGTTAACAAGAGGATGGCCCAAGGATATCTCTGGCAGGTAGCCAAAGAACGTGGAAAGTCCTCCCGACAGAACCAGAGCGTATACAATCCACCGGAGTTGATAGCGAGCTACCCTGTCAGATTTGAGACCCTCGTATCGCCGCACAGCAACGAGGATGGTCAGGATGAAATAAACGAATGTGAACGACCGTTCAGCCGGTGTCCACCAGCCGAGCCAGTGCAGTGTGCTTGACGCTGCGAACCGCGAAATAGCGATGAATAAGCCATACAGCGCGAATGAACCGGCATACATCAGTCGAATTGCCCGAGGATGTCGCACGACGAAGGGCAGTTTCCTGGGAAAGATCAGAGCGAAGTGCAACTGGCCGACATAGGAAAGCATGTATGCGCCACGCAGCGGGACTCTATACATCCAGAAGCCCGTCCCTCCGATGAGATCGCTGACCTGTAAGCCAAGTGACCAGGCAAACCCACCGGCCAGGACACATGAGGCTGAAAGAAAGAACAGTCGTGCTGCGGGTTCGTGTGGACGACGCAAGAATACGAATAGCCCGACGGGCTGAAAGGCCAGTAAGAATAGGAAGACCCCCCAACTCCTGACGAGTACCGCGCCGAGGGGATAGTGCCCCAGCACGACAGGCACATCGAGACGATTCCCAGCGCGTATCACGGTATAAACCACCGTTTGGCCGAACTGCCAGCTTGGCCGCGAGACGTCAGGCTGAAAGAGAGTCTGTGCCCAGGCTTCCAGACTCCGCCCATCAACGCCGACGACCAGGTCGCCTTCACGTAAACCTCCCGGTTGTTCCTCCACTGGCGTAACCACGACCCCATTCGCCTTCCAAACCGGTTGGGCCGGTTCAAGCCGCGCCCCGTCAAAGGGCGTTACCAGGCGCAGCCAGAGGAGGGCTACGGCGATCAATATCGGGCCAAGTGCGATGCCCAGAACAGCGAGGTGGGCGCGGTTAATAGGTCTCATCGGAACGATTTCTTACTGCCTGCTCAGTTATCAGTATAGTCCTGCCTGCTATGTGGACTCAACCACCCGTTACCCTCTGGAGTCTTTCAAAAGAGTTAGTCCATCCTTTCGGTCACGATAACATAATTGCCTGGGGCTTTGAGTAAACCGTGTTTCTGGGGTTTACCATAACCGGTATCGCGCAGCCAACCTTGCAAGTCTTCGTAGGTATAGGTTTTGCCCTCGATCAGATGGAAGTAGGCCAGGCCCAGCAGCCGCGTCGATGCTTTGCCGATGGGCGTGGAAACCGCCCCCAGCAATTGTTCGACGATCACGACCTGACCGCCAGGTTTGAGCGCCTGAGCCGTTTTACGCAACAGTTCTTTGTTGAGGGCTGGCGTCAATCCATGCACGATGTTAAACAGAAACACCGCGTCGTAGCCTGAGCCATAATCGGCTTTGAGGAAATCGCCTTCTTGCAGGGTGATGCGTTGGCCCATATTCGCGGCAGCGATATTTTGCCGCGCAGTTTCAAGGGCTTGGTGCGAATCGAGTACGGTAGCGGCCAGTTCCGGGTACTTTTCGCACATGAGGATGCTGTACATGGCGTGTCCACCCCCAACGTCCAGCAGGCGAGTTGGCCCTGGGGGGAGCTTGAACTTTCCCAAGATGTCATCCCCGCCAAAGCGCGCCATGGTGGTCAGGCCTGCTGAAAGTAGCCCGACGTTTCGGGCTGATGTTCGATCCAGCCATATAAGTTTTCGGGCGATTTGCCGCTGTGGATCGATTGATCGAGGTTCGTCATAAGTTTTGAAAGTAAGGTATCCCAGTACAGACAGAACGGCGCAAAATTCGTTTCCGAACTTGAGACCAGCCACTTCTTGGTCATGGGCGTGTTGACGTAACCGTCGCTCTGCTTGCGCACATAGCCCAGTGCTTCCAGCGCTTCGAGCATCAACCGCATCCCTTCGGTGTCTGCGCCAAGCTTTTGTGCCAGCGAATCTCCGGCGAGTGGGCCAGCGTCCAGCGTCTCGAATACGCCCAGATGGATCGCAGTCACCACGACCCGAAACCCAATAGCGCCGAACATATCAAGCAAGGGGGCCGGTCCCTGATTAAGGGTAAAAAAGACCATACGCTCCAGGAAGTTCGGTAGCAGGGGCAATTTCTCCTCCTCGCTTGGATAGATTATTGATCGGCCCGTCCATCAACAAAATAGCAACAAGAAGGATGACTCTGAGTTCACCCTGGAAATTGCCTTAAGCCGATCCAGCCCAAAATGACGGCGGGAAGTAGCAGTGCCGCCGGAACCCACATAAAGGGCGGCACGTCCCCAAACGTCAGATTGACACCTGGCCGAAAATAGGGTCGTAGCGCGGCAAGCCAGAAGATCAGCACTGGGCGGGCCAGCCACGAGCCGCAGAGCGAGTTGTGCCACTGCTCCACATGACGCACAGACCGTCGGCACAATACAACCTGCTTTAATACCCTGCCACCGCAGAAACCAGCGTGGGTGATGGACGCCAGAAGGCAACCGCAACTGCAACATGCAGACCCAACACTCCCACAATAATCGTTGGAAGCAGTATAAGAAACGAGAACGCACCGAGAGCGCTTGTCGTCCCTTGCAGAAGCGACAATGCCCCCGCAAGGACAAACCAACCCGTGAGCCAGCGCGGGAATGCAGCAAGCGAAAATGTCGCCGACGCGACGAGCAAGTAGCCTACACCTGCCAACACGTCGCCCACGACAAAGTGCGCGCCAATGACTTCGTACAGCGCGAGCGTCGGTTGGAGGAGAACCGCCTGCTGAGTGGGCGTGGAAATGGCGTAGTGTGCGGCGAGATCGCTGATACCGACAAGCCGCATGACGCCGCCGAGGATGCCTGTGAACAATCCGACCCCGCACGCGGCAATCAACAGGGCACGGATTGGCGCGTGATTTTTCAATATGGCCGCGACGATCATTAGTACACCGCCCATCATCAACCACCCAGTGGCGTCGAACGTCGTGAAGAGGCGATACATCGTGGGCACACGCACTGCCTGCAAGAGTTCACTATACTCGGCCCCAAGGGCAGTATCGGATTGTGCAAAGCCAATCCCGCCCAAATAAACAAGCAGCAACGCGATGCCCACAAACACGGTGACCAGTGCCCAGCGCGATAGGAAACGCAGCCAACGGATGAGGTCGTCGGTTGCTGGCTCAGAGAGCGATGAGCCTTCAGAAATCCTGGTACTCATGACGAAACCTCCTGCGGACGAGATCACAACATAATCAGTGAACGGCGTATGCCCTTCAGTTGGAATGGGAGACACTGCCACGAATCACCGTGATTGGTCGAATGCCACACGTCGCCGTTGCTCAACCCGGCATAGATGTGGCCTGGTGCGGCGGGGTCAGTGAGCAGCGCATAGGCCATGTAGTTCAGTGGTTGTGGCAGACCGCCACTGAGCTTTTCCCACGGCGCGCCGCCAGCGGAGCGGAAGATATAGGCATTGGCCTCGCCGTCGATATGGGCCGGGGGCACACCGGGGTTAGAACGCGAGAATATGGGCGATGCTGAGACGTACCAGATTTCCGGTTGGGCCGGGTCAGCGGCACACGCCCAGCCATAGCGCCGGTCTAACCCATCTCTGGGCTGTTTCCAGGTTCGCCCAGCGTCTCGGCTGAAAGCTGTACCCGTCCCACCTCCTTCGTATACCCAGTCGCCATTTGTCGGATGGAAGGTTAACGAATGGCAGTCTCGCACCGCACCAGGACGATGGCCTGACCAGGTCTGTCCGCCATCTTCACTGCGCACCACTGCGCCTGCCTCAACGCCGACCAGGATCACTTTCGGGTCAGTGGGCGACAGTGCGATGCCCTGCACATAGGCGCTAAAGGGCGGCTCTGCCGGGGAGAACCAGAACCAGCGGGAACGGATGCGTCGGAATGCGGCCAATTCTGTCCAGGTCACGCCGTCATCATGCGACACAAACACCAGTGCTGGCTTAGTTCCGGCATAAATTGTTGCTGGCTCAGTACGGCTGACGGCCAGTGCCTTGACGATCTGCCCGGCCAGCCCCGCAGGTTGCCACGTCCTTCCCTGATCTTCCGAACGCAGCACGCCGTTACCCTGAGTCCCCGCGTAGAGCGTGTTTTTGTGCAGTGGGTCGGCTGCAAGGCAGCGCACGTCGCAGTCGGTGGGCAGGAATTCAACGGCCCACTGGTCATTTGCTCCCTGTGAGGCACGTGCTATCCCCTGGCCTGTCGTTGCGATAAACGTTTTGCCGCTCACCGAATCCTCCCAGTTACTGCTTACCCGTCGCTTTGGCTGGCAGCGATTTCAGGTATAAGAACAGTGCCTTGAGTTCGTCCTCAGTCATCTGGCCCAACGATTTCCAGGGCATATGTTTCGAGTCAATCTGCTTGCCTTCCGGCGTGATCCCGGTGTGGAAAAACTTGATAAAATCGCTGTCCGACCACTTTGCCAGGTCACCACCTGGAGTCAGATTGGCGGCAGCAGGCATATCGGGCGCAGCAAAGGGGATTGGCCCACCAGAGAAGGCCGCATTGTGACAGCCGGTGCAGGTCGTTGCCAGATACTTTCCGTAGCCTGCGGAAACATTTGCCGTCGGGCGGGATATTGCCGCATTGTGGTCAATATAGGCGGCAGCCAGGCCCTGAGGCGGTAAGAGGCCGAGACCAATAAGGATTTTGCCGGAGGTTGTGATCGTGGGCCGGGGCGTCTTGTTGTCCACCGCAGGCACAGATCGGACAAAGGCGATGATTTTGCTCACGTCAGCGTCATTCATAGCAAAGTAGTCGTTCGATGGCATCCCGATGAGTGCCTTACCATCGGGGCTGACGCCGTGCCGGATCGCTGTCGCTACGTCAGAATCCGACCATTTCGCCAGTTCACCGCCGGGTGTCAGGTTGGCCGTATAGATCGTGCCAATCATCGGATTGTCCGCCAATAACCTGCCACTGAGATTTTCGGTATGACAGTCTGTGCAAACCCAGACTGTTGCCAGCCGTTTGCCCTCAAGGATAGAAACCTGATCGGTTGGGATTGAGATCGACTGAGCCGGGATCGTGTAGACTTTGTTTAGCTTTCCTTCGCCAATGATATAGGCGACAGCGCCGACCACCACGATTAGAACGATCAGCCCCAGCAGTATGATTCCCAATCTCCGCAGCAGTTTACGCATTGCCAAATCTCCTTTTGAGGTTAGTTTGCTATCGGTTCCGTTCGCTTCGGGCAAAAAGAAACGTTCCTGCGACGAGGAACAGACCGAACATTGCAGCGATGATGACCAGATTGGTCAGTGGGTCTTGCAGGACAACCTTCGGATATTCGGGTTGTCCTTCATAGAACAGGCCACGCGCCAGGTCAACGGCGTAGCGCATGGGTGAGATGCGTGAAAGGATGTCCAGGTAGGCTGGCAGAACCTTGATCGGCGTGAAAACCCCCGCCAGAAAAAACTGCGGGATGGTGAGGAACGGAAAAATCTGATTCGCCGCTCGCTGACTGCTGAGATTGGCAAGAACCACCAGGCCGAATGCACCACCGAAAAGGCAAGCTGCCAATGCTGCCAGTGTCAGGCCAACAAGCTGTGACGCGCTGAGCGACACGCCAATGAGTACACCGAAGATGATGATTGCCGCTCCTTGCGGAAGTGCCACCAGCGATTCGCCCATAATCTTGCCAAAGACAATTGAATAGCGCGAAATAGGTGAGACGAAGATTTCCTGGCTGAAGTCGTTTTCCCGATCCTCGATGAGCGAGACAATTCCCTGCGCCGATGAACTGAAAAGCGTCTGCGCAAAGATGCCTGTAAAGGTGAAAACGAGGAAGTCATAGCCAGCATCGGCTCCAAGATTGGCCTGTAAGGTTGGGCCAAACACCCCGATGAACAGCACCGGGAAAACGAAGGACGATATCAGCCTGGCTGGATCGCGCCCGAATTTAATCAGATCTCGATAGGCAATTGCCAGAATCACGTTAAGTTCCATCACGAGTTCTCCACGATGGCGAGATAGGCATCTTCTAGCGTCGGTGCGTGGATTTTCACAGTCGTGAGCGGCGTATCAATTGACCGGATCACCTGGTAGGCGCTATGACCGTTGAGGTTGATTTTGAACAGAGGTGTCTCACTGAACGAGAGCGCAAGGCCCATCAGTTCGCCGCGCAAACGCTCCCGATCATTGGCATCAACCAGCAAGTACTCCTCGATCAGGTTGGCTTTGATTTGAGGTGGCGTGCCATAAGATACGATTCGGCCTTTATCGATAATGCAGATCGTATCTGCCTGTTCAGCTTCCTCTAGATTGTGAGTAGTCAAGAAAAACGTCGTGCCATCCTTTTCGCGCGCCAGCTTCAGATACTCCCACAGGTTGCGTCGGCTGGCCGCATCCAGGCCCGTCGTCGGCTCATCCAGGAACAATACTCTAGGCTGGTGGATCAGGCTGCGGATGATCTCAAGTTTCCGTTTCATACCGCTGGAAAAGGTTTTGACAGGCTTGAAGATGTCGCCTTCAAGGCCAAGTACCACCGACAAGTCATGAACTTGCTGCTGGTAACGACGTGACATGGTTGAAAATGTGGGCCGGAATGGGTAAAGCCCATACAGAATAGTGTGGAAGCGGACGTTTTCTTCGGCGGTCAGGTTGAGGTCCAGGCTGGGATTCTGGAAGATAATGCCCACATTCTTTCTGACCGCGCTGGCTTCACTGACGACGTTGTGACCCACAACCCGCACGGTTCCTGACGTTGGAGCCAATCGTGTGGTGAGGATAGAAATCGTCGTCGTTTTCCCGGCCCCATTCGGGCCGAGAAGCGCGAGGAGTTCCCCGGGCGCAACCGTGAACGAAATGCCGTCTACGGCGTTGGCTTCGGCACGTCTGTAGCGTTTGGTTAGGTTGGCTACTTCGATGACGGGTTGCATTTCCACTCCCTACACGTGACCCAGGCCAATCCAGCCCAGCACTGCCGCAATCGGCGTGATCATTGCCGCATAAATGAACGCGACGGGCGGCAGATCGAAGCCAAGCCGCACGCCGCACCGAATGAATTGCCACGAGATTGAAGCCCAGCTCGCCAGCACTGCCAGAGTGGCGAGGACAACCGTCCAGAACGCCCACGCCGTCCCTTCGCGCACGTCGAACCAGACCAGCGCCGTCTCGAAAATGCCGAAGGCCAGCCACAAGCCCGCCGAGACATTCATGATCAGATCGACGACAGTCGTCAGTATTTGATCCTCCTGCACGATCTCAACAACTGGCCGTCCAAGAAGGGCGGAGACGGCCCGCGCGGAGAGGATGAGACCACCCCAACCTGCATTACGTTTTGTGCTGCCCGGTTTTCGGTACAGCCAGAAGACCAAAAGACCGGCAATGATCAGACATCGCCCATGACTGAGGAAGAGCACGGCGGCGATCCCAAGACGGCTGATCCATTGGAAATCAAAAGCGGTTCGAGTGGTCATTGGCGGGCGATCACCTTTCCAGTTGATCTCTTAAACGACTCAGGTTGGCAACAAGCATTCGTTGCCCCATTCCTTTGAACAGCGGTTCAATGATCTTGAAGCGGTTAAAGTTTGCATCCGTTGTCTGTGTGATCCTGGTCTTGCCCTCCGCAGCCTCGAAGGTCAGCGTTTCCATGATCTGCATCGGCCCGGAGGTGCTCACGAACACCAGGCGTTTGTTCGCTTCATACTCGGTAATCCTGTAATCCGCCTCGCCCTTCTTGCCGAGGAAAAGCTCGAAAACTTCGTGAAATGACGTGCCGACGCCATTTGTTCCCTGGGGGGTCTGTTTTGTTTCCAGCGTTCCTGCGCGCCACAGTGGACGGTTTTCGAGGTTGGACACAAACGAGAAAACCTGTTCAATGGGCTGGCTGATAATCAGGGTTGCCTCAGTGTGGAGCATGATCAAAACCTCTCCAGTACGAAAATGAGCAGCACTCATTGACGTTTGGGGCAACCGGCTGGCTGCCCCTAAGCCCCGCGCCTGACTGCTGGATCAGACCCTGGCTTCGGCGTGCGCTTCCAGCAGGTCTTTCAGATTCTCGTGATCTTTCTCGAACTGTCGGCGAAACATGCGTTCCATGATCGGTTCAGCCAGCTTGAAAAGGCCGCCCACATCGCCGGACGCCGTCAATACGTTATGGAGCCGGGTGCTGCCGCCTGCCCACTCCAGGGTAATGGTGTTCCCATACGGCACTGGCTTCCCATCATTTACGACGGCAAATTTTCTATTCGGCTCGTATTCGGTGACTCTGGCATTGACCTCGAACTGGCGACCCAGGTAATGCGAGACCTGTGTAAACGTCGTCCCTACCCCCATAGGCCCCGGTGAGGTTTGTTTGGTTTCTGATGCGCCCGAAATCCATTGCGGCCAGTTTTCCACGTTGCTCACATAGGCGAACACGTCCTCGATGGGCCGGTTGATCAGGATGCTGTACTCGATTTTCATGGCATGATTTCCCTTCGTGTTAGTGGCACTCGGTAGTTGCCATCAGCGTTTTTAAGTTTCCAGGGTAAAGCAGATCAACGGGTCGGATTGCGCCATCAGGCCTATTTCTGCTCGGCTGGCAGCACAACAATTGTCCCAAACATATTCGGGTGAAGTGCGCAGAAATACGGATACGAACCTGGTTTGGTGAACCTCAGCGTGAAGCCTTGACCGGGTAGCAGGAAGCCACTTTTTATATTGCCATCAGGAGATACTTCCGCGCCGCTCTTGGCGTTGGCCGTCAATACGTCGGTGGGCAGAACGTGCGGCCTCTTGTTGGAGTCCATCATGAACGCGAACTCACTGGGACGGCCATCCTTTGGCAAGGGGAGGTTGATGGTGTGGGGTTCAAAGCCCTTCGGCACTGTCCACGTCACACTTTGTCCGGCCAGAATCGTCGCTGACTCTGGGAAGAAGCGGATGATAGCGGCTACCCCCTCTTGGCCGCCTGCCGAAACTTGTAGCGTGTCGCCTTGGGCCTGGGGCGGAAACTTCCGCAGCAGATCCATATAGGCTTTATCCCCGGCAGCGATGATAGCTTCCAACTCGGCCTTACCTGTCTTGGCGACCTCTGCCGGGCTGGGGATCTGAGTCTTGTCATCGACCACCACAATGCTGCCGACCATGCCTGGATGGAGATCGCACACGTAGCCATATGTACCCGGCTCGACATCCATGACCACCGACACAGTAAAGGCAGCGAGAGCAGCCTCGGGTGACTGCCCAGGCTCAGGCAGCGGTACGCCAGACGAGGCATCGGCCTTATAGACATCGCCGGGCTTCATGCTGGGGAACGCGATGGCTGGATTGAACTCCGGCACTGGCTTCCCGTCGATCTGCGAAACCACCACCAGGTCCGCAGGTTTCTGAGCAAAGTGTACGTTATGAAAGCCCATGAACTGCCACGTGACTGTATCCCCGCGATGTACCTTGACGGTCTGCGGCCCGAACGCCATCGCACCAAGCCCATACGGTGTATCCGTTCCGGCTATCACGGTGTAAGTCGCGTGCGTGGCCGCATGGACAGCGTTGTGGCTGCTTGCCAGGCCGATTAACACCACTATGAGCAACCCCCCAATGACCAGCGGATTGAGAACAAGCCGAAAACGTATTGCGTGCATGATGACCTCCCTTGCACTATGCAGACGTTCTCTATAGCCTATAACGCGACGTGTCCTGCTGTCATGGGACAGTGTCCCGATTTGGTTGGGACATGTCTACTTACGGGATGCTCCTTGCACGCAGAGTTCCCACAGTGGACATTAGTTGGACAGACCGTAGCCAAGTTTCGTAAGAAATGTTCGGTACGAAAATAGGCGGCGCTGATGCGCTGAGCACAGTGACATAGGAGCCAAGTAGAAGCACACATTTGGTCGTTGAAGGAAGGCCAGTTACACACCAAGGCACAGCGCAGATCGGCTTTTTAATTCCGTGAAAGGAGAATTCTGTGCTACCTATCGACATTCCCGAACCAAATGCCCCGCAACCGACCTCGCGTATCGATCCGCGCCGAATCAAGAGCCACCCCACCTATACGCATAGTTTCACCAGCGAAACGATCCAGGACTTCGGCGGCCCTAAGCTCGTAAAGCGCTACGTCCACACTTTCGATCTGGAAATTGACCCAGACCCGGATCTGAGCGGTAGTGACGTGAGATTATCTCCGAGCAGGCAGGAGGGCGTGAGGTAGGATCGTGGCATGAATAAACACGAAAGCCCTATCACCGGCAGTCAAGTGAGATTATCTCACACCTCCCAGCGGAACACTTGTGTCAAGAGAAGGGCGCGGCTAGCCCAGACACGGTCTGTAAGTGCCAGTGTAGTGCGGTTGAAAAGGACTCTGTTGAAAAACGAATGAGGTAAGATCACTGGGCGACGGAGACTCGTGAGGTGCATCATGTCGCTCAAAGAACGCTTTCCAGCCCAGGTTCCAGTGGAAACCGCTCGTTTCGTTGAACCGTTGTTGAGTGAGGGAAGTATCTACCGTTTCATTGGTCAGGAGATTGACCAGGTTTTCAGCGATGACGATTTTGCGGCGATGTACGCTGACGAGGGGCGTCCGGGGGTCAATCCGGTGATACTGGCCCTGGTCACCAGGTTTCAGTTTGTGGAAAAGCTGCCGGATCGGGCGGCAGCCCAAATGGCGGTGATGCGTCTAGATTGGAAATACGCCCTGCGGCAATCGCTGGATTGGACCGGTTTTCATTATTCGGACCTGTGCAACTTTCGCAAACGCCTGCTGGAACATGAGCGTGAACGCGGTGTGTTCGAGCGCGTTGTGACCTATCTGCGTGAAAAAGGTTATGTACAGGCGGGTGGCAAACAGCGTACTGACAGCACCCACATTCTGGGAGCTGTCCGCGATTTGAGCACGGTCGAGTTGGTGCGCGAAACCCTGCATATCACGGTGTGTGCGCTCATCAGTGCGGATGCACCTTGGACGGTACGGTATCTGCCCGCCAGTTTGGTCGAGACCTATGCCGCTTATCAACGACTGAACTGGGCGAGCAAAATAGAGATGACCGAGCATTTGCAGCGGATGGCGACGGATGGCGAATGGCTGTGGAGACAGCTCCAGCAGTTTGGGACGCCCGCCTTACAGACCCTGCTTGAGGTAAGAACGCTGCGCCGGGTGCTGAACGAGCAGTTCAGACCGTCGCGTGAAACGGTCAGCTATACCGCGACCGGGCACTATCGCGGCAACTACATTGCAACACCTTACGATACCGATGCCCGCCGCAGCACCCAACGAACCACTCAGTGGGTCGGGTATAAGCTCCATGTGACCGAAACGATAAGCGCCCCTCAGCAGCCACGGTTTATTTCACCGAGCGACCTGACCCGCAGTTCGCTGAAAAAGGGGGCGATAATCAGCTTGTACCAAACGCCGCCAGTCAATACTCATGTGCTGTGCTTGGATGAACTGGGACCGTTCAGTATGAAAACCTATTTGACTTCACGCTGGTCACCCCACGGCTACCATCCACACGTTGTACCCGATTATGGACGGCGTGGTAAGCTATGGACGTTTGGCGCATTCGAGCCTGCCAGTGGTGATGTCCTGACCACGACCGCCTTAGCGCGCCGTACCGATGATTTTCGGCTTTTCTTGGACCAGGTTGCTGCCCATTGGCCCGAAGGTGATCTCATTTTCATTCTCGACAATTTGTCCATCCATCGCGCCTTTGATGTTAAGTTCTGGGCACTAGCTCATCCCCGCGTTCGTTTTCTGTTTCAGCCGACTTACGCCCCATGGCTTAACCTGATTGAGCCGTGGTGGAAAACCCTGCGTTCCCTGGCACTCAAGGGCCGTCGGTTTGAGACCGTTGACCAAATGGTTCGTGCCATTTGCGATGCCACGCTCTACTGGCTGGACCATCGTCATCCATTTAGGTGGCGTAAAGCCGCATGATTTATGAGACGCAGCACTTAGGGTGTCTAGCGCCGTATGCAACGGCGACAACGTTACGACAAATGACGCAGACCATCTTGGCGCTGTTATGTATCGCGGATCGGGTCACAACGTTAGGGTTGTCACGCTGCACAGCGGAAGGAGGCAGCTATCGAACACTGCAACGCTGGTATCAAACGCGACTGGCATGGGACAGTTGTTATGGGTTATCGTCCGTAGCTATTTAGTGGAGCCATCAGGGACCTATCTGTTAGCAGGTGATGAGGTGGTGGTGACGAAAGCAGGTGAGCACACGCACGGGGTAGGACGATTCTATTCGAGTTTGGCTGGACGAGCCATTCCTGGCGTGTCGTTTTTAAACTCGCTCTCAGCTGGTGGGGAGTCACCGTCTATAACTGGTGTCGTCCGCACCGCTCCCCGCGCCTACCATTAGACCTACCACAGGGTAAAGAAGTTCGAACCCCAAACGCCTGCAATGGTTCTGGGACTCACCGACCATGTTTGGTCGCTTCGTGAACTCCTCCTCACGCCCATTTCCCCGTCAGGAGGTGCGAGATATTCTCATATCACTACCCGATAGCTCAAGTCCAGGTAAAACGCCATCAGCACACAGGCCGCCAACTGCGGCAGCGTGAAGTGATGCGGACTCTTCGGGTGCGAGTAGCGCGGCAACGCCTCTTGGGTCAACCCGTAGGCGATCAAGGGTTGAATCTTTCAAACGGAAAAGGAACGAAAACAGGCGTAAGCTAGGGGGAGGAGGCAGCGATGAACAGCTTACGCGAGGCGTTCGAAGCGGTGGAAGAGTATCGACGATGGCATAAATATGACTTGGCCGGGTTATTAACTTTCCTGTGTTTGGCGATGATGTGCGGTTGCAATGGGGAACGGGAAATAGCGCGCTGGGGGCAAGCCCAGCGGTGGAGCTTGGCGGAGCGCTTAGGCTTTAAGGGCTATCGAATGCCGAGTTTGGGTACGATACAGCGTGTGGTGCGCGAACTAGATGGGGAGCGTTTTGCCCAGGTGGTGGGCGCGTGGGGCCAACAGGCGTTGCAGGCCTATGGCGGGGACTTGGCCCACATCAGCGTTGACGGCAAGAGCTTGCATGGCAGCGCCACGGACAGCTTGCCTGCCTTGCATCTGTTGAGTGCCTTTAGCCAGGAATTGCAGGTGGTCTTGGGCGAGGTGAGGGTAGAGCGTAAAACCAACGAGATGAAGGCCATTCATCCGCTGTTAGCCGATTTGGTCCTAGAAGGGCGTGTTGTGACGTGTACTAGATCGGACTTGATCTGACACTGGTGACTTATCCGACAGAATCAGCCGCAATCAAATCCGGCGAATATTTGTTTTGCCTTTCTCCTTCAAAAAGGGTATCC